>CAMAGI010000034.1 GCA_945833775.1 uncultured Lachnospiraceae bacterium
GCGCCGGTGCTTTTGCAGTTTTAAGACAGGCATGACAATCGCCCACACGAGATTTTACAAGTCCCGTGTGGGCGAATTTTTTGTTTTGCGATTGGTGTGTCGGCAATGGGTGTAGTGAAACGCGCCCCCTTCCATCGGATATCTCCCCACCCAAACCACGGCATAGCACACTTTTCGTTGCTCACTGCAAACCGGAATGAAGAATAAAAACAATCTGAGAATCCCTCGAACGCTTTTTTGCTATCTGGGGAATTTCCTGTCAGCGTTTACAAAACGCGTTGCCTGCCCGGAAGGGGCAGATCTGGGGTTTGGGGGATCCACCCAACAAGCGAAAATCCGGCTGGGTAGCACCCAGACACTGCTTGCCACTACTAGAGATCACTAAGAAACAGAGCTGCTATTCCTTCCCAACATCTTCCGCGTCAATCACCCGATAACCGGCATCTTTCAGTGCCTGAGCAAAGATGCCCGCCCCAGGGATCAGCTTTCCGGTAAAGCTTCCGTCATAAACCTGATTCACGCCACAGGTGGGACTTCTGGATTGCAGAATCGCACATTGGATTTCCTCCGAAGAAATCTGCTTCAGCGCCGTTGCTACTGCCTCGCGCATAGCAGCGTCCACATTCTTGCCATCCCGATCCGTCAGCACTCCGTCTACGATTTCTATGGGGGTTCTGGGGCAACCCATCCCGGCCATCATCTCCGGGCAAACGGATAAAACCTCTTTGTCTTGCACAAATTCTGCAACTGCGCTGTTGTAGTTGTTGCCGCCGTTGTATTTACAGTTTTCGCCGAGCAAACAGGCACTAACCAGAATTTTCATAGCAACTTTTTCACTCCATGCTAGAGGGTGTATCCAAATTCCTGGAGCCGTTCTCTGCATAATTGCCGCTCTGCTTCTGTAAACAGCTCGAGATATTTGGGATTTAGGACATGGGCTTCTACAGATAAATCCAAACGGCCACATTCCCAGAGAGTAGTAAACCCATCCGCTCCACCGGGCTTGCTGATTAACTGTTTTGCAGCAACCAGACCACCCTTGGCAGAAATTAGCTGAAGAAAGCGGATTGCGTTATAACCGCACTCCCTCTTTGCAGTCATGTAAATGCCTATCATTTCCTGCTCGAACTGTTTTTCCAATGTCATAGTATGCACCGCCCCGCCAATTCGCTTTTTCATTCAAAGTGTGAAACTACGATACCATCCAACTGAGCTGCAATTTGAGAAAAAGGTTGGTTCAAATCCAGCGTCCGTACTGTAATTTTATTGCCACTCATGTGATAAACATGGTTGGGTTGAACGATCTCATCTGTCTGCGCATACAAGAGCATGCCAGAAACTGTGTGTGGCTGATCTCCGTACGCAGCATCCTTATTCTTCACATAAGTAAATATCTGATAGAGATTTCCAGAGTGGATTGTATTAACACCATACTGGTTCTGGGTAGTATGGCCATAATACTTGGCATCAATGATCAACGTTGTACTTCCCTTGGACAGCATAATATCTGTCTGCATAACGGGTAGCATCGAATCGAAATCATCATCTAACTGCCATGGAATTTGAGATGCACTTGCCTTAATTTCTGGATGCTCCTTGCGATAATATTCCAGGATGAATCTTTCATACAATCGGCACATCCGCTGTTCGTCCAGGAAGTCCATCAGCTTTGAGCCGCCGGTAGTATTGCTTTGAAGGAGGCCCTTAATAACCAGATAGCAGATCGATATCAGCATACGATAAGACTGGTTATTTCGATTATACTGAAACCGCCAGTTAATATTATGCACATCGACAGGATCTACATCGCTAAAGAAAATTAACAGCTTTCGCAGTTCTTTTTTCCTGGGTCTAGAAATGTCCGAGCGAATCAGCAACTCCATAGTAGACTTCAAAATCCGGTTCATGTAGCTGTTGACAGTAAAATCGTCATATGTGCAAACCAGTTGTTTGCGCAGCATTGATTGCGTTTTCATAGACTCGGAAATATCAATTTTGCCACGCAAAGAGGATAGGGGTTCCGTCTGAGGGATATACTCCTTACCAAGACCCCGTTTTAGCTGAAGAGAAACACCTCTGGCGAGAATTGCTGCACACAGTTCTCCCACATTATCAAATTGTTCAGCAGCAATATCCTTATACCCGTTTTCGTTCAGAACCTGAAACGCATAAGCGAGCATATAGTATATATTTTGAACAGGAATCACTTAATTGCACTCCTCAGTTTTTCAGACCAATCCTTGACCTTCAGCGACTCATCAAACCAGTATTCTTTCAGCATGGGAATCAGCTCGTATTCAACAATCCCAGACAGTGTACGGTCAGTAATAGACTCAGTAGTCAGATTGCAGAAGTAACTGTGTCCAATGCAGAATCCCTCTCCCAGAGAATCATCAGCAGAAATGGCACTATTAAGAGCTTCAACGGTATGAATCAGCTTATCAAACTTCTCATTACCCAGGCTCATGCGGTAGTCACGGAATCCATCGGTATTGAAGCCAGGACGCATTTCATAGAACGCAAAACGGCGGCGCAGCGCATAGTCCAGCATCGCTAAGCTGCGGTCTGCTGTATTCATCATGCCGATAATGTAAACATTCTTCGGAACTGCAAATTTCTCGTCAGAGTAAAGAAGCTGGAGTTGAATGCCACGCTTGTCGCTTTCGATCAGCATGAACAGTTCACCGAATATCTTGCTCAGATTACCGCGATTGATCTCGTCAATGATAAAGAAATAGTCGTTATCGCTGTCGATCTCGGCCTTCTTACAAAAATTGTAGAAAGCACCCTTCTTTAACTCAAAGCCAGACTCAGACGGACGGAATCCCATGATAAAGTCTTCGTAAGAATAGCTCTGGTGGAACTGGATCATCATAACCCGTTCCTGATCTTTTACGCCCATCATGGAATAGGCCAGACGTTTGGCTGCAAAAGTTTTACCAACACCAGGCGCGCCTTGGAGAATAACATTTTTCTTGGTCCGAATCAGATTGACGAGGGTATCATACTCCTCCTCGTCCATATAGACATCCTTCAGAAATTCTACTTCATCGTAGGCAGGATATGCAACGATCTGTTCTTCCTCATCGTCATCCGTGTCAGCAGCAAACAACGCGCAAAGTTTTTCTACATAGTCTGTATAAGGTGTAATATCTGTCAGAGTTTTCAGGACAGCCTGACCACCGGGGTGGGGCCACTCCCCCTTGTGCGTCCAATTGACAGATCGACGATGGGGATAAGACGGGTCAGATCCCAGATATTCATATTCGGATGTAACAACACCCCGTCCAATGATCTGGGAACGTCCTTTCTTAACAAAGACCACGTCACCGATCTTAATCTCGTTTGCAAACTGCCATGTGGCATGAGCCGCATTCATATAAGTCAATGTCGGATCGTATGTATCTTTCATTTTCTGCTTCATAGCTTTCTTGCTATCGAAAGCACGCAGATCACCGATCTCTCCCCAGCCAATGGCCATGATGCCACCTTTATAGAAAGTATCCCACATTGCAGAACCTTCCCCAGGAGTATACATCCAGTACCGAATGCTCTCTGTTTTGGTATCCGCCAAGGTATCCGGTTCATCCTCGTTGCTTTTTACACCGGCCGCACAGTATTTATAGTAGATTTGCGCGAATTCAACACTGGAGATACCGCACTTCTTAACGAAAGACATAATCTGTCCCATGCGTACAAACGGAATGTGGCTGGGCTCCATTTTTAGGAAACGCAGAACATCGATCTGATAGTCCTTGCCGTAAAAAACAGGCAGGATTTCGGGGTAGAGCATCTGGTAAAATTTCAGCACCCAGACGTTGTCAATGATGGAAATATGGCTCAGTTCTTCATAAAGGGATTCATACTCTTCGACTGATGACACAAAAGTGTGCGCATCCAATATTTCGGCACCTTCGACCATACTATCCCGAATGCTTTCAGCAACTCTGATTGCTTCTTCCTCAGATAACTTCTGGGGCTTTCCAGGAGAGCCCGTCATCCAACACTGGTTTTTCTTGTGGTAAAACAAACCGAATTTAAATGCAGAACCACCTGCGATGCTGCCATAAATTTCACGCATCTGTGGATGGAACTCCAACATATAGCACATATTGTCCTTATTCTCAACATCGCTGTAAAACAGTCTGGTCAACAATGCCTTACCAGAAAGATTCGCAATGGCACCAGGGCCAAACTGTTCAACGAAGGTACTGCGCAGATCGTGGTCCGTGGTCCGTAATGCTTCCATATCTTTGGCCTGTTCTGCGAACCATTCAGGGGAATACAGTACAGCATTTCCTGCCACATTGCTTACTTTCGCCAAAAAAGCAAGATACTTTTTGAAAGCGTTTAGCGCCAAGTTAAGTTCACCGTTACCATGTGCTTTGTTGACCGTGTCAAAATTCTCATGACTTACAATCGTTTCGTACAGAGGATTGTACTCTTCGATTGTCAAATGCTCCATGATGGGCTTTTTCAAAGTAATTCCCAGCCAATCTGGCCCTTTTTCCAAGGCAGCTTCATATTTTTCGACCGTTGTGTCTTTGTATGTATGGGAAGAATAGTTTCGAAGCCAATCTGCAAAAGATACTACAGCACTCATTGGGAACACTCCTTCTCTCTAATTATATCATTATTTGTGTGCTCTTCTATTTCTTGGAGCCTGTGCAGCCATCTCATTATACTGCCGTTCGTAAAGAAAGTCAGCAAGGCTCCGTCGCAGAACCTTTCAGCACGAACAGCTCCAACAATCAGGGCGCAAACAACTTTTGCGTCCAAATCCTCTACAATCGCACCACTCATAGACTGAGTGCTCCACTCCAGGCCGCTTTCTTCCAGAATATCGGGGTACCGGTTTAAATGTAATTCCGGATTATCCTCAACGAAGCCGCTCACATCATCTATGAAATTACTGACTAAACTAGAATACGCCACAAACGGGAATTGAATTGGATGTTCTATCGTTCCATCATTTTCTGTGTCAATTACCCAGTTGCCAATCTCCGTTTGATTCAACAATGGTATGTATTTTGTTAATTTCTCAAAGCTATGCATAGGAACCCCCATTTCCGGTCACTTTTTAGTTTATTATATCTTGTTTTGCTGGCTATTTCAACTACAGTAAGGCAGATATCCCCTTACTCAACATATTCTATCAATGAATGTGTTTAATAAAACGTACTTAATCACAAAAATAGCAGAAATTTCATAATCGTCTGCAATCATTTCTCCATCGAATGGTTTCAGATACCGCAGCCAAGCAATAATCAGCAATGCAAAAGGGTACAATAACCCCCTCCCAGATCCCCGCGAAACGGCATGGGAGAGGTTTTGAGCATCGAATGCAGAACCAGTGTCGTAATAATACGTTCAAACTATAATGAAATTATTTGACTGATTCTCATAAAGGAAGAGATATGCGGAAAACAAAATGCCGGCAAAAAGTTTGAAATTCCCGGTTTTTTGAAATAGCATTTTTCGGAACTATCCCCGCGGCTATCCCCCACGGCATTTTGGGCCGCTTCATTTTACCTCAAAAAGTTAGAAAAACACCGGATTTCTTATCGAAATCCGGTGTTTTTATGGTTGCGGAGGCAGGACTCGAACCTACGACCTCCGGGTTATGAGAGCGGGTAGCATTATTTCGTATCATATTCTATCGAATTGAAATGCTGCATTTTACCTAAAAACTTGAGATTTCTCATAACATATCAACCTATATCATTTTGGGTGTTTATGGCTGCTGTGGCCCAGAATTGGCCCAGAATTTCCATGGGTGGCCCAGCGGTGGCCCACGGCCCCAGGCTCATGCCCGCCGAAGCTGGCTTGAAATGCCACGGTATCATGGCTGGCGGTGTCCCTGCCCTATGAGGGACGGCAGGGCGGAACGAGACGGGCACCGTCCCGGCAGCAGCGGTCAGCATACTTCTTGTTGACATTTGGCCCAATGTGGGTTATTCTGTCCGTGGTGCTACCAGTAACGGTAGGCGGTTAGCCCCCATTCTTCGGGGGTAACTTCTTAGCCCCCGAATCTCAGACAGAGAAAAGGGGGTGTTGCAGATGGTTACATACTCCGACCTCATTCAGATCGGCATTTTAATCGTTGGCATCATCGGCCTGTTTTTGCAGACAAAAAAGAAGTAACCGCCCCTCGCCCAAAGAGTGCGGTTACTTCTTGTAACAAAACCACTTAGGGGCTGACCGTCTGCCGGTAGCACCCTCGTTACATCACCACTATACCCCAAAACACAGGTTTTGTCAATGCTCCCGCCACCGTGGCGGGCTTTTTATTTTCTGTCGTGCATCCGGCACCACAGAGGCCCCACAGGCTCCCTACAGCGGGCTTTCGGCAGCAGCATAGGGCAATCCCCCCTAGCGATAGAAAGAGGGGCAGAAAACCGAACGCTACTATCCTGCGAAACGAATCCATCTGCTGCGAAATAAAACCAATCTGCTTCCCGGTACTGACGGCATAGAGCCGCAACGCTTTTCCTCAAAAAGTTGCAACTTTTTTGGTTGCAACCAGATGCAAAAAGTTGCATCCTTGAAACCGAACGCTGAAACCGAACGCTCCTTTATTGAAACCGAGCGCTCCTTTATTTTGGGTGCGTCCATATCCATGTGAACACCCCAAAAAGTGGCTATTATCAATGACTTTTTGGGTTATGGTGAAAAGGAACGCTCCTATTTGCACCCTCCTGCGAAACAAATAACTCAAACAAATGTACGTCCTGCGGAACAAACTCGAATCCGAAAAAGTCCCTCCTGCGATTTAACTCGAATCTCAAAAAGTTTCACCCTGCGGAACAACTCAAATTGCGCCAGCGAAACGAACGAACCCATTATCTGCCCCGCAAAATGGTGAGGCTCCCGGGGGCGGCTTACCCCAAATCAGCGGGGAGCGTAGCACCGGGAGCCTGTTAATGTGAAGGTAACTGTTCCGCATCAAATACCGTTGCATCTTTTGATTTTATTGGGATTCCAACCAATGTTTAGGCAGATGTCAGTAAATGATACTTCGATACTTATATTCCTCCTCTAGGGGAGGTGTGGAAGTATTTACCGTATTGTATTGCAGAATTCTAAAATTGTCAATGTGTATCAACCACTTACATCGTTATGCAAATATCCGCCACAACAGAAGAAAAGCGGGGCCGTGGCGTTCACCTGGCTCCGCTTATATTTTCCTCTGCTTTTATGGCAAGAGAATATGTGGCTATTTTTCCACATTTATCAGCTCAGTTTCCTTCTGGCAGAGCTTCTCCAGCGCATCCTTGCAATCCTGCAGACCGGAAAGAGCAAGAAACAGCATTTCGCTGTATACCGGATAGCGATTGGCAAAGGACACCGCATGGGCCTCACTCTTTCCGGATTTCGCTCCTTCTTCATCAAGCCCCTCCAGAACATATCCCAAGGTTTGAACCCATGCAGACAGTTTTAATACCTGTGTTTCCATGTCCACATGACACGAGAATAACGGACTGATTTTGATTTCCATTTCATTTCCTCCTGAATGTCTCAGCAATCCTCGTGTAGGCTCCCTTTTGTGGCCCCTCCTGCCTTCAGATACGCTACTGCTGCTCTCTTTTTTGCGCTATCACAGTCGTATTTCTCCAGCAGACAAGCGGCTCTGTGTCGTTCCTCGGCGTTGTAGTCAGTTATAGGATATTCAATGCCGGCCAGGAAACCAAAGTATACCAGTGTCGAAAGGAGACACGCTCTGTCCTGATCTTGGCTGATTTCAGGACACATTTTGAGTACACTTGTTTTCTGTTCCTCCTTCTCATCTCCCTCCCTCAGAATCCGAATAACCTCTGCTTCGTCTACGGTGTTTTCTATGTCCTTCATTTCGTACCTCTCTGAGAAAATAGTTGATTTTTGGGCGGAGGCAAGCTATACTATACTTGCCTCCTGTAATCCGGGTTGGCGTTAGGCTCTTTGCATCGTGCTTTCGCCGGCTGTGATGCAAGGGGCTTTTCTTATGCGTTGATGGGCTGCACCTGGGACAGACCGAAATAGGAAGTCTTGCGGGTACCGCTCTTGGTGGCGGGATCGGCGAGAACAGCCTGATACAGGGCCTTGCTCTCATGGATCACCTCATAGCCCAGCTGCTTCCAGCCGTACCATGTGTGGGTTTCCTCGGAGATGCCCGCCACATCCTTGGCGGCCTTGTGGGTCTTGGCGTTGGCCCATGCCATTCTCAGGGCCACGGAGAAGGAAGCAACGCCATTCCGGAAGAAGCCCCATGCGGCTTTCATAATGCTGCTCAGATTGTACTTTTTCATGTGATAGCCTCCTGCATTTTGTTTTGTGCCGTCTCTCCGTGCTGCCTCCGCTCCTTTGTGTTTGTCGTGTATGGGTTACAACAGGCGGTGTTGAAATTGGGCTCCCAAACCTTACACCCATATAATACACTATTGCTAGCAATATATCAAGATGGGATATTGCACAAATTTACTAGCAATATATCGTCAATATTATGTATTGCTAGTAATAGATATTTGTGATATAATGCTGGTATGGTGGAGAAGGCGCACCCAAATCCGAGGCACCGCCACACTTCTGGCAGAGGGATGATGTTATGGCAGTAACAGATGCACAAAAGAAAGCTGTTCAAAAGTATGTGAAGGACAAATATGACAGAGTTGTTCTTACTATGCCAAAGGGCAAGAAAGAAGGGATCAAGGCAATGGCCGATTCTATGGGCCTGTCCGTGAATGCTTTTATCAACCTTGCCATTGATACCATGATGGAGCAGGGCACAAAGGACACAGCAGAATAGCAGACCACAGCGGGAGCGTCAGGCGGCTCCCGCTGTTCTTTTGTCCTCTGGACAGGCATGGATATAGCCGCCACCAGAAAGAGTCCCACAGGGGCAGCAGGAGGCCAGCAGCGGCACATCAACACACATCCGCAAAAGGAAAAGCAGCCGGAACACCCGACTGCTAGATGGTAAAATTCTCAATTATGTCCTTCAGGGGCTTGCCCTCAATAAATGGCTCGTTCATAAAGGCGTCCACAGAGTCAAATGTGTGCTCAGAATCGCCGTATTTCACGGCAATATCTTCCCGGCTGAATGGGCAGATGGCACCAGATACTCCGTTATACTCGAACTCAATGTCACGAAGATTCACATCTACTTCGTGCCGAAGCATTTTTGCGGTCATGGAACACAGCACCTCCCAGAGATCAGGAGCCAAGCCCCTGCGTATACGCCTACTATAGTCCCGCAAACAGCAGATTTCAAGGGGAGAATGTGCCTGTACTGTGAAAAGCACAGCTTTTTGCATTAAGTTGACATACACAAACAAATGTGCTAAAATCAGCGTATCACTTTGAAGGAGGCAAGAGCCAATGAGCCAGGAAATCAACACCGTATTTTGCCACAATGGTCAGGAGTACCATTTCGATGTCCGTGATGCGGAGGATATGGGCCGCTTTGAAAGGGCATTGGAAGTGCTGGGTGCCCGGGAGAAGGAAACCCCCAAGACCGGCAAAGCTTCTGAGATGCTGAAGCACAATGCCGATATGATCAAGGAGTTCTTCGACAACTGCCTTGGCTCCGGGGCTGGTGCCGCAGTCTGTACGGAGAAAAGCAATGTCGGCCTCTGCTATGACGCTTACATGGCGTTCATCGACATGGTCAATCAGCAGAAGGACAGTATCGTGAATGCCGGCGACACCATTCGCCAATACACCGCAGGACGTGCGAAGCGTAACAGCAAATGAGCAGCCCACAGGCCTTGCATGATATGGTCAGAAACTTGCACTTACCCAGGGTAGCCACAGAACGGATGTGGATACATTGCCCTTACTGTGGTGCAAAGCACTCCATCTACGACAACACAGCTTCCAGTTCCGGCGTGTTCCTTTTGTGCTATCGTGGCTGTAAAAAGGAATTTGAGCTTGTCATTGAAGATGGGAAACAGGTTCTGAAAAAATGATTACCCCCTAGGAGATTTTGCGGTCTCCTAGGGGTTTTCCTTTGCCCAAAGGCGCTTTCTGTTGTTACAACGGCAGAATATCGGCAACCAGCCGTCCAAAATCCCGGTCATCACATTCGACCTTTACATTTGCTTGGATAAGGCCACTGGCAACCGCTGCACCCAATCGTTCATAGTCAATTTCCTCACGGGTTTCACTCTCCAGCTGACTGGAACTGATTTTGCTGCGCACCTGCACATCCGCAGAGATCCGCCCAACCTCCATTTCAACGCCCGCCCTCATTTTGGCAACGAGAGCCGACACATCGACAGGAGGCGTAGGCTCAAATTCCCTAAAAGCTGTAGGAATATCCCCAATACTCTTTTCCACAACATTGACTTTGGGTTTTTCCGGCTCCCTGCTGTCCTTCAGCTTCTTCATCAGGCCATCGGTGTCAATGTCATTGGTCTTTTTGGAGAATGCTTCGGTCATGCCCTCTGCGGTGTCCTCCATCTTCTCGTTCAGGTCTGGTGCAGTTTCATCGACACCTTCACCGATGCCGGGCAGAATCCATTTGCCGATTTCCCTTTTGGCTCTCTTGGATGGAGAATTGATACCCAACCACGATTTCACTGCATTTATGGCACTTTTCGCCGCATTGACGGCAATCTGAACCAGGCCGGATGCAGCTGCCGCAATACCAGCACCGATGCCCTTGATAATATTCATGCCGACAGATGCCCAATCTGTCTTGAGGAAGCCCTCCATAATGGACACAACCAGTTTTGGGACTGCTGCAATCAGATGCGGAATTGCCTGAATCAGGCCCATGGCCAGGGTGGTCACAATCTGAACAGCACCCGAAATGATTGTTGGCAAATTCGCTACGATTGCTTGGAATATCTGGGAAATCAACTGCACCACAGCCGGTACCAGCGTGGGGATCTGCGCAATAATTCCGTTCACCAGCGTAACCATGATCTGAATTGCAGCCTGAACAATGGTGGGCAGGTTCTGAACAACGAAATTGAAAATGCTCATGATGACCTGTGTCCAGACAGGTATCAACTCAGGAATGAGTGCTACCAGCTTCTCGCACAGGGTGGTGATGATTTCCACCGCAGACTGTACGATGAACGGCAAATTGTCCACCACAAATCCGAGAATACCCTCCATGATTTCCACGACAGATGCCAATAGCTCAGGGATGGAATCAACCAGGGTATTTGCCAGCTGGAATATGATCTGCATTGCTGCCATCTGAATTGTAGGCAGATTCTGAATGATGAACTGTGCAATGTTCTGAATGATGCCTACCACCGCTGTGATTAACTGTGGAGCATAGGAAATTAGTCCTGAGCCAAGCTCCATGATGATGCCGGCTGCTGCCTCCAGCAGCTGCGGAAGCTGGGAGGACAGATTATTGCAAAGTGTTTCAATCAGAGCCGGGGCGGTTTCCCCGATGGTAGGCAACGCAGATAGCACACCAGTTGCCAACGACTGCAACAAATCCATACCAGCTTGCAGCAGTTCTGGGGTGTGCTCAATCAGGGTGGAAATAATGCTGCCAATAGCCTGTACAAAGGCTTCTATCAGCTGCGGTGCGGCCTGTGCAACGCCCTCAACGAGCGAGATGATAAGTTCGATGCCCAGCGTCAAAAGCTCGGGCACAATCGTCAGGATGCCCTCAATGAGGGTAGTACCAACTTCAGAAACAGCGGTGCCGATTTCTGGGACAGCGCTACTCAATCCCTCGATAAAGGATTCTATAACGGAGACCGCCGCTGTGACCATCTGCGGGGCGAACTCTACAACCTCCGTCAGAACATCGGCAAGGACATTTCCCATCTCCCCAACAAGGCCTTCAAATCCGCCAGAGCTAAAGGCATCCGTCAGCTGACCGATGTACTCTGTGCCTTTCTTGGCGAGATCCTTTAGCGGCTCCTGCAGCTTCTCATAGACTGCAATCCCCAAATTTTCGGCGGATACCCTCAGTATGTTTGTCTGTGCCTCGAATGTGTCTGTCATTTTCTGGAAAGCATCATCCACGACATTCGCTTCGGTGGACATTGCTGCGAGAGAAGAACGGAACATTTCTCCCTCTGCATTTACCAGCTGCATGGCGGCTTTTCCTGCCTCAATGGAGGAGAACATATCCACCATGGACAATCCACTCTTGGACGCATTATCAGAAATAAGCATCAGCACATCGCCCAAGGATGCCCCGGATGCCATCATTTCAGAAAAAGACATACCGGCATACTGGGTTCCTACAGCCGCTTTCTCCAGGGATTGGGCAGCTTTTGTGCCGGACTTTCCGAGTTCGGCACAGAGGCTATTCAGCATAGTGGTAGCCTGTGCCGTTTTGGTGCCCTGTGCTGTCATTGTGGCCAGGCTGGCACCTACTTGCTCAAAACTGACATTGAATGCCGCTGCCGTGGGAATGCACTGGGATAGGCTTGCTGCCAGTTCTCCAACGGTTGTTTTACCCTTGTTCTGGGTCTGCATCAGAATTTTGGCAGCATCTTCCGCAGAGAGCAGTTCGCTGCCGTATGCGTTTACAACAGATGACAGGGCATCCACAGCGGTTTCCGTGTCAGTAAAACCGCCAATCGCCAGTTTAGATGACAGTTCGACAAATTGAAGTGCATCACCGGTTGCCACCGAAGCAGAAAGTGCCTGATACATTGCTTCAGACAAACTCGCTGCGGACAGGCCTACCGAAGAAGAAATCTGCTGCAATCCAGCCTGCAGCTCTCCGAGAGATACGGCAGAAGTATCGGCGATAGTTGACACCTTCGCCATGGATGTTTCCATCTCAGACCCAACTTTGGCGCAATACACCGCACAGGCCGAGAGTGCTGTACTTACCGCTGTGATGGCAGCCGTAGTTGCTTTTAGACCAGTTCCGGCAAGGGAGCCTAATTTACCAAGCCCTTTCTCAAATCCACTTTGGTCTAATTCAGTATCAATGATTATTGTTCCATCAGCCATATAAGTGTCCTTTCCCGGGTGTTACGCAGCTGATGGAAAGTTAAAAAATAACCCATAAGCAGACGCAACACACCGCTTGTGTGTTGGCACCGGCTCATAGGCTCATTTTGGTGCAATCAGGCGCAATATCGGCGCCAATCGTATGGTGAAATCACCTGTTTGGAAATTTCTAGTTCAATTATATACCGGTTTGCTTGCCGGTCAAGAAGGTGTTTGCCCAGGGCACAGCTACTGCCCTTCATATTCCTCCGGGGAAAAAACAGGGATATACTCATAGGGGATCAGGCCCTCCACGCCGAAGGCCAGAAGCATCATGTTATCAAGCACCCACAAAATGTCTGCGAAAACCGTGGATTTTGAAACATGAGAGTGTACCGCCACTTCCTTCACGCTGGCCCCCGCCACATACCGCAGGACGAAAGCGTTATGCTTTCTCATGGCATCCGGCTTCCCCTGCTGTTTGCAAATGGTGGCGTGGGTTTTAAGCAGATAATCCATGAGTTTCCTATCCTCACCTGTGGCGGATCGGTATCCCTCAAACATGGCCCTCAAGGCCTTCTGCCGGGCATAGAATTTCCTACAATAGTCATCGGTTTCATACCAAACCCAGAAATCATCAAACACCTTTCCCGGTGAGATATATTCCGAAGTCAACTCGTCAGTATACAACTCAGAAATCATATGCCCCCCTATATCAAGAATCCTGCCGTGAGATCGTCAAGGCCGGATATGTATTTTTCCTGTACGGACTGCCCGGAGTTGGCCCATGCGGTCAAGCCGGTGCTGCGGTATGGGTCAAAATCACGCTCCGGCATAAACTCCGAAAGGGAACGCATATACGCCGGGTTCCTGCGGATTCTATCAAGCGCGGCCGCTCCATGTTGCGATATGCTGTTGTTGGATACCCCTTTGTTTTCGGCCTGTTCCGTGTAGCTGATGCCAAAGAAAAACCGAAGGGTTAAAACCTCCCGCTCTGCTTCCGGGAGCCGCTGGAGAATTTCCGACAGCTCCCGGCGCAGTTCCTGGTTGTAGACACTTTCCTCCACTTGTAGCAAGCTACTGTCATGGCTGTCAATCAGATCCAGCAGCGGGGTATCATCATCCTCCCCACAACACTCATCCAGAGAGGTGGCGGTTGCGCATGGGTCACGCTTTGATGTGTGAATACCCATGGCCTCCCGGAACGCATTTTTCAGGGTTTTATCCAGATAGGTTGTGAATTTGTACCCGGCAGCAGGGGAATAGTATTTCACCGCCTTCAGCACGGCGTAATAACCGCATTGTGTCAGATCGTCAACATCTACAGCGTAGTTGCCACCGCCATTCAGGACGAAATAGCGGTGGTATTGCTCTGCCTTCATGCGGATCAGCTTCCGCACCTGTTCCCAGAGTGTCGGCAAATACCCGTCATCGCCGTTCTGAATGAGGGTGGCAAGTTCTTCGTTGGTCACAAGTTCATCACCCCTTTTCGTGTTTTCCTCTGGTTTCCATGCCTGGCATGAGAAATAACTTGAGCCGTAGGGGCGGGCAGCACCCCGCCACCCCTCCGTGTGGCGGGTATGTAATGCCATAGTACCTCTCACAGCCCCAGAATAGCCCTCATATCCCCGAAGGATTCCCGAAGCTCTTTCTTCCTGCGGCTTGGGCCTGTGATCTCCTGCGGGAAGCAGCAGCCCATCAGCCTGTCATAGATTCTTGCATAGCTGATATTCTCCGGCTTTTTGAGTTCATCGCTGGACAGGTTTGTGGTAATAATCATCGGTAAGCCAGAGCGGTACCGGCTGTCGATAATATTCGTTACCATCTCCTGCATATACTCACTTTTGCGCTCTGCTCCCAGATCGTCAATTATCAACAGCGCATAGCGGTTCAAATCCTCTATGTACTGGTTGCGGCCCTCATTCATCCCCTGCAGGTCGTTGGTGAGGGTGGCAAAGTTGGTCATTTTTGCGGAATAGCCCATTTCAATGACCCGGTTTGCAATGCAGGCGGCAAAGTAACTCTTGCCGGTACCGACAGGGCCGAACAGCAACAGGCCTCTGATTTTCTTGTCTTGTCTCAAAAACTCAGGGAAATTCTCCGCATATCTGCGCATTGCATCGGACAGTATCACATTGCTCCTATCGTCATTTTCAAATGACCATGAACGCATCGGGGCCTGATTGAAACAGATACGTCTTTTCCTGTCGATTTCTTCCAGTCGCTCACGCTCCTTCCTTGCCGCCTCGGCTGCCTTATCACAGTCACAGGTGATTGGAAACTCAATGTCCTTACCTTCAATGTGCTTTTTGGTTCTTGTGGGCTGCTGGCAGACCTTACAGCGGTATACTCCGTCCGGGGCCAGATACTCTTTGATGTTTCTGGGGGTGCTTTTCGCCATTTCCACCAGAATAGCGTTGAAATCTTCCATGGTTATTTCCTCCTGTTAAAAAATCCCGCTGAGATCGTCATCCGGGTGATACTGCACCGGCGTGCTTCCGTTTTTCTGTTGCTGATACAACCCCCATCCATACCTGTTACATTTTCTGATCGTAAGGTTCCAGTCCTTCCACTTGTTTTTATTTCCGGTGGATTGGGCTGACTCATCGACATAAGCGATACACCTACTGACCTCAGTCTCTCCAAGATCATTTAGCAGGCGTCTGTATTCGTCATCTGAGAGTTTAACCCAGCCATATTCACCATAGGTTTTTCTGGGTACTCTGGAGCGTTTGGGCGGCTTGTCCGCCACACTCTCACCTATACTATCCTTACCTATACTATCCTTACCTATACTATCCTTACCTAACCTAACCTCGGTATCCATGTCGGATACAGTTTGTATACATTCTGTATCCAGAGGTGGATTATCAATCAGTTTCGCATAAATGCTGGGATGGTAACGGTCTTTTTGGATATAATTATTCGTTTTCCAATCTAGTATCAAAGATACCAAATCATCATTAAGTACCCGTACAAATCCCTTACTCACCAGCACACGCAAATCATCTTCAGCGGCCCCTGTTTTCCGCATAACCGCAAACGCCTCCACACATCCGTCATCGTCCGCATCCATGCCAAGGTCGTAATATAGGAGGCGAGATGTGGGGGGCATCCTGAGAAAACGTGCACTCCCTATGATGGATTTTGCAAACATTCTTCTTTCAGCCATTCCGATCACCTCCAGCAATAGAGTACCGGGCGAATGTGACCGTATCGCCGTAGCGGTTTTTATGGCTGACCATTTCCCGCTTTATGGGGATTCCAGCCTTTTTGAGGTCTGTGATCCGGGAGGCCAGCCGCATAATGCCGTATTCCTGCATGGCCTCCCAGCTGGTAATGGTACCGCATTCCTCCATGTGTTTGAGGATCATTTCACATTGGGTCATAGGCTGCACCTCACAAGTCTACACGCCTGATCCCGGAAGGAATCACCGTGGCGGGGGCATTGTCCCCGCCGTCCTCGCACTGAAGGAACCGTACAAGGTTGGGGTAGTACAGCAGCATCCGGGAGCCGGCTTTTCTGACAGGCACAGCCCCGGTCTTTATCCAGCGTCTGAGGGTGTATTCCGACACCGGCAACCCCTCAGAGCGGGCACGCTTCACAGCCTCGTTGATCGTCACTACATCCGCCACAGTTATTCCCCCTGTTCTGCGGAGATAGCTTCGATAATGTCCATAATGGCCTTTTTCTCCGCTTCGGGCAGCTCCCGCCGCAGTTTCCGGGAAAGCGTGGCATCTGCACAGCCCAGCCTCTCAGCGATTTCCCACAGCTTTACGCCCCGATCCTTTGCCAGCTGGCGGACTTCCTCATTCTTCTGCGTTCTCAAGTTTTGCACCTCCATAATGAAATTGTTGTTGACACAAGACCGGCAATCTGGTATACCTATATATAGGTTGATGATTGTGTTGCTCTTGAGCACAATTTCATTATACCACAGGAAAAAACGTATCTTTATTTCTACTTACAATATTTTTTTCTGTCCCAGTCTGTCATAATGTGTCAGGAGGTTACCTAAATATGGGTGTTAAACTGGAGCAATGGGAACGGTTTTTAGATGCACGGAAATCCCTAAATCAAAATGGCGATCAGTCGAGACAAGCTGTATATGATGCAACAGGAGTTCCCTCGTCATTGATTCAGGAATTAGAGAAAGAAGGGTCAGAACGGGAAACGAGCTATAAAAAGATAAAGGCACTCGCAGTACATTATGGTGTTTCCGTTGATTGGCTTCTATGCCTGTCAGAAAATCCATCAATCAATCCAGAAATGAGCAGTGCGTGTAAAGTCACAGGACTTTCAGAGACTGCTATAAAAAATATTCAGCGCGAAACCGCTGGAAATGATACACGGCTGGCCTTGGAGGTTCTTCTTTGTAGTGATAGTGAGTTGCTTCACGACTTATGCAAAACTGTATACAAGGCTCTAGCAACTTACTTTTTCAATAGCCAAATCGGTCTGCTTCTGGATAGTTTTCCCTCTGAGTATAAAACGAAGTTCAATGAAATACTTGAAAACTGGGAGGGAATCATACTAGACCCGGAAGTGGCCATTCAATACAACTCTTTTGAAGCCGGAAACATTCTTTACACAATACTGGACAACGCAAAAGAAACGACAATCAGAAAGCATTTTGAGATTTTCGGACAGGAATATGAGTTAGGCGGTGATTTTTATGGCAACGATTGAAAAGCTATCGTATAAAAACGGTGTTTCGTACAGAATCAGCGTGTCAGCCGGCTTTGATACCTCCGGGCGGCGCATCCGCCACAGAATGACCTATAAGCCGGAACCCGGCATGACTGCCCGGCAGATTGAAAAAGCCGTGCAGAGAGCCGCCGCTGACTTTGAGCGCAGTATTGAGCAGGGCTTTGCCCTGGATAACCGGCAGACATTTGCAGAGTATGCGGATTATGTGATTGACCTGAAAAAAAGAACCGGCCTCCGCCCCAAAACTGAGGACAGATACCGGGAATTGCTGGGGCGCATCAATCCGGCAATCGGACACCTGAAGATAGCGGACATCCGGCCCCAGCATCTGAACAGCTTCTACAAGAACCTCGGAGAATCTGGCATCCGTGCCGATGAAGGAACCGCCACAGCGAAAACTGATCTCACCGCCTACCTGAAATCCCAGAAGAAAACCAAAACAGCGGTGGCGGAGGCGGCGGGAATCTCCCTCACTACAATGGTGGCGGCAACCAAAGGGAAAAGTGTGAGCGTGGAAACCGCTAAAGCAATCGCTGGAGCCTTGGGAAAGAAGCCGGAAGAAATCTTTTCCGTTTCCTTCGATACCTCCCCGCTGTCTGATAAAACCATTCTGGAACACCACCGCCTCATTTCCACGATCCTGGCACAGGCAGAAAAGGAAATGCTCGTTCCTTACAATGCAGCCGAAAAGGCAACCCCGCCAAGGGTGCAGAAGAAAGACCCCAATTATTTCCAGCCCGAAGAAGTGGCGGCGATTTTGGCGGCTCTGGAAAAGGAACCCCTGAAATGGCGGCTCATTACGCAAATGATGATTGTCACCGGCTGCCGCCGTGGTGAGATCATGGGCCTCAGATGGGAAAAGGTAGATTTTGAGAACAACAGGATCAGAATTGACCGGGCCTTGCTCTACACCAAAAGCCATGGCGTGTATGAGGGCGAAACGAAAACCAGCGACTGCCGTTTGCTCCCTCTGCCCGATGAAACCATGCAGCTGCTCCGGCAGCACAAGCGGGAACAGCTTCGGCTCCAACTGGCCAATGGTGACAGGTGGATTCCTACCGGCTATGTGTTCACCCAGGATAACGGCGATCACATGAACCCGGACAGCATCACCGATTGGCTCTATGACTTCTCCCGCCGCCATGGCCTGCCCCACATCAACCCTCACGCCTTCCGACACACAGTAGCCTCTGTTCTGCTGGCAAACGGAACCGACATTGTTACCGTGTCGAAACAGCTGGGCCATGCAAGCATCACCACCACAGAAAGTTTCTACAGCCACATCATTGAGGAAAACAAAGCAAAGGCTTCGGAGTGTATCGCTGATGTGCTGCTGAGAAAAAAGGCATAAAAAAACGCCCGGCATCTCTGCCCGGCGTGGCCCAGAAAAATGGTTTTTGGGGCCATTGGCCCAGAATTGGCCCATAATCGAAAATGGGCCGTTTTCAAAACAGCATGAATAGTTAGAAAAATCCCGGTATTCGTAGTGAATACCGGGTATTTTTATGGTTGCGGAGGCAGGACTCGAACCTACGACCTCCGGGTTATGAGCCCGACGAGC
>CAMAGI010000035.1 GCA_945833775.1 uncultured Lachnospiraceae bacterium
GTAAAAGGACCAAGAAAATCGAGAAAATTACCTACTGAAACAAATAATACAGGATGCCGGTAGGTAAATGAACCAGGAAAATCAAGTAAATTACCTATTGAAGCTATAATACAGGATACCGGTAGGTAAAAGGACCATGGAAATCAAGTAAATTACCTATTGAAGCTATAATACAGGATGCCGATAGGTAAAAGGACCAGGGAAATCAAGTAAATTACCTACTAAAGTAATAATACAGGATGCCGATAGGTAAAAGGACCAGGGAAATCAAGTAAATTACCTACTAAAGTAATAATACAGGATGCCAATAGGTAAAAGGACCAGGGAAATCAAGTAAATTACCTACTGAAGCTATAATACAGGATGCCGGTAGGTAAAAGGACCAGGAAAAGCGAGTAAACTACCTACTGATGCAATAATGCAAAATGTCAGTAGGTACTAGACAAGAATTTGCCTATTTCAATTTATCTGATTTGTACTTCTGTGCCTGCCACAGTGCTTCATGAAGCAGACCTTGAAATCCATTGGTACTTAGCGAGGTCCTTTCGAGCTTAGTACCATTACGGATTTCACGGAGCGGAAGCGTTCTGCGGATGAAGCAATGCGGCAGGCACAGACACCGCTCTCTTTTTTATTGTATATGCCCACTCAATTATCATTTTGGGCGGTGGGCTTACATAATCCTTTGATCCATCAGCCCAAATCGACATCATGTCACGTTTTGGGCCTACATCTTCTTTCGGCTCATCAGCCCAAATCAATCTCATTTCACGTTTTGGGCCTACATCTTCTTTCGGCTCATCAGCCCAAATCGAATTCATTTGACGTTTTGGACCTACATATTTCAGTTTACATGATTTATCAATATTTCAATTTGCAAAACATATCAATAAATTCATCTCCATAACTTCCGATTTGTGAACCTGTTTTATTATACCATGTGACGGTATACAATCAAATGACTATGCAGTCTATCCATGCAACTAATAACTATACATTGTTATTCGACGGGAACACAATTCCGAAAAGAGATTTTACATTTGAAAAAGGGGATCAAAGGAGAAGTTCCACCTTCGCAGCCCTCGCTGCCACGGGCTGCCTGTGATCAAAACTCACCGGATTCCCCGCAAGGTCACTCACAAATCCTCCTGCCTCCTCGATAATCACGCTTGCTGCGGCATAATCCCAGGGACACAGAATCCATTCAAAGAAGAACTCCGCACGACCGCACGCCAGACAGCACATGTCGTAGGCTGCCGACCCACTGCGGCGGAGATCCTGTGCCCTGGAAAAATAGCGGAATGCCGTCTCAAAAGACTTTTGGGACAATTCTGTGCTGTAGGGAGCCGTTCCGAACATGACAATTCCCTGCGCCAAATCCCGGTCGGAGACCCGGATCGGCTCACCGTTCAGACAAGCGCCGCCACCCTTACAGGCCGTAAATGTCTCATCCGTATAGGGATTATATACCACCCCCGCCACGGGATAACCGTCCTTCGCCAGCGCCACACTGATACAGCTCATCTTGTAGCCCCGGGTAAAATTGGCGGTTCCGTCGATGGGATCCACAATGAACGAATAACCGGTATGTATGTCACATTTGTCCGCGTCATCCTCCTCCGCCAGAAAGGCAGCCCCGGGCACCAGTGCCAGAAGCCTTTCCCGAAGAGCAGCCTGCACAGCACAGTCATACTCCGTCACAAAATTTCCTCTGCCCTCCTTGGCATGAATCTTACGGTCAATATCCGTTGCTCGAAGCATAATCTTACCGCAATCGTGAACGATTTCGGTAATTGCCTGTAATTGCTTCTCATAGTGATCCATCTGTCATTCCCCCCCGGCCGGTCTGTTCTCTCTCAAGTTCGTCCGTCAGCTTAATGATTTCATCAATCATATCACCGATCGTACGGATCGTTGCGCGCAAGGGTGCATCGGTAGAAATGTCGATTCCTCCCAGAGCCGCAAGCTCCACCGGCGTCAGCGTGCTTCCCGCCGCGAGAACCTTTTTCCAGTCCTCTACCGCACACGCACCTTCCCTCTCAATGCGGTCGCACATGCAGGTTGCAACGGTAAGACCTGCGCTGTAGGTATAAGAGTAAAGTCCCATGTAGTAATGGGGCTGCCGCATCCAGGTGCGCTCAGCACCCTCCGTCAGTTCAACGGTATCTCCCCAGAATGCAGTCAGGGTCTCCTTCATCAGCCGGTTCAGGGTCTCAGCCTGGACAGTCCTGCCCGCATCCACCAGTCTGTATACCTCTCTCTGGTATGCCGCCTCCAGAAGATGCGTCACAAAATTGTGATAGTAGGTGTTGCTCACCATGTTGGACAGTACCCATCGGCGGAATCTCTTGTCCGGATTGGTCTTTAAAAGATAGTGTCCCATCAGGAGTTCATTCATCGTGGAGGGAGCCTCCACAAAGTATCCGGACACGTTGGTATCAAAAATAGACTGCGCGTCATTGCATGCCTTAAAATGCCCTGCGTGTCCCAGCTCGTGTGCAAGCGTGAACACATCGGACATGCGATTGTTCCAGGAGAGCAGGATGAAAGAATTTTTGCCGTAAGGGCTTGCGCAAAAGCCTCCTGTGGACTTGCCCTGATTCTGGGCAAAATCAATCCAGCGCTCCCGATAAGCGGTGCGGATCATCTCCACGTAATCCTCCCCCATGATGCTCAGGCCCTGCTCAATATAGCGGCGGGATTCGTCGATGGTGACAGAGGGCGCATAATCCGGATCAATGGGAAGTTTCAGGTCTGCATAGGTCATTTTGTCCAGATGATGAACCCGTCGAATCAGGTCTGCGTATTTGCGCATGTGGGGCGCCAGCTCCTCCATGATCCGGTCAATCTGGCGGTGGTACATTTCCTCCGACACCTTCTGATCAAACAAGAGATAGTCAAATACGGAGTCAAAACCGCGCAGATCAGCCAATGTCTTCTCTGTCTGGACATTGGCGTTGTAAGCCGCTGCAGTCACATTTTCATACTCCCCGATCTTTTTGGAAAAGGCGGCAAAGGCAGCCCTGCGAACAGCCGTGTCAGGCTCGTACTCATAATCGTCCTCAAACAGCGAATAACCCAGCGCATACTCCTTTCCGTTTACCGTAAAGGGTGCAAAACGCATGTCCGCAAGCTTTGCCGCGTTGTAGATTTCATAGGGTGCACTAAGCGTCCTTCCCAGGGCAGACAACGCGCGCTCTGTCTCCGGGGAGAGTCGATATTTCTTTTCCCGGAGAATATCGGAAAGGTAACAGCGGTGTCTCTGTGTCAATCTCATGGCAGCCCGAATGGTCTCTTCGTCCTGCTCCATAATCTCACTTTTGATGAAACTCATTTCACTCTCAATCTGCGAACTGATACGACCGACCTTCCCATTGTTTTCCTGCGCATGCTCATCGTAATAATCCACAGAAACCGCCAGATCACAATAATGCATCACCAGTGTCATAATCTCCGTCAGACGGTGATACTCCCGCAGACAGCCATCGATTCTTTCAGCCGTGTCCAGTCTACCGCGGTATGTTTCCGTGATATGCCTGCAGATTCTCTGCATTTCCTCCAGATCCTTAAGCATATCCTCCTCGGTTGCATAAATCAGATTCAGATCCCAGGTAAGGTCCTTTGCGACCTCGGACCGGTTTTTTAATATGTCAGCCATAATGGTTTCCCCTTTCCCAATTTACATCTGATGACGTACTACACCGTATTCGTCATCCAGTCGAAAATAGGCGCATTCCTGCTGCCCGCCTGTCAGAAAGCGATACATTTCGTCCTCGTCCAGATTTACCATACAGGTGTAGCACTCATAATCCTCGTCATATACATAATTGACACACATGTCACAATTGCTCGCCATCTTTCTGCTCCTCCAAATAGCGGTAGATTTCCCGCTTTCCCACGCCGCGATCTTTTGCCACCTGCTTCATGGCGCTCTTGCTGTCCATGCCCTGTTCCTCATACAGAGCCATATGTTCTGCGATTGTCATGCTCTCCCAGGAGGCAATCTCCTCCCGTCGTTTCTCCTCGCGGCTCTTCCCCTCCACCACGATCACATATTCACCGCGCGGTTCCTCTGTTTTGTACCGGGCAAGGGCATCCTCGAAGGTGGTCGGAAGAACGGTCTCGAAGCGTTTGGTAAGCTCCCGGCACAACGTAATCCTGCGCTGACCGAGCACTTCATACAGTTCCTCTAAGGTGCGCACCAGATGATGCGGTGCTTCATAGAGAATCATGGTCCGGCTTTCCCCGGCCAGCTCCTCCAGGATTTCCTTTTTCTCCTTTTTGTCGGGAGGAAGAAAGCCCTCAAAACAAAAGCGTCTGGTCGAAAGACCTGAGAGTGTCAGCGCTGTAATACATGCGGCGGGTCCGGGCAAGGAAGTCACCGGCACCCCAGCCGCATGGCACTGTGCCACCAGCACCTCCCCGGGATCCGATATGGCCGGGGTTCCCGCGTCGGTAATCAGTGCGATGTTCTGTCCCTCCAGCATGCGTTCCACGAGCTGCCTGGCCTTCTCCACCTTATTGTACTCATGGTAGCTTGTCATGGGGGTATGAATATCAAAATGATTCAACAGCCGGATGCTGTTGCGGGTATCCTCCGCCGCAATCATATCCACCCCGCGAAGAGTCTCCACCACGCGGGGCGTCATATCCCCCAGATTACCGATGGGGGTTGCACACAAATATAAGGTTCCTGCCATGTTTCCTCCTCTTCCTCCGGCTAAAAGCCATATTTCTCACGGATCTCGGGCATATACACGCCGGGACTTTGGAAGATGATAAGCGGTTTTTCCACGGTCATTCGGGGATTTCCGCCGCGCACAGCCTCCAACAATACCATGTTCGGTTCCTTGTCCACATACGGATACACCAATTGCATCCGCTTGGGCTCCAGCTTATATTGTGACAGTGTTGTCATAATTTCGGCGAGCCGGAAAGGCCGATGTACCAGATAGAAATGCCCGCCCGGGCGCAGCAGCTTTGCGCTGCAGCGCACAACATCCTGAAGGGTACACAGAATCTCGTGCCGGGCGATGGCTTTCGGCGCATCCGGATTGGTGATTCCGTGTTTTCCGATCATATAGGGCGGATTACAGGTAACACAATCAAAAGAAGCAGACGGAAAGATTACGTCTGCCTCCTTAATGTCGCCGGTCACAATATCAATTTTGGACTCCAGGCCGTTGAGCATCACGCTCCGGCGCGCCATATCCGCACTCTCCTCCTGAATCTCCAATCCCGTCAAGTGGGCGCACCCATATTTTGCCTCCATCAGAATCGGTATGATCCCGGTACCCGTACCCAGATCCAACAGAACATCCTTCCGATCCGCATGAGCGAATCCTGTCAGCAGAACCGCATCCATTCCAAAACAGAACTTCTTCGGATTCTGAATGATTCGGTAACCGTTGCGCTGCAGATCATCCACACGCTCATCAATTTTCCGTTCGATTTTCATGATTTTCCTCTGCACCGGGCTTGCGGTCTCTGTGTCCTCTGCGTCTGTCGCGACGATCCTTTTTCGCTCCGTTTCCGGCATTGTCCTGGTGGCTTTCCTGACCCTGCTGCCGACGCCCCTGGCCTTCCTGACCCTGTTGACGGCGTTCCTGGCCTTCCTGCTGCTCACCGCGATGTGCCTGCCTGTCCCTTCTGCGTCCGTTTCGTCCACCCTGATTGGTGCGGTTGCTCTGGTTCTGGCCTTCCTGCGCATTCCCGTTCTCACGCTCTTCTTCACTGCGTCTGCTTCGGCTGTGTCCGCCACGCTCGCTTCTGCGCCCGGAGTCCTCACGTTCCCCCTCAGACCGCTCGCTGCGTCCGCTTCCCTTTCCACGGTTACCCTGCTTGTCCTGCGCAGGTTCCTTAGCTTCGCGCTTCGCTTTCTCCCGCTCTGCTTTCTCCGCAGCGGCCTGCGCCTTGGCTTCCGCCTTCGCTTCACGGTCTTCCTTTTCAAGCCGCTCCAGCTCCTGCATCTCGGCAAGCTCCTCGGGAGTGAGTTCCTTGCGCTCCTTCTTACTGTGTCTTCTGCGGAAATGAAGCCTGTCCACCTCGTACTCGTGAATCTCCTTGGTGTCGCCCTCTTCCACTACAACCTTCACCAGCTGACGAAGCACATTGACGCTGTTGACTACGCCCTTCAAGCCGTCATCCGTGGTCACAAAATCACCCACATTGGGAAGGCGGCGGTTCAATTCCTCATAGGTCTCTTCCTCGTTCTTAAGGCAGCACATCAGTCTGCCGCAGACACCGGAAATCTTCGTGGGATTCAGGGACAGATTCTGCTCCTTCGCCATCTTGATGGACACCGGAACAAAATCCGCAAGGTAACTGTGGCAGCATAAGGGTCTGCCGCAGATGCCGATTCCTCCACGGATCTTGGTCTCATCGCGCACTCCGATCTGACGGAGCTCGATTCTGGTCTTAAACACCCCGGCCAGATCCTTCACCAGCTCGCGGAAGTCGATACGCCCATCCGCCGTAAAATAAAAGAGAACCTTGTTGTTATCAAAAGTATACTCTGCATCGATCAGTTTCATATCCAGCTCATGCTTACGGATCTTCTCCTGACAGATGCGAAATGCCTCCTTTTCCTTCTCCTTGTTGGAGGCCTCCTGTTCCATATCCCGTGCATTGGCAATGCGCAGTACCGGCTTCAGGGGCTGGACGATACTGCCATCCTCCACCTCTTTGGCCCCGGACACAACCGTTCCGAATTCAATTCCTCTGGCTGTCTCCACGATCACATGGTCGCCTCTCTTGATGTCAAACTGCAAGGGATCAAAAAAATAAATCTTTCCGGCAGTGCGGAAACGTACTCCAATAACTCTAACCATGATCTATCTACCTCACCGGGCCATAAGCCCATACAAACGAAATGCGAAACTTGTTTTCACTATACTGAATATTTTAAAACGAAATTTCGTTATCACTAATCACGACTACATATATCACTTTATCACAACAGGAAAGAAAAGTCTAGTAATTTCCACAGTATCCGATATACTTAGAATGTATCTGTTCTGACACCTGCGGTCATCAACCACATGGACCGCTATCGCCAATCATATATTGAGGAAATGACAGGTAATTTACATGGAAACACGGGAAAAGCAATTTACCGGACTGGACCACAGCGATGAAGAGGCTTATCTGGCAGACACCCTGTCGCTCGTACGGCGCAATGTGGAGAATTACTCCAGGGAGAGCGCCCGCATGCAGGAAGACATTGATGTCATGATGGAGCACTACCACAGCGATGACCCGGAGGTATGGACACAGCTAAATAACACCATCACGCTACAGGAGCACATGAAACGCGCCCTGGAGCGCAATCTTCGTGCCCTTGCAAAGCCTTACTTCGGCCGCATAATCTATCGTGACAAGGAACGCGGGATCACGGAATCCCTGTACATCGGCCGGGGTGGAATCGCCCGCGACACAACCCATCAGGCCGTCATCGACTGGCGTGCACCGGTGGCAAATGCCTACTATGAGAACGGACTCGGCGAATGCTCCTATCCCGCACCCGACGGCACTCTGATCCCCATCGATCTCAAACTGAAGCGGACCTATGAGATTGCCGAGGGGCGGCTGATTGACTACTTTGATTCGGAGGTCATTGCCAACGATGAGCTTCTGACAAAATATCTGGCCAAAAATAAGCAGGCCGTGCTGGGTGAGATCATCGCCACGATCCAGAAGGAGCAGAATGATATCATCCGCCGCTCCCCTTTTCACAATCTGATCGTACAGGGTGTGGCCGGTTCCGGTAAAACAACGGTCGCAATGCACCGTATTTCCTATATTCTCTACAACTATGCGGAGCGCTTCCGCCCGGAGGATTTTTACGTGGTGGGAAGCAACCGCATTCTGTTGGAATACATCACCGGCGTGCTCCCCGATCTGGATGTCGTCGGAATCCGGCAGATGACCATGGAGCAGCTCTTCGTTCGACTTCTCTACGAGACCTGGGACAGTACAAAATACCGGATATCGGAGAACGCACAGGACCCGTCAAGCGGCTGCATCCGCGGCACCCGGGAGTGGTTTTTGGACTTAAAGCGCTACTGTGACAAGCTGGAATGGGATTCCATCCTCCGCGCCGACATCACCTTAAACCCCAGACAGTTTAAAGAGGGGGTTCGCGGCGGCAAAACCGGTGTCTTCGACCTGACAGCAGAGAAGCCCGGAACCCCTTCACCCGTCAAAATAGACCCCGGACAATTCTCCGACGATCCCGGGGAGGATCGCCTGATCACACTCCTGTCCCGGGAAAGCATCGAAAATTACATCAAAGAAAACCCGTCCGTATCCGTACAGAGCAAAATCAATATGCTTAACGATCGTCTGGCGGTCAAGGTCGCGGATGAATTTCTCGGCAAGGGCGTCAAATACACGGAGGCGGAGCGCAAGGCCATCACCCGCGCTTACCGGGGGCTGTTCGGCAAAAAGATCTGGAAGACCTCTATCTTTGATCTCTACCTTTCCTTCCTGAGGATGCAGCAGCGAAGCGGAAAACCGATATATCTTGCGGAGGATCAAAATACCTTTGATGTCTACGATCTTGCAGCCCTCGCCTATCTCTACAAACGAGTCCAGGAGACGCAGGTCATCAGCGAGGCGCACCACATCGTAATCGATGAAGCCCAGGACTTCGGTATGATGGTTTATTCTGTTTTGGATTTCTGTATCAAGGACTGTACTTACACCGTCATGGGGGATGTCTCCCAGAACATCCACTTCGGCTACGGTCTCAATGACTGGGAGGAGCTTCGCTCACTGCTTCTCTCCGGGGAACGGTCGCATTTCGGAATTCTCAAAAAAAGCTACCGAAACACGGTGGAAATTTCGAATTTCGCAACCGATATTCTGCATCATGGGCAGTTTGCGGAGTATCCTGCAGAACCCATTATCCGCCACGGAGACGCTCCCATTGTGCGGGATCTGTCCATGGAAGCCAAAGCAGAGTCCGGAGTGGAATCCACCTCTCCAGGGGAACTTCACAGAATCCTGATCCGGGAGGCAGCCGCCTGCTGTCTCTCCTGGCAAAAAGAGAGTTTGGACACCATTGCCGTGGTATGTCGTAACGACAGACAGGCACAGTCCGTCGCCGGAGAGCTGTGCGCCCTTCTTCCCGTCACGGGAGCGGATCTGGAGCACGCGGTTTTCTCCACAGGTGTCATGGTCCTTCCCGTAGATTACACCAAGGGTCTGGAATTCGACGCTGTTCTGATTCTTGATCCTGACCGGGAGGACTACCCGGTGGATGACGGACACGCGAAGCTTCTCTACGTGGCTGCCACACGAGCACTGCACAAGCTCTGCATCCTCCACACCGGAAATGTAACCGGTCTCATCGCGGATCCGGTGCCGGAGCGCAAACGGAGCCCTCATGCAGATGCCCCTGCCCCTGCACCACAGCCCATAACCGGCTCTGCCAAAGCCGCGGGCAAAACGGCCAAATCCCTGAGCAACCCGATCCATCCTGCGGGCAAATCGGCCAGATCCATGGATGACCCTGCTAAAACCACACAAAGCAGAGCCGCATCTGCGGCAACACCGCGCAATACCGCGGGCAACTCCACAGCCTCCGGCACCCGCAAAAGGGTTACGGCGACACTGCGACCCAAGACCAGCCTGTACACCGACAGCGCCCTGATCCGTCGTTACAGCGACAAACCGGGGACAGAATCCGCGGGGACGGCGGAACAGGCGAATGCGCCTGCCCGGGAGGCAGCCCCGACCCGCCCCAGGGCAACAGCCCGTACGGTGGCTGCAGGCACCGCCTCCGGCGATTACACCTACGGCATCGGTCATCGCTCAGCCCCGGGACAGCCGCCACAGCCACCGGCAATTCCAAGGCAGAAAACACCCAATCCTCCATCGGACGTTCCGGTCTTCGGCGACATGCCGACCAACGAAAGGCTTCGTCTCCCGGGACACGCCAGGATTGAGCTGAGTGCACGCTGGATTTTGAGAAATCCGGACGGATTGTACATCAACAGCCGCTACGGGACCCTGCGCATCTGTCCGATCGCACCGGATGTCATCCGGATTTCCTTTGCAAGAGAACGGGATCCCGAGAGTAAGGCCTGTCCTGCCATTGCCATGCGGGACACCGACTGCAGGTGGCTCTACCGCGAAAAGGGAGGCACTCTGGAGCTTTCCACGGATGAGCTTCTCTTAAGCCTGGATAAGTCCACCGGTGCGATTCAATTTAGGGATGCCAAATCAAAATTGCTCTTTGCAGAGCGAAATCGGGAGTGCAGACAGATTGACACCGGTGTCACTTCGCGCAGCATCCTGTTTGTGGACTGGCCGAAAAACGAGATTCTTTACGGGACGGACGGCGGCGACCACAAGGCACTTGCCCTGCGAAAATCCGCCTACTACCTGACTGCCTCCGGCAACAATCTGCCCCTGATCTTTTCAGACCGCGGATACGGAATCGTGCCCGCCGGGGCACAACCCGTGATCTTTTGTGAGATTCCCTCCTACGGCTCCTACATCAGTCAGGAGAAAA
This sequence comes from uncultured Lachnospiraceae bacterium, assembly GCA_945833775.1. Classification (GTDB taxonomy): domain Bacteria; phylum Bacillota; class Clostridia; order Lachnospirales; family Lachnospiraceae; genus Acetatifactor. The sequence goes on from CAMAGI010000035.1 coordinate 10,520, forward strand.
CCGATCAGCTGGATTATTATTTCCTTTTCGGCAAAACACAGAACGGCATAACAGCCCTCTATCAGAGGCTTCTGGGCCGGGAATCATAACCGGCGGAGAAAAGCCGTACTACAAAAAAGCCCTGCGGACACATTCTTCCGCAGGGCTCTCTCTGTTCCATTTTCTGTTTTGGCAGGTGCCATTTGCGCACCGCCGGTTATCGTCCGGGCCGATTTATGCCTGTCCCACAGATCCGAACAGCTCCATCTTCTCCTTAACAGTTGCCTTAATTGCCTCAAAGCCGGGAGCAAGAAGCTTACGGGGGTCAAATCCTTTTCCTTCCAGGTCCTTGCCTGCCTCGATGTACTTGCGGGTAGCCTCCTGGAATGCCAGCTGGCACTCGGTATTTACGTTGATCTTGGCAACACCCAGGGTGATTGCTTTCTTGATCATGTCAGCGGGAATTCCGGTACCGCCGTGAAGAACCAGAGGAAGCTCACCGGTCTTCTGTTGAACGGCATCCAGAGTCTCAAAGCTTAAGCCCTTCCAGTTTGCGGGATATTTTCCGTGAATGTTGCCGATGCCTGCTGCCAGGAAATCAACACCCAGATCAGCAATCATCTTGCACTCGTTGGGGTCTGCGCACTCGCCCATACCGACAACGCCGTCCTCTTCGCCGCCGATGGAACCAACCTCAGCCTCGATGGACATTCCCTTACCGTGGGCAACCTTCACAAGCTCGGTGGTCTTTGCCACGTTCTCGTCGATTGCGTAGTGAGAACCGTCAAACATGATGGAGGAGAAACCGGCTTCAATACACTTATAGCAGCCCTCAAAGGTACCATGATCCAAATGAAGAGCAACGGGAACATCAATATCCAGATCCTTTAACAGGCCGTTTACCATTCCGACTACAACATCGTAACCGCCCATGTACTTACCTGCGCCCTCGGAAACACCCAGAATAACGGGGGACTTGCACTCTTTTGCGGTGAGCAGGATTGCCTTGGTCCACTCCAGGTTGTTGATATTAAACTGGCCCACTGCATAATGGCCGGCTTTTGCCTTTTTCAGCATCTCAGTTGCAGAAACTAACATTTTGAATACCTCCGTTTTGTATATTTTAGTGAAATTATTTCCCTTTACAAAAGACTATAACACATTCTTCTTAAAAAGGGAATAGATATTGTTAAAAAATTATCGCACTTTATTTCTCTTCCAGACGCTTCTCCATCAGCCAGAACCGGCCCTTGCGCCAGTCTGCACAGCCACGCCTTTTATATCCGTTCTTCTCATAAAGTCGGATCGCGTACGGATTTTGGGAGAACTCTCCTCATCTCTGAATTGTATGCATCCACGGATCCGATATGTCGGTTTACTCCATGATCCGAATCGGAATTGCCTGCTGCAGATTCTCTATACTCACCTCTGTCTGTTCGCCGCCAAACTCACCGTCCAGAGTCCATGCAACCTTCTCTTCCGAGAGAAGCGTCACTTTGGAGGTGCGGAAGCAGTACATGGCGTTGGTGTCGATGTTGCGATTCAGCAGAGAAATCATGATATTATTCAGTTCCACCGGGTTCTTCGGATGCTTCACCAAAGTCACCTCGAAAACACCATCGTCCAGCTGTACATTTTTGCCGGTAATATTTTTAAAGCCTCCGACGGAAACGGAGTTGGTGATCATACCGAAGATGAACTCATCCTCTATCACCTGATCGTCATAGAGTACCTTCATCGGATAGGAACGGACGGACTGTAAATGCTTCATCCCCTCTAAGACGTACGCCATGTGACCGAGCACATTTTTGATGGTCTGATCGGTCTCGTAGGATACCTCCGTAAATAGCCCAAAAGCCGCTATGTAAACAAATACATCCCGATTAAATTTCCCCACATCGCAGGAAAAATTTCGGCCATCCACAATTGTCTGTGCGGCCTTTACCATGTTTTTCGGAAGTCCGAGACTTCCGCCGAAATCATTGGTACTGCCCGCAGGAATATATCCGATGGGAGTGGTAAAGCCGCTGCGAATCATTCCGGTCACCACTTCGTCCAGGGTTCCGTCCCCACCGCTGCAGACTACCATGTCATAATCCTTCCGCCGCTTTGCCACAATTTCGGTGGCATCCCCTCTGCCCCGGGTGGGACATACGGTAAGCTCATACCCTCCGCGCGTAAATATCTCGAGGATATCGGAAAGCTTTGTTCTAATTCTTGATTTTCCGGCTTTCGGATTGTAGACAAAAAGCATTTTCATAGCACAACTCTCCCTGAATACGTTTTCCTATAAAAATAAAGAGCGGACACGACAAATTATCATTCGCCGCCCCGCCCTCTTGTCCTATTGTCTCCCCATGCACTGTAAATCGCAAAGGTTCACACAGGGTATCGATCAGTTATTGCTGAGAAACTTCTCGATATTGTCCACAGCTGTCTGCTCATCAGATCCTTCCGCAATAACCTCCAGCATATCGCCGTTGTTCAGGCTGAGGCTCATCATTCCCATGATACTCTTTGCATTCACCTTCTTGTCACCGGATTGAATGTAGACCGTACTGTCGTACTTGCTCGCCTCCTGTACCAGCAGGGCAACCGGTCTCGCCTCCAGTCCGTTTTCCAGCTTGATCTGGACCGTCCTATTCGTCATAATTTTCCTCCTCTTTTACACACGCAGCCTGTCGGCAAACTCACTGAGCTTTCGAAGTCTGTGGTTCACACCCGACTTTCCGACCGGCGGCGTAAGCATTTCACCCAAATCTTTCAGGGGAGCATCCGGATTCTCCAATCGGATCATCGCCATCTCCTGAAGATTTTTCGGAAGTTTACTGATACCATAGTGATCGCGAATGTATTCGATATCCTCAATCTGCCGACTGGCCGCATTCACCGTCTTGGTGATATTGGCCGCCTCACAGTTGACCCGTCTGTTGATGGAGTTGCGCATCTCTTTCAGGATACGGAGATTCTCGAATTTCATCAGCGAAACATGAGCTTCACAAACGTTCAGAAGATCCACGATTCCGGAACCTTCTTTCACGTAGACAACGTAATACTTCTTACGAACCACAATCTTCGCATCAATGTCAAAGCCATGGATCACGCTCTGCAATTGCTGTGCCTTTCCGGGGTCGGTGCAGACAAACTCCAGATGGTACCCCTTCTCCGGATCGCTCATGGAACCGATACAGAGAAAAGCTCCTCGCAGAAATGCCCTTTGACAACAGGCATTCTTGATAATCAGCGGGTTGACCGGCGCATCAAGATCGCCAATTTTATCCAAAAGTCCACGAACCTGCTTCTCGCTCAAAGCAACGTCAGTGTTTATATTATAATTTTTTTGTAATAATGTAAAGAACTTTCTGGCAACAACTTCGTTTTCGGTCTGAATTCCGATCGTATAGCTTCCGTCCGCGCCGCGTCCGTACTGCCCGCAAAAATTCATGATCGCTGCCAGTTCCGCAATCTGACAATGTCGGGCGGGACTAATCTGCTTTGCCAGTTCTTCCTTTACCTCACCGGAAAACGACATATCCTACCTACCTGTACTGTCCAATTCTGCTAACGCTGAAGATCCTGAAGTGTGGAGGTTGTGACATCCCTGTGAAACAGCTTGATGCCGTATTGCCCCCGATCTCTCATCCGATCATACAGGGCATTGGCAAGTGTCACACTACGATGCTTTCCCCCGGTGCAGCCGATGGCAACCACCAGGCGGTTTTTGCCCTCTTTCACATAATTGGGAATCAGAAAGCACAGCATATCCGTGAGTTTTCCCATAAACTGTTCTGCCTCGGGAAAGCTCATCACGTAGTCCTGAACTTCCCTGTCGTTACCCGTCTTGTGTTTCAATTCGTCAATGTAGAACGGGTTGGGCAGGAAACGCACGTCGAATACGAGATCCGCATCCGCCGGTATGCCATGTTTATACCCAAAGGACATCACCGTGATCATAAGACTGTTGTACGCTTCGTTTTTCACAAAGATGCGGTCCAGTTCTTCCTTCAACTCGCGCGTCAGCAGATTGGAGGTATCAATCACATAATCCGCACGGCTGCGGATTTCGGACAGAACCTCCTTTTCCCTGCGGACACCATCTTCGACCATTCCGTCAGCCGAAAGGGGATGTACACGCCGGGACTCCTTGTAGCGCTTGATCAGTGTTTTTTCGTCCGCCTCCATATAGAGAATTTCAAACTTGTAACCTTTTTCTTTTAATCCGTTCAGAATACGGGTGGTATCGGAAAAAGCCTGATCCGCACGGACATCAAGACCCAGCGCAACCTTACTGATCTCTCCTCCGGGAACGGAGATCAGTTCCGCAAATTTCTCAATGAGGGATACGGGGAGGTTGTCCACGCAATAAAACCCCACATCCTCCAACATTTTCATCGCAGTTCTCTTGCCGCTGCCGCTCATACCGGTTACAATAACGAATCTCATAAACTCTTCAACCCCTTGTCAGAAGTTCCTTGAACTTACTCAGCCGCACTCTCAAAATCTCCGAGAAAAACCACTTCCGGCTCCAGCCACACGTGAAAACAATTCGATACTCTCTCCTGCACCTCCCGGATCACTTCCATGATATCCTGGGCAGAAGCATTTCCTGTATTGATCACGAATCCGCAGTGCTTCTCCGATACACAGGCCCCACCGATCCGAAATCCGCGCATGCCCGCATTCATAATCAATTCCCCTGCATAGTATCCCTCCGGACGTTTAAAGGTACTGCCCGCACTGGGGTATTCCAGGGGCTGCTTTGAACGTCTCTTAACCGCAAGGTCGTCCATGCATGCTCTGATCGCAGCAGGATCGCCGCTTGTAAGCTGAAGCGTCACCTCCACGACCGTAAAGGGCTGGTGGCGGATGACACTGCTGCGATAGCCGAATTCCATGGAATCCCGATCCAGAACCAGAACCTCTCCGTCCGCATCCACAACGGTTACGGCAGTCACAACCTGACTCATCTCCCCACCGTAGGCTCCGGCGTTCATCACCACGCCTCCGCCGATGGTCCCGGGAATTCCTGAGGCAAACTCGAAGCCCGTCAGACCATTTTCCAAAGCGGCTTTCGACACCTGGGACAGCTGTGCTCCACCCTGGGCGGTAATCGTACCGCCTTCCACTCTGACCGCATTCATCTTTTTGCCGATTTGCAGTACAATGCCCCGGTATCCCCTGTCACTGACCAGAAGATTGCTTCCGTTTCCCATGACGATAAACGGAATACCCACAATACCGAGATACCTCTTGAGTTTGGAGAGCTGCTGTTCATTCTCAACTTCGATCAGACAATCCGCAGGTCCGCCCACTCGGAAGGTTGTATGGGCGGCCATCGGCTCATTGGGATGAATGTTTTCTTCGCCGACCCATTGTTTTAATGTATCCATAACTGCACTGCTGATCATAAACGACTATCCTCACAAGGCATTCTATTTCTTTAAAATCAGCGCCGCAGCACCGATAATTCCCGCATCGTTACCAAGTGTCGCTAGGGCGAACTCAGCGGCTCTGCAGGGCGCAAAGGCATATTTGTCGAAAGCGGGTCGAACCAGTTTCAGCAGGATATCTCCGGCCTTGGACACTCCTCCGCCGATTACAAAAATCTCAGGATTCACAACATTGGCAATCGCTGCAAGGCCTTTTCCGAGGTACTCACCGAACTGTTCGGCGATTTCGTTTGCAACAGGATCTCCTGCCTTCACCGCATCGAATACCGTCTTGGCTGTAACCTCTCCGTCGCGAAGCACACTGGGAGCGGCATCCTTCGCCAGGCGGCGGTTTGCCAGACGTACAATTCCGGTAGCGGAAGCATATTGTTCCAGACATCCTTTATTCTTACATCCACAGATTTCGGTCTCGTCATCCTCCATATGGATATGCCCGATCTCGCCGCCCGCACCGTTCGCTCCGATCAGAATTCTGCCATCGACAATGATGCCGCCGCCGACACCCGTTCCCAGAGTGACGGCTACCATGTTCTCATGTCCTTTTCCGCCGCCCTTCCACATTTCACCGAAGGCAGCCACATTGGCATCGTTGGCAGCCCGAACCGGAAGCTTAAGATACTCGCTCAAAGTACCTGCAACATCAAAAGGCTCCCAGCCCAGATTGACCGCACGGCTGACTAAGTATCCGTCTCCGACGACAGCACCCGGAACACCAACGCCAACGCCTTCCACCTCACTGTTTTCTATGCCTTTCTGCTTCATTTTATGCGCAATACTTTCGGCAATATCGGGCAGAATAGGAGCACCGTTATTGTCTTTTACCGTGGGAATCTCCCATTTCTCCAGAATTTCTCCGCCCGCTTCAAACAGACCCAGTTTGACGGTTGTTCCACCGATATCTACTCCGAATGCATATTTTTTCATGTCGCTTTCTCCTTTGTCAATCCTCGTCATCTTCATCACGTCTCTTTGCGAGTGAATTCTGTACACGGGTGTAGAGCTCCTTGGCAGCATTGTAACCCATCTTCTTTTGTCTGTGGTTTACTGCCGCAGATTCACAGATGACTGCGAGGTTACGTCCGGGACGGATGGGAAGTGTGTGACACACCACCTTATTGCCCAGATATTCAATATAGTTTTCCTCCAGACCCAGTCTGTCATACTCTTTATCTTTATCCCAATCCTCCAGACGGATCACCAGATCGATCGACTGGGTATCCTTGACGGAGGAAGCACCAAACAGTGCCTTTACATCGACGATACCGATGCCGCGAAGCTCAATGAAATGCTTGGTGATATCGGGTGCGGAACCGATCAGGGTATCGTCACTTACTTTTCTCAACTCGACAACATCATCCGTAACCAGACGATGTCCTCTCTTGATCAGCTCGAGCGCTGCCTCGGATTTACCGATACCACTCTCGCCGGTGATCAGAACGCCTTCCCCGTAAACATCCACCAAAACACCGTGTACGGAAATGCAGGGTGCCAGTTTTACGTTCAGCCAGCGGATGATCTCAGCCATGAAGGCGGAGGTGGATTTGGAAGTCAACAGCACCGGAATGTGGTGCGCATTTGCTGCCTCCAGGAAAATCGCATCGGGCTTTAATTCCCGACAGAATACAAAACAGGGGATGTCATACTCCATCAGTTTGGAAAATGCCTCCCTTTTCTCCGTCTCCGTCATTTTTTCCATATACGTGTATTCTACAAATCCCACCACCTGCAGACGGCTTGCAGGAAAGTGTTCGAAGAAACCGGTCAGCTGCAGCGCCGGACGATTGATATCGGGCTGTGTGATGCGGATCTTTCGAACATCGATTTCCGGCGTCAGATTCTCCAATTTCATTTTTTCAATGACGCGGGTCAAACTTACACTTGCCATACTCCCTCATTTCTGCACCGATTGCGCTTTTCGCCGCCCCCACCGTCGGTGCACAGTGGGGCGATGCCGCCTTTGGCGTCGCGTAGCTTTCGCTCGCGTCTGTTTTTTCACTCGCAATCTCGCACTGCGTGCTTACTGTCTGCTTCGCAGACGGATTGCTCGTTACCGCGGCGTAAAGCAAATGCCGCCTTCGGCGTCGCTTGCTTTCTCGCTCGCGTCTGTTTTTTCACTCGCAATCTCGCACTGCGTGCTTATTATCTGCTTCGCAGACGGATTGCTCGTTATCGCGGCAGAAAGCAAATGCCGCCTTCGGCGTCGCTTGCTTTCTCGCTCGCGTACATTATAACACAGAGAGACTTTGAAAGAAAGATTTTTACTCCTCTTTCCGCGCAAAAAATCCCGCAATCTCCTCCGCGCTTTTCCGATTAATCTCCGGAACCTGCATCAGCTCCTCGACGGAAGCCTTCCGAATATCCTCCAGCGACTTGAAGTGCCTCATCAATGCTTTTCTGCGCGCAGGGCCGACACCGGGTATAT
>CAMAGI010000036.1 GCA_945833775.1 uncultured Lachnospiraceae bacterium
TTTCAGCCGATTGCCAATCTGGAGACCTCCTGGCATCACTATTTTTTGATGGGAGTCAATGATTTTGCAACTGGTGCATTCAATTCGGATGTGGTGGGTGTCGTGCTGGAAGAATTCAGAGACCGCCCAAAGGAGGAACGCAATGCCGCTGAACTGGAGAGGGCGTTTGCTCAGATAAAGGAGAAGGGACTCATCGGTTACCCGGTTTTTTTGCTGAAAAAACTGACCATGACATTCAACGACGGGACATTCTGCTGGAATAAAGAGGGGCTCTTTTTTCGGGATTATTATTATCCCATCTCGGATGCGGATGCCTTTACGGTATTCCTGCGGGATTGTTTCTGGCCGAACTACAAATACAGCGGAAGGGTCAATACCTACAGTCAATTGGTATGGTTGTTTACACTGTTGGGAATTCACGGTTTTTGCTTTTTTGGAAAAAAGCGGAAATGTCCGGAGTGTTCTCTGATTCAACTGAGTCTTTTGGGCATTTTTTTCTATATCATGCTGTTTGAGGCAAGAGCCAGATATCTGCTGTGTTTCTGGCCGCTCTATACACTGGCTGCGGTTCTCGGATATGACCGATATGAGGAAGCTTTGACCGATCTTCGAAACCGGCGCAAAAGAATGCAAAACAGAAAAATACAGTTGTAATTTATCGGAGTTCTGGTTATAATAAAAGTAACCTGAGATGTTCGATAACTCTTACTCGTTTTGAACCTACATTTACTTTCAACGGGATTCCTATATCGCCGAGTGGCTGTCAGGCCCTCACTCTTTTGACCGCTGAAACGGTCGGAAAGCAGGATCGCAGGGGAAGGCAAAAGTTCGGTTGCGGTTACCCACCTAGCATAGCTAGGAGTCAAAAAGTAAGAGGCGGCATTTTGGGGCAATTTCAACATGTTTGGCTACGAAAGAGAGGGCAGTCCGGGAGGACTGCTCTTTTAAGATAAAGAAATACTCGGAAGCTTATCCGAAGGAAAGAGGTGCTTTTGAAGAAGACAGAATTTCACATGGATAAAACACAGAGAATGCAGTTAAAATGTCTGATCTGTGTTCTGGGACTCCTTCTCTTATTCCTCCTTTTTGTCGGAAGAATCGTGAATATGAGGCAGAATGCGCAGCAGAAGGAGGAAATAAACGAACCGGTACCGGTTCCGAACGTGGAGCTTCTTTCCAATGTGTGGATTATGGAAGAGTATGAAGACGGAATATTATTGTTTTGTGACGGAGAAGAACGACGGTATTCGTTCTCGCAAGTCTGGAAATCCGGTCAAAAGTATTCGGGAGAACTTGAGGAGCAGTCCGATTCCCTGTGGCATCCCGGGGAGTCGGTGCGGGAACAATTGGCGGATGTGGAGCTTACGGAAGGTGCGGTGACCGCTATCCGAGTAAAAAAAGACAAGATGAACGGACGGGTGATCGGGGCGACAGAAGAGTACATAGAACTGGATGGAGCGGGAACGTATCCACTGTCTGAGGAGTACCGTGGTTACCGATTGTATGAAACGCTCGAGATGGGAACGGTACGGGATCTTTGTTTCGGATATGACTTTGCGGACTTTGTTGTGGACGAGGGGAAGATCTGCGGCATTCTATTTACCCGGGAAGAGACAATGAAGTATATCCGGGTGTTGATCAAGGGACCTGATTATGAGAGTACTCTTCACAATCGTGTTGTGGTCAGTGCCGATACGGATTTTACGGTCCGTTTTGGCGACGGGCCGGACCGGACGGAGCAGTTCTTTCAAAAGGGTGAGGAACTCACAATTGATGGGGACTGCGAGTGGTTTGCGTCCGGAAGAATCCAGATTGTTCCCAATGCCCTGACCGGAAGAATTCTCTTAAAAAATGTGTCTCGCAGTCAGCAGACAGCGGGGTATCGGGGGAGCATTGAACTGGTGAGCACGGAGAGTGGGATTGCGGTAATCAATGAAGTGCTTCTGGAGGAATACCTCTATTCCGTAGTGCCCAGTGAAATGCCGACATCGTACCCGCAGGAAGCCTTGAAAGCGCAGGCGATCTGTGCCAGAACCTATGCTTACGGTCATATGCGCAGAGCGGGATATCCGCAGTACGGCGCTCATGTGGATGACAGTACATCCTATCAGGTTTATAACAACATTGAGGAGCAAGCCTCGGCAACCAAGGCGGTGAAGGAAACCCATGGCAAGCTTCTTTACACCGCCCGGGGAGAGCTGGCAGGTACTTATTACTATTCCACATCCTGCGGTGTCGGGAGTGATGCAAAGGTGTGGAAGACGAAGGAGGCTGAGAGCATCGATTACCTTCACGGCAAGTCTATCAATCCCAATCCCGATCCCGGACTCGGAGATTTACTCTGTGAGGAAGAGCGGTTTCAGGAGTTTATTGCAACCAGAAACTATACGGATTATGAGGTTTCGGAGCCCTGGTATCGCTGGAGTTATTCGGTGAAAAAGCTGGACGAAGAGATTTTGACGCAGAAACTGCAGAAACGGTATCAAGCCAACGAAAAGCTGGTATTGACGTTGGAAAAAGATGCGTATGTGAGTAAGCCGGTGGAGGAACTGAAGGCCGTAACGGATCTGTATATTGCAAAACGCGGAGAGGGCGGCTATGCCGATGAACTGATCATTGTGACAGAGGAACAAACCTATAAAGTAATCTCCGAACACAATATTCGAAGTGTGCTCTGTGACGGGGCAAGTAAGGTGAACCGACAGGATGGGAGTAAGGTCAATTGTCCCTCCCTTCTACCCAGCGGCTTTTTTATACTCACTGCTGGAAAAGAGGGGGATAATGTGGTAGGATATACTTTGGTCGGGGGCGGCTACGGACATGGCGTAGGGATGAGTCAGAATGGTGCCCGGAACATGGCATTTGCCGGAATAAACGCAGAGGATATCATTACGTTTTTCTACGAAGACTGCATGTTGGTTGATTTGTATGAATAAGTATAAAACGACAATGGATGACGGAAAGAGGGCAGACGGACGTGTGGAGTAAGTTATACATAATCATGCGCGACTTCAGCGCACAGATGAAAAAACAGAATATCAGTGCCTTTGCCTCCAGCACGGCGTTCTTTTTCTTTCTGTCGCTGGTGCCGATGTTGATTGCAATCTGCACGGTGATACCCTATACTCCGCTGACGGAAGAGAACCTGGTGACAGCGGTTACGGATCTAACTCCCGGGGTAATGGATTCCCTGATCACCAGTCTGATCGCCGAGGTCTATGAGAAATCTACGGGGATTATGTCTGTGGCTACACTTGCCATGCTGTGGTCGGCGGGGCAGGGTATGATGGCTCTGATGCGCGGACTGAATGCGGTAAACGGCGTCGAAGAGAAACGAAACTACTTTGTGGTGCGTGCCATCGCAACATTTTACACGCTGATCATGTTAATCATTGTGATATTGTCTTTGTTTATCATGGTTTTCGGCGATCAGCTCGTACATCTTGCACTGCATCGCGTACCGCAGCTCCAACTGATTGTTTCATTCCTGATGAACTTCCGTTTTCTCCTGGTGTGGATTTTCCTTTCGGTGGGATTTGTGCTGATCTATGCATTTGTACCCGACAAAAAGCAAAAATGCAGGGAGCAGATTCCGGGAGCGCTTTTCTCGGCGGTGTCGTGGAGTGTGTTTTCGTGGGGATTTTCCCTGTATGTGAGCAGACCCGGCGCTTACAGTGTGTATGGCAGTTTGTCCATCATTGTCATCGTTATGCTCTGGCTGTATTTCTGTATGTATATCATTTTGATCGGAGCCTATTTAAACCGCTATTTTCTTCCGGTGAACCGTGTTCTGGTAAAAAGCAGGCTGCGGGGGAGACAGGAAGACAACGAGTAAGACTGCGGGAAATATTCAAATGGCAGAGCGGAATCGCTTGACATTTTGGATGGAAACCGTTAATATAAATGAATAAAATGAAAAGCAATGATGGTGCAGCGGCTCTGCCGCGGAGAGTTTTCATCTTCTTTCAGAGAGAGGGAGTCATCGGCTGCAAGCTCCCTTAAGTTCAGACGAAAACTTGAATTTCACACCGTAGCTGTCCGGGGGAAACTGTTAAAGAGTGTAGTTCGGACCGTGTCGCGTGCGTTAAACGTAGGATGAGGTGTCGGTGATTTGTGACCGAAAAAGGGTGGTACCGCGTTTATAGCGTCCCTTGCAGGAAGACTGCAGGGGACTTTTTTTATGGATAAAGGAGGAGAACATGAAAGCAAAGTTGGATCAGATCAGAGAGCGTGCGATTGCACAGATCAAAGAGTGCGAAAATACCGATAAACTCAATGAGATTCGTGTCGGTATTCTGGGCAAGAAGGGAGAACTGACCGGCATCCTGAAAAGTATGAAGGATGTGGCTCCCGAGGAGAGACCTCAGATTGGTCAGTGGGTGAATGAGACGCGTGCCGAAATCGAAAAGGTGTTGGAGGAACGCTACGCCAAGATGGAGCGTCTGGTGCGTGAGGCAAAACTGAAAGCAGAAGTGATTGATGTAACCCTTCCTGCCAAGAAACCGGAAATCGGGCACAGACATCCCAATGCCATTGCCCTGGAAGAGGTTGAGAGAATCTTCATCGGTATGGGCTATGAAGTCGTGGAAGGGCCGGAAGTGGAGAAAGATTATTACAATTTCGAAGCACTCAATATTCCGGCAGATCATCCCGCAAAGGATGAGCAGGATACCTTTTATGTGAACGGCGATATTCTTCTGCGTACCCAGACCTCCGGCGTTCAGGTACACGAGATGGAAAAAGGAAAGCTCCCGATTCGCATGCTGGCTCCCGGACGGGTATTCCGGGCGGACGAAGTGGACGCTACCCATTCCCCGTCCTTCCATCAGATTGAGGGACTTGTAATTGATAAGCACATTACTTTTGCGGATCTCAAGGGCACCCTTGCCGAGTTCGCAAAAGAGCTGTTCGGTGCGGATACTAAGGTAAAATTCAGACCCCACCATTTCCCCTTCACCGAGCCCAGCGCCGAGATGGATGTGAGCTGCTTTAAGTGCGGAGGAACCGGCTGTCGTTTCTGCAAGGGCGAGGGCTGGATCGAAATCCTTGGTTGCGGAATGGTGCATCCCCATGTGCTGGAGATGAGTGGGATTGACCCCAATGAGTACTCCGGTTTTGCATTCGGAGTCGGTCTGGAGCGCATCGCGCTTTTGAAGTACGAGATTGATGACATGAGACTCCTGTACGAGAACGATATCCGTTTCCTGAAGCAGTTCTAAGAGAAGATAGAAAGGAAGAGTAAACATGAATACAGCATTATCCTGGATTAAGGCATATGTTCCCGAGCTTTCCTGCACCGATCAGGAGTATCGCGATGCGATGACCCTGAGTGGCACCAAAGTGGAGGGATTTGAGAGAAGAGACAAGAACCTGGAGAAGATTGTAGTTGGTCAGATCACCCAGATTGAGGCCCATCCGGACGCGGATAAACTGATTGTATGTCAGGTGAACATCGGCGCCGAGACAATTCAGATTGTTACCGGAGCAAAAAATGTAAAGGTTGGAGATAAGGTTCCGGTTGTTCTGGACGGCGGACGTGTTGCCGGCGGTCACGACGGTGGTCCGCTCCCCGAAAACGGGATTCCCATCAAAGCCGGGAAACTGCGCGGTGTTCCCTCCAACGGAATGATGTGCTCGATTGAGGAACTGGGTTCCGACCGTGAGATGTATCCCGAAGCGCCCGAAGAGGGAATCTATATTTTTGAGCCGGACACTGAGATCGGAGCGGATGCGGTTGAGCTTCTGGGACTTAGGGATTCCGTTTTTGAGTATGAGGTTACCTCCAACCGTGTGGACTGCTACAGTGTGTTGGGAATTGCCAGAGAGGCGGCTGCTACTTTCCGAAAACCTTTCGTGCCCCCGGTGGTAAGTAAGACCGGCAACAGCGAGGATGTGAACGATTATGTGAGTGTGGAAGTGATTGATCAGGATCTTTGTCCCAGGTATTGTGCGAGAGTCTGCAAGAATATCAAGATCGGTCCCTCACCGAAATGGATGCAGAGGAGACTTGCGGCAAGCGGAATCCGTCCCATCAATAATTTGGTGGATATCACCAATTACGTGATGGAAGAATACGGTCAGCCCATGCATGCATTTGATCTGGATACCGTTGCCGGGCATAAAATTATTGTGCGTCGCGCGAAGGACGGAGACATGTTCCAGACACTGGACGGACAGCTTCGCAAAATGGACAGTGAAGTTCTTATGATCTGCGATGCCGAGAAGGAGATCGGTATAGCCGGAATCATGGGTGGAGAGAATTCCAAAATCACCGATGAGGTGCATACGGTACTGTTTGAGGCTGCCACCTTCAACGGTGCCAATATCCGGAAATCTGCAAAACGGGTAGGTCTGCGTACGGATGCATCCGGAAAATTTGAAAAGGGATTGGATCCCAGAAATGCGGAGGAAGCTATCAATCGTGCCTGCCAACTGGTTGAAGAACTGGGATGCGGCGAGGTTGTCGGAGGGATGATTGATGTAAAGACCCCCCTTGCTCCCCTGCGGGTACTGCCGTTTGAACCGGAGCGGTACAATCGTCTGTTGGGAACCAATGTAAGTAAAGAGGAGATGCTTGCGATCTTTGCACGTCTGGATATTATCTATGACGAGAAAGCCGGTACTTTGACCATTCCGTCCTTCCGTCAGGATCTTGTGGGCATGGCCGATATCGCCGAGGAGGTTGCAAGATTCTACGGTTATGACAGGATTCCCACCACGCTGCCAAACGGTGAGGCAACCAGTGGTAAGCTTTCCTACAAGATGCGGATTGAGCAAAAGGCACGCGACGTGGCGGAGAATTTCGGTTTCTCCCAGGGAATGACATACTCCTTTGAAAGCCCCAAGGTATTTGATAAGCTTCTGATTCCGGCGGATGACGAACTGCGCAGAACAGTGACCATTTCCAACCCGCTGGGAGAGGATTTCTCCGTGATGCGGACGATTTCGTTAAATGGAATGCTCACAAGTCTTGCAACCAATTACAACCGGAGAAACAAAAACGTCCGTCTGTACGAGCTCGGCAATATTTACATCCCCAGACAGGTTCCGGTAACCGAGCTTCCGGACGAGAGAATGCAGTTTACACTGGGATTCTATGGTGACGGTGATTTCTTTACCATGAAAGGTGTTGTTGAGGAGTTTCTGGAGTGTGTGGGCCTTTCCAAGCGCAAGGAGTACGATCCCAACATCGGAAAACCCTTCCTGCACCCCGGCCGTCAGGCAAGCATCCGCTACGAGGGAAAGGTGCTTGGATACCTGGGCGAGGTTCATCCGGAGGTCTGTGACAACTATGGTATCGGAACCAGAGTATATGTGGCAGTCCTGGATCTTCCCAAGGTGATTCCGTTTACCACCTTTGACAGAAAGTATGAGGGAATTGCCAGATTCCCCGCAGTGACAAGAGACATCAGTATGGTGGTTCCCAAGGATATCCTGGTGGGCCGTATCGAGGAGGTCATTGCCCAGCGCGGCGGAAAGATACTGGAGGATTATTCCCTGTTTGATATTTACGAGGGAAGCCAGATCAAGGAAGGATACAAATCCGTTGCATATTCCATCTCCTTCCGTGCAAAGGATCGTACCCTGGAGGAGAGCGATGTTGCCGCAGCCATGAAGAAAATTATCAACGGCCTGAGCCAGATGGGGATTGAGTTGCGTCAGTAATTGGTATATAATTGAATCAGTAAAGCCCAGAAGGCAGGCTGCTTGCAGTCTGCCTTCGGTAGAGTAAAGGAGACTTTTGGAATGGAAAAGAAGAATACCTGGGAGACTTATGACAAAAAACAGCTCAAGGAGCTGGAGGCGCTCTGTGCCGAGTACAGAGATTTCCTGTCCGAAGCAAAGACGGAGCGGGAATGTGTTGATCGGATTGTAAATGCCGCAGAGGCTGCCGGGTACAGGGAGCTTGAAGCGCTCGTAAAGGACGGTGCGTCCTTAAAAGCGGGCGATAAGGTTTACAGTGTATGGATGAATAAGTCGATTGTGCTGTTTCAAATGGGAGACAAGCCCATGTGTGAGGGAATGAATATTCTCGGTGCGCACATCGACAGTCCCAGAATGGACATCAAGCAGAATCCCCTTTATGAGGAGAGCGGATTTGCGTATCTTGACACACACTATTACGGCGGCGTGAAAAAATACCAATGGGTAACCATTCCGCTCGCAATACATGGCGTAATAATCAAGAAGGATGGAACGACGGTTGAGATCAACATCGGGGAAAATGAGGATGATCCTGTATTTTTTGTCTCGGATCTGTTGATTCATCTCGCTCAGGAGCAGCTTCGCAAGGATGCCGCAAAGGTGATTGAGGGAGAGGCCCTGGATCTTATCATCGGGAACAGACCGATCGTGATTGATAAAAAGAAGAATGACAAGAAGACGAGGGACGAGAAGGACGAGAGTGCCGGAAAGGAAGCTGTAAAGCGCGGTGTACTCCGCATTCTGAAAGACAATTACGATATCGAGGAAGAGGACTTTCTCTCGGCAGAATTGGAGGTTGTTCCTGCGGGACGTGCGCGTGAGGCGGGCTTTGATCGCAGTATGATTCTGGCATACGGCCAGGATGACAGGGTGTGTGCTTTTACGTCTCTGAAGGCCATGCTGGATACGCCAGTTACCGACCGTACCATATGCTGTATTCTCGTAGATAAGGAAGAAATCGGTTCCGTCGGTGCGACCGGTATGAGATCCCATTTCTTTGAGAATGCGGTTGCGGAGGTGATGAACCTTGCTGGGGAATACAGTGAACTGAATGTGAGAAGGTGTTTGGCGCGCAGTTGTATGCTTTCCTCCGATGTGAGCAGTGGCTATGATCCCTCCTATGCACAATGCTTTGACCGCAAAAATGTGGCAATGCTTGGAAACGGAATGGTGTTCAACAAGTTTACCGGTTCCGCCGGAAAGAGCGGTTCAAACGATGCGAACGCTGAGTACATTGCGCATATCCGGGATATTATGGAGAAAGGGAATGTCAATATTCAGACCGCAGAACTGGGAAAGGTCGATCTGGGTGGCGGCGGAACCATCGCCTATGTTCTGGCACTCTACGGAATGAATGTGATCGACAGTGGAGTGGCAGTACTGAACATGCACGCTCCCTGGGAGGCCACCAGCAAAGCCGATGTCTATGAGGCCTATCGCGGTTATAAGGCGTTCATCAAAGGAGCCTGCCTGTAATGGAAGCTGTATCGTTGAAAAAGTCCGATTTCTATTTTGAACTGCCTCAGGAATTGATTGCACAGGATCCGCTGGAAGATCGTTCTTCCTCCAGGCTGCTTGTGCTTGATCGGAAAACCGGTGCGGTAGAGCATCGTGTTTTTCGGGATATTATAGATTATCTTATGCCCGGGGACTGTCTGGTACTGAATAATACAAAGGTAATTCCCGCACGCCTTTTGGGGGAGAGGGAGGGAACCGGAGCACATGTGGAGGTCCTTCTGTTAAAGCGTAAGGACAAGGATATCTGGGAAACTCTGGTGAAGCCCGGTAAAAAATGTCGCCCGGGAACAAGACTCGTCTTCGGGGACGGACTTTTACGTGCAGAGGTTCTGGATACGGTGGAGGAAGGAAATCGCCTGATTCGCTTTTTCTACGAGGGAATCTTTGAGGAAGTGCTCGACAAACTTGGAGAGATGCCTCTTCCTCCCTACATTACGCATAAACTGCAGGATCCAAACCGTTATCAGACAGTCTATGCCAGGTATGACGGTTCCGCGGCAGCGCCAACGGCGGGGTTGCATTTTACGAGAGAACTGCTTACGCAGATTGAGAAAAAAGGTGTTTCCATTGTGTATGTTACACTCCATGTGGGTCTTGGAACCTTCCGGCCTGTGAAGGAGGAAAATGTGCTGGATCACCATATGCATTCCGAAGCCTATCAGGTGACCGAGGAAGCGGCGCGTACCATCAATGCGACGAAGGCCGCCGGTGGCAGAGTGGTCTGTGTCGGAACAACCAGCTGCAGAACGATTGAAAGTGCAGCCGATGAAAAAGGAATCGTACATGCCGGCTGTGATCATACGGAGATCTTTATTTATCCCGGATACCGGTTTAAAGTGATGGATGAGCTGATTACTAATTTCCATCTTCCGGAGTCCACACTGGTAATGCTGGTGAGTGCTCTTGCAGGAAGAGAAAATGTACTCAATGCATATCGCATAGCGGTGGAGAATCGGTATCGTTTCTTCAGCTTTGGGGATGCCATGTTTATCAAGACCGATTGCATCCGGGAGGAATAATCAATAGGAGGAGCTTGTGGGGCGTTTCATGGATCGGAGAAAAAACTGCATAGTGATGCTGGGGATGCTGATCTGTTTTCTGTCAGCCCCGCTGATGCTTGATTACCTGCCTGCGGGGAGCAGACAGGCAATCTTCTTTTTGGATACAGAGGGTATCCGGGGGCCTTTTCTATGGTGCCTGTATAAGGTACAGCGTCTCGGTGTGGACATGCAGACCTGCTGTAAAATATACCGGTTTGTCTGCAACTTAGCCATGTGTCTGACAGCCTTCGGAAGCTTTCGGGCGGTCTGCGGAGACAATACCGCTGCGTTCGCAGGTACTGTATGTTACAGTTTCTCCGTGTATGCGGTTTATGTAAGTCTTGTCAGGGGCTCACTGGGGGAGAGCACGGCATTGATTTTCCTGCCGCTTGTGGCCTGTTCCCTGTATCGTATCTATACATCAGAAGCGGAAGAGAAGAAGTGGATCCGACTGGCGGTTTGGCTTGGATGCGGTCTGCTCGGTATCTTTTATTCCCATATTCCTCTGGCAATGGTAGTTCTGGGCTTTTTGTTTCTGACCATGCTTCTTCTGTGGCGCAGGACACTGTGCAAACAGAGACTTTTCATACTTGTAACATCGCTGTCAGGTGCTTTTTTGGGATCTCTTGTCATCTGGGTACGTTATCTTCGTGAGATGTTGAACGGAGATCAATATGCGGTTTTGGGCGGTAAACTGAGCTTTTCCCTGCGTGCTCCCTCCCTTGCACAGCTGCTTGTGGGATTCTACGGTAATACCGGCAATACGGAAGGTATGCTGGAAGGGGAACTGATCGGTTTGGGACTTCCTCTTTCCATCATTGCTGTTGTCTGGGTTTTTGTGCGTTTCCTGAAGGGTAAAGGTTTCAAAAATTCGGTGACCGGAAGAGCAATGTTTCTGATCGGTCTCTCGGTGCTGGCGCTTATTATGAGTTCCGCACTGTTTCCCTGGGGTGCCATACAGAGACTGCATTGGCTGCCCAGAGTACTGCTGGAACATGTCGGATATCCGTATCGATTCTTAGCCGTTTCGGTTGTCCTTTTGTCCTTGTGCGTCAGCCTGTTCGGACAATGGATCAAAGAGCGTTTTCCGGAAAAGCGGATACTTTTTTTGGTTGTTGTGATTGTGTTGAATGTGTTCGGAGGAATGTATCTTGCGAACGATCAACTGTACACGGTGATGCCGGATTACGAACCACAGGCTGATGCGCTGTACGAGGACCTTGATTTTGTCTACTATATCAGTGAATGAGTGCAGGAGTGTGCATGAAAACTTCTTCCTTTTTGAAAAAATGTATACAGAAGAAAGTGTTCCGCATTCTGTTGTTTGCGGAATTGGCTCTTTTTTTGATAGGATGTCTGGGTTTTTTACGACCCGAGCAGGAGATGGTTCTTGTCCCCCGGACAGAGTCCGAACAGGAGGAGCAGACGGCATACCTTGCGAAGAACCTGTCTTTGAAGCGGGGCACCTACCGTATTGATCTGGACTATACGGCGGGTACCGAGGAAAATGTCTTTATGGTGGAGGATACCGAGACCCCGGGCAAGTCTGTTCTGTTCGGGGCGGCTACGCTAAACCGCGGACATGTCACAGAGCGGATGGAGCTTTGGGTGGTCAAAACCACGGATCATGTCACAATGTATCTTGCCAACAATGGCGATGAAGCACTACGGATCCATGAATTGCGGCTGATTCGGACTTGCGGGGATGTGCGCATTGCGTTATTTATGATACTTGTGGTTTCTCTGATTGTCAATTTTCTGTATTGCTTTCGATGTTTTTGCCTGGAAACGGAAATTACCGCGGAGAAGAAGCTTTCCTGGTCCCTTCTGGTAATCGCCTTTGCTCTGTTTTCTCTTCCCTGCTTTGTGGATTACAATTTATGGGGGGATGACTGGGGATTTCATCTGCTGCGTGTGGAGGGACTGATCAGTGGTCTTAAGGACGGACAGTTTCCGGTCCGTATCCAGGGCAATTGGCTGCGGGGATACGGTTATGCGGTATCAGTCTTCTACAGCGACCTGCTTCTGACGATTCCCATGGTGTTTCGGCTGATTGGTTTTACGGTGGTAACATCCCACAGACTGTTTCTTATCTTAATCAATCTTGCCACACTCTGGATTGCTTATGCCGTTTTTAAGAGAGTCTTTGATCGTGTTTCGACAGGAGCGGTGACAGCGGTACTGTATTTGTTCGGAACCTATCACATTCACAATATTTATGTGCGTGAAGCGCTGGGAGAGACCCTTGCCATGGTGTTTCTTCCGCTTGTTTTCTATGGATTTTATCGTATTTTTACGGATGATACTCAGACAGCCGGGTATCGATATTCCTGGATTCGTCTGACGATTGCACTATCCCTGGTGATCAATGTCCATGTTCTGACATGTGAGATGCTGGCTTTTTGCATTTTGTTGATCTGTCTGATCTGCCTGAAACGGGTATTTCGGCGGGAGACGTTTCTGGAACTGTTAAAAACGGTTGTTGCGACTGCTTTACTGAATCTGTGGTATCTATTTCCATTTCTGGATTATCTTGCCAATGAGAAGTTTAATGTCGGAAACAGTGATACAATGGCAATTCAGGTGCCTCAGGAGTGGGGAACTTATCCGGCTCATTTCTTTTCCTTTTTCTACAGCAAGGGAAGATCCGGCATGGGCGAGGGATACGGTATGTACTTGTCCGGTGGCTATAGTCTGGGTGCGGCGCTGATGGTTGTTGTCATCCTTTGGCTTTTGCTGGAAGTGTCCGGTAAACTGCGCAAGAAGGAATTTGTGTTCGTTAAGCTGGGGCGATTGATGTTCGGTTTTACGCTTTTGCTCCTGGTGTTAACGTCGCGGTATTTCCCCTGGAATGCTCTGCAGAATATGGGCGGGATTGCGCAGACGCTGGTGATCAGCCTACAGTTTCCCTACCGCTTTCTATCCATTGCAACAATGACCTCCGTGGTGCTTGCGGGAGTTTTGTTATGCTATGTCCGAAGTGAGGAATCGCAATCCGTTCAGAGGATGTTAATCATCGGGCTGACGGGAATTACACTCGTTACCGGTTCCTTTCACATCGATCAGATCATGATGGGCAGAGGACTGGCGAGGGTGTATAACAAACAGTCCATGGGTACCATTCATATCAGCAATGCAGAGTATCTGCCGTATAAAGCAGATCTTTCGCTGATGCATCCGGATCACATCGTAGCGGGGGAAGGTGTGGAAATCACTGCCTTCGAGAAGGAAAAAGATCTGCTCCATGCGACGGTAAGTGTGAAATGCAGTGAAAAGGAGAGTTTTCTGGAATTGCCGATCCTTTATTACAGAGGGTATGTGGCAAGGGATCTTGAGAGCGGCGAGCAGTTTGCGGTACAGGGTGGTCCAAACAGTGACCTTCGTGTCCTGCTGCCCGCGGGCTATTCGGGAACCTTCCGGGTGTATTTTAAAGAGCCCTTCTTATGGCGTCTGGCGGAAGGAATCAGTGTTGTGACACTTCTGTTTATCCTTTGGGTAATGGTATACAGAAGGAAAAAGGGGGCTCAGTATGCGGAATAGGAAATTTCGGTTTGTACTTCTTGTTCAACTGGCTGTTCTTGCAATTGTGGCCGGTATTATGATGCTGTACAAAGAGCACGTCATAACGATCCCGGCTTCGGATTTCCGGGTTGAGAATGATCAGCTTGTGAGCAGTTCCTTTTCCCTGCCGCGTGGAATCTACCGTGTCCTGATTCCCTATGTATGTGAAGGAAACATGCAGACTTTCTGTACGGTAACGGAGAATGAGGACAGCCTTCGCGAGGGCGGAAGGGGAATCCGAACCAGTGGACAACATATGAATGAGGGCGGATCCCACACGGATTTTACGTTGTGGGTGGATCACGGAAAGGCAAGCCAGCGGATAACACTTACCGGTGCATTGGACAGTATGCAGATTGCGGATGTCTCGATTTGCTCCACAAGGCAGATCTATGCAAGGGATTTCCTTCTTCTGGCGGTTTTATTCGTCCTGATGGACAGTCTATGGCTGTGTGCGGATCGATGGAGAGAGTATCCTTTATGCGTGGAAAAGAAAACAATCCTTGCCGGATTGCTCCTTATCATTTCGGTAAGCTCCATTCCTCTTTTGAATTCACAAATCTATGCAGGATCCGATGTCACCTATCATCTTTTGCGGATTGACAATATAAAGGACGGGATCTTGAGCGGGCAGTTTCCTGTGCGCATTGATCCCACCTGGCTGTGGGGCCATGGTTATGCATCTTCGGTTTGCTATGGTGAAACGTTTCTGTATATTCCTGCATTTTTGAGAATTTGCGGCTTTACTCTGCAGGAGAGTTATTTTACGTTTCTGTTTTTGCTGAATGTCGCAACCTGCCTCTGTTCCTTTTACTCCTTCCGCAAACTGTTTGCACGGGACCGGGTTGCGCTGTTATGTGCCGGAATCTACACCCTTTCCATATATCGTCTGTATAAGATGTATAATTGGAACGCTCTGGGAGAGGTACAGGCTATGGTGTTTCTTCCCCTTATTTTGGCCGGTGCATACGAAATTCTGGCAGGAGAGTCTTCCGAAGAGGGCTATCACAGGCGCTGGGTATTGCTGGCAATCGGATTCGGCGGATTAATCCAGTGCCATCTGCTATCCTGTGAGATGGGGGTATTTTTCCTGGCGGTTGTCTGCATTTTCCAATGGAGAAGGTTCCTGCGTCCTGCAGCAGTCTGGAATTTTGTGAAAGCGGTGCTTGGAAGCTTTGCGCTCAGTGCGTGGTTTGCGGTTCCCTGTCTGGACTACCTGCTGAATGTGGATATGGTCATCGGGCACGTCTCGGCAAGAACCATTCAGGAGGTCGGGCTGTATCCCGCGAATCTCTTTGTGTATTTTTTCAATCGCGGATCTAACCGCGACTTTGAGAATCTGGGAATGCAGGATATGGAAGCATTGGGAATCGGTGCAGTATTTTCCGTCGCCGGTTTGGCCCTGCTGCTTCTGTGGTTCTTTGGGGCGTTGGAAGGGCAGAAAACGGATGTGGAGCGAAAGACCGATCGGCTCGGTAAGACCGCACTTTTCGGTGGGATACTGGCAATGATTATGAGTCTGTCCGTTTTCCCGTGGAATCGACTGCAACAGATGGGCAGCGTGGCAGCAACGCTGATTTCCAGCATTCAGTACCCCAATCGTTTTTTGATGATCGCAACAATTTTTATGACAGTTGTCGCAGGTGTTGTGGTGATACGCGTAGATACGGTGGTGCCTCACGGAGGTAAGCAGATCTGCGCAATTGCGTTTGCAGTCATGGCGCTTCTTTCTGCCCACTTCTACATGAGTAGTATTGTGTTAACGGACAGTGCGTTTGAAATGTATGATACGAGCGGAATGGGGACCGGTTATCTCTCCGGAGGCGAATATTTACGTTACGGCGCACAGACTTCTCTCTATGGATATACGGAACCAGTGGGGAGCGAAGAGGTGGTTGTGGAGGAAGTGTCACGAAACCATCTGACCTATCGGATCCTATTGAAGAATACCGGCAAAGCGGATGGCTATGTGGATATACCGCTACAGAATTACAAGGGCTATGTCGCACGGGACGAAGCGAGCGGAATGCGTTTCGCAATGGAGGACAACGATAATATGGATGTCCGCGTAAGGGTACCGGAAGGATATCAGGGCGAAGTGATCGTAGAATTCCTGCCGCCTGTTCATTGGCGCTTTGCCGAAATCCTGTCCCTTGTCACTTATGTGACTTTGCCCCTTGTGTTTTTGCTCGCCAAAAGATCGGGCGGATTGGCGAGATCACGAGAATAAACCGGGGTCGTGCCTTGCACAGTTTTCAAAGAAATGCTATACTGTCTGTGGGCGGATGCGGGGGCATCTGAAGAAAGGAATGGGATTATGGAAGAGAGAAGAAAAACAAAGAGAACAGAGTTGAATTCCAAATTGCTCATCAAGCGTCTTGACGGTACCGAGAAAAATGAGATTGCAATCGAAGTGGTTGATGTGTCCAAAAGCGGTGTCGGCTTTGCGTGTAAGGAAGTTCTGCAAATCGGAGCAGTGTATGAATCCTATCTGACAATTTGGACCCAGGAAGTGCTCCATGCATTTCTTCAGATTGTACGGATTGAGATGAAGGGAGATGCCTATGTCTACGGTGCGGTCTTCATCGGCATGCCGGAGATGGATGCTTCCCGTATTGAGGTTTATCAGACAGTCAATGGGAAATAGATCCGTTACCAGGGAAAGAGTGACAGTCAGTCTGATAGCGTCTGCCTTTCTCATCCTGCTGTATTGTTTCATTTTTGACTTGTCGGGACAGAGTGGGGAAGATTCCGGGGATTTGAGCCGATTCATAACGGGGAAATGCATTTCCTTTGTGGAGAGCTTACGAGGGAGAAATTGGTCGGAGGCATCCCGGGAGGCGCTGGTTTTATACTTTGAACATCCCGTCCGGAAAGCGGCACATTTTGCGGAATATGCATGCATGGGAGTGCTTGTATATGTGCTTTTGCGTCCCTGGATGGACCGCGGGAAAAGACTGTACGCCGTTACCATCGGATGGGTAGCGGTTTCAGCGGCACTGGATGAATTTCATCAGGCGTTTATTCCCATGCGCTATGCAAGCCCTGCAGATGTTTGTCTGGACACATTCGGCGGTGCCTGTGCGGTAGGTGTCTGCGTACTGTTTGAGGCAGGAGTAAGAGCAGGAAGAAAGGCAGTCAAAAGGAAAAAACAACATCGAAAGAAATGAAGACCGTCGATTCCCATTTGGGATTCGGCGGTCTTTTGCAACCGGTGTTTCTATTTGACCGAATGGACATTGTAGCTTTTGCTCTCCAGAATCTCCTTTGCACGGATCACAGAGTCCTCATCATACAGTTCCAGACGAAGAATTCCACCCTCATATTCGCGGTTGTGTACAATTCCGATGTTTTTGATGTTGATCTGTTGCAGGGCAAGAATGGTGGCAATGGTTGCGATTGCACCGGGTTCATCGTTGATATCGATATTCAATGCGTACGAGCGCTTGATCGGACCGCTGGATGCATTGATGAAGGATTCACGATAGCTTCGGGCACTGTCAAAAAGCGTGTAGAGCTTGTCACCGTCACCGGCACTTATTTCATCGCGTATGGTTTCGAGAGAATGAATATAGGCGCAGAGCAGTGATTGGATGTTTTCCCGGTTTGTCAGACAGATCTGCTGCCACATGACGGCTGAGGAAGAAGCGATCCTGGTGATGTCCTTAAAGCCGCCTGCCGCAATCATTTTCATCAAACCGTCCGGGGAATCACTGTCGCGTACCAGATTTACTAAGGATGCGGCAATGACATGGGGCAAGTGACTCACGGCGGCGGTCACATAGTCGTGTTGCTCACAATCCAGTATCAATGGGATGGCTCCAAGGGACTGTACCAACTCACGCATGCGTTCGGTCTTCTCAGGGGCTACCGTTTCGGTCGGGGTCAAAATATAGTAGGCATTCTCCAGAAGAACAGCCTTGGAATTGACATAACCGACTCTTTCACTTCCGGCCATGGGATGTCCTCCCACAAAGCAGTGATCAAGACCGGCTTCGCGGACAACCTCATGGATCTCACATTTTACACTTCCCACATCTGTCAGGATACAGTCGGGCGAAAGGTATTTTTGGACCAATCGAAGATTTTCGTCATTTTTTTGAACCGGAGCACATAAAAAGAGATAGTTACAGTCGCGAAAGGCAGGACCGATCTCCGGGAGGGCGACGTCAACCACTTTGTCCCGGGTGGCTGCGTCCAGTGCGTCCTGTGATATGTCGTACGCAAAGATCACTGCGTCCGGATAATGTTTTCTGATTGCCCTGGCAATGGAGCCGCCGATCAGCCCCAGACCGATGAAACCGAATGTCGCATGATTCATAATAATCCTCACTAAAAATAATAAGTCCCTTTTTGGATTTGTGTTGCTAAGAATGAATTTTGCTATTCGAATCAGAACT
>CAMAGI010000037.1 GCA_945833775.1 uncultured Lachnospiraceae bacterium
CGGTGCGCTCGTCAATGACAAAATTGATGTCCACATAGTTGCTGCCCTCCACCCACTTGGTCTCAGGGCAGACACCCTTATCCAGAACGCGGACGAATTTCTCTGCGCCGTAGTACTGATCGTATACGGCTTTGATCTCTTCATAGGAAGGAAGTGTTCCGTCCGGCCTCTTTTTGAGTTTTGCATATTCGGTAGCCAGAATTCCACGGTTCATGGGAACCAGATGGGGCGTGAAGTTGATGGTCACCTGACAGTTGCCGGCGTATCCGAGCTGTTCCTCGATCTCCGGTGTGTGACGATGACTTGCGACTCCGTATGCCTTCATATTCTCATTGACCTCGCAGAACAGATTCGGCAGCTTTGCGCCCCGTCCTGCACCGGAGGTACCGGATTTGGCATCCACGATCAGGGTATCCACATCGATCAACCCCTCCTTTACCAGCGGATATGCCGTCAGAATGGAACAGGTTGTATAGCATCCGGGATTCGCTACCAGTCTGGTTTTCTCCGTGATCCTGCCGCGGTTAATCTCGCACAGACCGTATACGGCTTCCGCGATAAATTGCGGGGATTTGTGCTCGATTCCGTACCACTTTTCATAGACTGCCACGTCCTT
This sequence comes from uncultured Lachnospiraceae bacterium, assembly GCA_945833775.1. Lineage (GTDB taxonomy): Bacteria > Bacillota > Clostridia > Lachnospirales > Lachnospiraceae > Acetatifactor. The sequence goes on from CAMAGI010000037.1 coordinate 617, forward strand.
GATCCGGTAATCGGCGGAGAGATCCACAATCTTTACTTTGGCAAGAATCTCCTCCGTGAGGAGCCCTGCCAGATACCCCTGAGGAGTTGCCGTAAAGATCACATCCACCTGATCTGCCAGCTCCGACAGATTGTCATCTCTGCAGACATCCTCCACGATCCGGAACATATTCTGATATACCTGATAAAACTTCTGATCAATGTAGCTTCTGGAACCGTACCACACGATCTTTGCTTCCCTGTGATTTTTTAAAATTCGTACAAGCTCTGCTCCGGCATAACCGGTTGCTCCGATAATTCCGACTTTAACCATGTCCTCTTCCTCTCCGGTTTTCGATTTCCACGCACAAAAAAAGTGGATATGTTTCATGTTGTTATCATACCACTTTTTGTATAAATGTCTATATATTTTTTGATTTATCGCATATTTATGCATTCTATATACTTTTTATGCATGTTTCACGATAATTTATGCAGTATTACCTCTTGATTTTGTGCCTCGTATAGTGTATAGTGTTTTTCAGAATTCCTACTTATTCCTAAACATACATATACATATGGAGGCGTAACATGAAAGAGAAAGTAATTCTTGCTTATTCCGGCGGTCTGGATACCACCGCTATCATCCCCTGGCTGAAAGAGAACTTCGATTATGAGGTCATCTGTGTCTGTGTTGACTGCGGACAGGCCGAAGAACTGGATGGTCTTGAGGAGCGCGCCAAATTCTGTGGTGCATCCAAACTGTATATCGAAAACGTCATCGATGAATTTTGTAACGAGTACATTGTACCCTGTGTACAGGCAAATGCCATCTATGAGAACAAGTATCTTCTGGGCACCTCCATGGCGCGCCCTCTGATCGCCAAGAAGCTGGTAGAGATTGCCCGCAAGGAAGGTGCAACCGCCATCTGCCACGGTGCCACCGGCAAGGGAAATGACCAGATTCGTTTCGAACTCGGCATCAAGGCACTTGCTCCCGATATCAAGATCATCGCTGCCTGGAGAAATGACAAGTGGACCATGGATTCCCGTGAATCCGAGATCGCTTACTGTCAGGCCCACGGTATCAATCTTCCCTTCTCCGCAGATTCCTCCTACAGCCGCGACCGCAACATCTGGCACATCAGCCACGAGGGTCTGGAGCTGGAGGATCCCGCCAACGAGCCCAACTACGACCATCTCCTCGTTCTGGGAACCACTCCCCAGAAGGCTCCCGATGAAGCGGAAACGGTAACCATGACCTTTGAAAAGGGTGTTCCCACCTCCGTAAACGGCAAAAAGATGAAAGTATCCGATATCATCCGCACACTGAATGAGCTGGGCGGCAAGCATGGCATCGGCATCATCGACATCGTCGAGAACCGGGTTGTAGGTATGAAGTCCCGCGGTGTGTATGAAACGCCCGGAGGAACCATCCTCATGGAGGCTCATCAGCAGCTTGAGGAGCTGATCCTTGACCGCGATACCTACGCAATGAAGAAAGAGATGGGCAGCCGTTTTGCCAGCCTTGTATACGAAGGAAAATGGTTCACTCCCCTTCGCCAGGCAGAGCAGGCATTCATCGAGGAGACCCAGAAGTTCGTAACCGGCGAGGTGAAATTCAAGCTCTACAAAGGCAATATCATCAAGGCCGGCACCACCTCTCCCTACTCCCTGTACAACGAGAGCATTGCTTCCTTTACCACCGGTGATCTGTATGATCATCACGATGCGGAGGGCTTTATTAATCTGTTCGGCCTCTCCTGCAAGGTAAGAGCTATGAAGATGCAGGAGCAGGGTGTGGATCTTCTGTAGGTCGTTCTTCGACATTTGCATTCCATGCAAAAACCACAAAAATTCAAAACCTCCGGGGTGGTAGCTCTCCCGGAGGTTTTTCCTTGTTTTTCCTTGTTCTTCCTTGCTTTCTCAATCCTGCTTTTCTTTTTCGTTTCGGTGTGCTATGCTTGTAGTATCTTTATAAACAGTCACTAAGGAGGAGGTCCCATACATGCATATCGCAATCTGTGATGACAATGTAGCCGACCGCAAGCAGACGGAGCGTCTGATCCGCCGTGAAGCCGAACGACGCCTTGCCCAATCCGTTTCGATCTACGCCGACTCCTTCGGCAATGCCGATGCACTTCTGTCCAACCCCATGCAGTATGATGTGTTCTATATTGACCTCTGTCATACGGAAGGGGTCAACGGACTGTCCGTGGCAAAATCCCTGACGGATCTGGGTGTCCAGGCTCCCATCGTTCTATGCTGCTCCGAAATCGATTACCGGCAATATCCGGTGTCGGAAAACATCTTCTTTTTGGACAAACCCCTCAAGGTATCCGAGCTGTCAAAGAGCCTTGACCGCGCACTGGAAATTCGCAGTCACGCTCCCTCCCTGATAGAACTGCGCGAGGAAAAGAACACCTTCTATGTAACCGAGGCCGACATTCTCTACGCCACAGAGACCGGACGGGGACTTGTCGTCACGTTAAGGGATGGGCGTAGCGTAACCCTTGGCTGTGATGCCATAAATTTCTTCTCCGAGGTAGAGTGCTACCGGTCCTTTGTCCAGGCTTCCTTCAAGACCGTCATCAACTGTCGTTACATCCGCTCCCTCCGCCTTGGCAGGGCAACCATGACAGACGGGACGAAATTCCGCATCGGCTGGGAATGTTTGGACTATGCAAAGGCTGCCTTTGAACAATTCAGCGGGGAAAACTAATCACCGGAGAATCTTGCTATGATTGCACTGGAAATCACTTCCATGAAAAACTTCATGAACCGGCTGTTGGCCGGTGATACCTTTGATCTCTTCCTGTTGGAGGAGGCCACCATCAGCACCGCCAACACCTATACCATCGACGGCCATATCAACCGGGATTTCTATCCCGCCGAGGAACGGACCGCCGAGATGATTCCCTATGAATTTCAGCCCTGGAGCGAAGTAAAGGGACTGTGCTTTCACCTGATCAAAGGCAAGCACACTCCCCTTTTCCTAAAACTTGTCTTACACTTAAAACCGGAAATCACCGACCGCATTCTGCGGGAGGGTGACAGCGTCATCGACGCAGATCACATCAAAGCTCTGGTTCTCAATGTCAAATATGACGGTTCCCGGGCCATTCTCACCACCGGGGCCTCCTATCAGACCTTTGTCATGAGCAGAGAACCCGAAAAGCTGTGGGACACATGGCTCGTCAAATATCTGGACCAAAGCGGGATTACTTTTTCATCTTTGGCTTAAAAATCAGACTGGCAAGATACCCGAAAATCAGTGCCGCGCTGGTTCCCACCGCGCCAGCCTTCAGTCCGCCGGCAAACAGGCCGATAAATCCCTGCTCTCCCAGCGCTTCCTTAACCCCTTTCATCAGGACATTCCCAAAGCCCAGGAGGGGCACACTTGCACCCGCACCCGCATATTCCTGAAATGGCTCGTAAAGCCCGAATGCACTTAAGACAGCCCCCGTCACAACCAACAGAACCATGATCCTGCCGGGCATCATCTTTGTCTTTTCCATCAAAATCTGGACGATCGCACAGATCAATCCTCCCACCCAGAACGCATTGAAATAATCCATCTTGTTGCGGTAAATTACCGCGCTCCTTTCCTAGCACTTTTCTTTATTTTGCACGGGAAAGGACAAAAATATACCGACTAAAGACTGCTCTCCCGGATCGCCCGCTCCGTGGCATGCACCACCTCACGCAGACTCAAATCCTCACAATCCACCGTCACATGTGCATATTTTTCATAGAGCGGCGTGCGCTCCGCATAGAGATCTCTCAACTCCTGACCGGGTAAAAGCGTCACACCGCGGGCATTCAGATCTCCCAGGCGCTCTGCAACCTCGTCATAAGGAAGCTTTAAATAGACCACCACGCCGATCCTGCGAAGATGTTCCATTGCTTCCCTTCCGTAGATGACACTGCCACCGGTGGCAATGACATTTCTCTGCAATTCCAGAGAGGCGTTCACTTCATTCTCAATCTTCCAGAAGCCCCGTACGCCATGCTCCTCAATCAGTTCATGCAACAGCTTCCCATATCGGTCCTGAATCACCAGATCCGAGTCCGTAAAGCCATATCCCAGGCGCTTTGCCAGCACCACGCCCACCGTGCTCTTGCCGGCGCCGGGCATCCCGATCAGGACAATATTTGTGGTCAGCATTCCGCAATAACCTCAACTTCGCAGAGGACGTTTTTCGGCAGCGTCTTCACCGCAACACAGCTTCTTGCAGGATTCTCGGTGAAATACCGTGCATACACTTCATTGAATGCGGCAAAATCGCCCATGTCTGCTAAGAAGCAGGTGGTCTTGACCACTCTGGTGTAATCGGTTCCGGCAGCCTCCAAAAGGGCTCCGATGTTCTTCATCACCTGCTGTGCCTGTGCCACAATATCCTCTCCCTCAATCTCTCCGGTTGCGGGATTGATGGCAATCTGCCCGGATGCAAAGAAAATATTACCCAACACGATTCCCTGTGAGTAGGGTCCGATTGCGGCAGGTGCCTTGTCTGTTGAAATTTTCTGTAGCATACTCTGATTCCTCCGTCATGATCTTTTCGGTTCCGGCTCGTCAAACTGCGCAGTTACATAATAGCCTCTGGCATTCTCTTCCACCTTAAGCACAACTCCCTCGCGGCTGACCAGTCGCTGATTGAACGGAATGTTCGGTGACATTGCCAGAGAGGGATCAATGGTATAGTAATAATTACTGGGCAGAAGTCCCTCCGTAACGGTAATTTTCTGCCCCGCTTCCAAAAGTCCCGGTCGCTCCATCTTAAACTCCATAGTCCGCATCGCTTCACCGCCTTTTCTACTTACGGAATCATTCTAACAGTTTGAGCCGCACATTTCAAGTGTGCGGCTCAAAGGGTTTTGCTCAAAAATATTTCTGCTATCGCTTGCTGATCTGTTTCGACAGAAAGCTTACCAGTGCAGAATCCGTATCCTCCGTCCGGATTCCCTCGCTGTCAAAGACCATACCAAAGGGCGCGTCCGCCTTGTAAGGCTTCCACTGCGGCATGGGAGTTCCATCCGCGTCGTCCCCGTTGGGGTTGCCCGTCTTTATGAAATTGCACCAATAATTACACATGAGGCGCGCCAGATCATAATGCTTGCCCGTGAAGGGTCTCCAGCACTTTGCCAGGGTCTCAAAGAAGAACCACAACTCCACGGAATGGAAATTTCCGGGGTGATCCCAGCCGGGAATCTGCGCATCAAAACGATAGTAGTAATTGTCCTCACTGCGATCCGATACACTGTTTGCCGCAAAAAGGCTCTTGACGGTGCACTCAATCCCGATCACCTTCCCACACTCGGGAGGCTGATCCATGCCCTCCTTTGCAAGTATGTCCAGAAACTCCCGGGCCCTGTCGCCGAAAAGCTCCTGTGCCTTCCGCGCAAGCTCCTCCTTGGAGGTACAGGAAATCACATTCGGAAATTCGTCCGATGTATTGCCTGCCAGGATCGGAACATGAGCGTGCTTTCCCTGCAGATACAGAGTGATCGGATCTCCCTTTAAGAACCGGCCGTCCTGCACCGTAAACATTCTGGGATGGGATTGTGCATAGGCTCCGTAGCGGTCGCGTATGTAGAAGGCATCCAGGGCTCTCGCCTCATCCAGTGTTTTTACACCCAAAAAGGCAAAGAAATCCTCCCCCGCCTTCTCCGCCTCTTTTAACGGCTGGGGGATTCCGACTCCGCCCTCCCCGTAGGGATCCCGGATCATCGCACTCTGCACAATGGCCTTCTGGAATCGCCCTGCATTCTCCTCACACACCAGCTGGCTCATGACGCTTCCGCCGCCGGCAGACTGCCCGGCAATGGTGATATTTTTCGGATCTCCGCCGAAGGCCGCAATATTGCGGATCACCCATTTGAGTCCCGCCTGCTGATCCAGCAGACCGAAATTGGCAGGCGCATCGGGCTGTTGTGCAGTGATCTCGGGATGGGCCAGAAAGCCCAGTGCTCCCAGACGGTAATTGACGGATACAACCACAATTCCCCGTCTTGCCACCCGCTCCCCGTCAAACTCCATCTCGGAAGGATAGCCCCACTGTAGTCCTCCGCCGAAATACCAGATCACTACCGGCAGCTTATCCTGATCGGACTTTGCCCCCGTCCAGACATTCAGATACAGGCAGTCCTCATCCATGGGCACATCGGGATCCACATGCCACTCCCGATTGTACAGATTGTCACCGATTCCGGGAGTATCCTGTACGGAGATGGGGGCAAAGGCATAGGCCTTGCGCACACCCTCCCAGTCGGCACAGGGCATGGGTGCACGCCATCGGTTCTCTCCCACAGGCGGTGCCGCAAAGGGAATTCCCTTAAAAGAAGTAATCCTGGGATCTGCCGCCGGCAGTCCCTCCACCAAACCATTCTCTGTTTTTACAGTTCTTAACATACCATCTCTCCCTTCCTTACCTCAGATCCGAAACAGAGTCCCGAACCCGGATATCACACGGTATTTCGATGATCCGGGGATTCCCGGGTTCCTCCTTGTCCACTGTCATAACCAGTTCTCTGGCTGCCTGATAGCCGATCGCTCCAAAGGGGATTTCATCGGTCGTAAGCTTCGGCTTCAGATATTCCGCAAATATCCGGTTATCGTATCCTACCACCGAGAGATCACTTCCGGCTTCCAGCCCCTTCTCAGACAGATAATCGTACACGCCGCCCGCCATCACATCGTTCATACAGAAAATTGCGGTGACGCCTGCTTTCATCAGTTCATCAGCACTCATCCCCGCCAGCTCCCGCGTCCACGCGCCGGGGCGGATCAGCTCCTCGCACACAGGGATTCCCGCTTCCACAAGAGCCCGCTTGTATCCGGCAAGCCGCTTTGTGGTATGGATATTGCCCTCCTCTCCGCAGATCAGTCCGATTCTTCGATGACCCCGATCACAGAGGTACCTTGTCATCTCATACCCGCCCCTCTCATCGTCGATCACGACGGAGGAAAACCGGGGTGATTTGGACAGTCCGTACACCACGATGCCGGGTACCCTGAAGTTTTCCGGGAATGCATTCACCACACGACAATGCCCTGCCACATAGGCGATGCCGTCCACCTTGACAGAGAGCATTTCCGAGATCACCGGCTTAAGCTGCTCCTGAAGCTTCGCGTCGTCATCGTACCAGGTATCGCCCCATTTATAGTACATCCTCAGATTCATCAAAATCGTGCGATAGCCGTGATTTTCACAATAGTCCATGATGGCCTCAACAATCGGCGTTGTGCTGAATTCATTCAGATCCTCTGCAATAATCCCGATGATATTGGTCTTTTGCTTGCGCATACCCTGCGCAAAAAAGTTCGGCCGATAGCCGGTTCTCTCCACCACCGCAAGCACCCGTTCTCTGGTAGCCTCGCTGACCTTCGGTTTCCCGTTCAAAATATTGGATACCGTCGCCACGGAGACGCCGCACTCCCGGGCTATATCCTTCAGTGTTGCCATGATGCTTCCTCCAAATGTAATTACCTGCTCCTGCATGACGCAGACAGGATCGCAGGTCATATTGTTAAACGATTAACTATACTTTCATCCTAATACGGAGGCGGTTCGGTGTCAAGCAATATTGCTCTCAATCACCAGTGCATGGGCAATTCCGGGGATCGTCTTTCCCTCGTTGAAGCTGGTTTTGGAAAGCAGCGCCCCGGTGGGCACAAAGAGTACCTTCCTCCAGCCCTTCCCGGAATCCTTGTCATAGTCCTCCAGCTGCTTTAAAATATAGGCGGAAAGTGTCACCGCACTGCAGCCGCACCCGCTGCCCCCGGCGTGTGTATCCTGAGTACCGGCATCATATATTTCAATGCCGCAGTCCATGTGACGGTCACTGATGTCATAGCCCTCCTTCTTCAGAAGCTCGAACAAAGCCGTCTGTCCCACCGTTCCCAGATCCCCGGTGATGATTTTGTCATAGTCTCCCGGCGTGGTGCCCCACTCCGCAAAGTGGCGCGCGATGGTGGATGCCGCTGCCGGTGCCATGGCCGCTCCCATATTCATGGAATCCTTGATTCCGTAATCCGTGATGATCCCGATCGTAACACCGCGGATCAGCGCCCGGGAACTGCCCGTCACAGTCTTTCCGCTTCCGAGTACAAAGGCGCCGCTTCCCGTCACGGTCCAGCTTGCCGCCAGGGGGCGTTGGTTGCCATAGCCAAGCGGATAGCGAAATTCCTTCTCTGCACTTGCAAAGTGACTGGAGGTGACACAGACAGCTCGATCCGCGTACTCTGCGGCGATGCTCATGGCCCCCAGAGCAAGACTCTCCCCACAGGTGGAGCACGCACCATACACTCCGAGAAGCGGAATTCCATAGACGGCAAGTCCGAAGGATGTGGCAATGGACTGCCCCAACAGATCCCCCGCAAATAAGAGATTGATATCCTCCGGCTTCAGATTTGCCTTCTTCAGTGCCAGATACACGGCATCCTTCTGCAGGCTGCTCTCCGCCTCTTCCCAGGTGTTACAACCAAAGGTATCGTCTTCCCCCACCATATCAAAAAGCAGTCCCAGCGGGCCTTCCCCCTCTTTGGTTCCGACCACACTGGCACTGCTTATAATGGAAACCGGCTCATCAAAACGCACGCTGGATCTGCCGAGTCGCATATACCTACTTTCTCCCATGAATTTCGCTCCTTTCGCCTTCCGGCATATCTTCTACGATAAAGAAGTATTTCCGAAATTCATGAAAATCATGCAATATTTTCTTTCAACCGGAATACGGATCCCGCATTCCACCAAAAACCGATGGCAGACCACCTACACACCCGCCACAGGAACGCCGGTGAACTTCACTGCCAGAGGCCCCTCATAGCGACTGTCCTTATAGGTCTCTTTGGAGAAGATCATGTTATCCTGCAGTTCCAGGAGACTTCCGTTAACGGAACCTCCCGTCACCGGAGTCACCTTCTCACCGTCGAAAAGATATGCCAGGCGAATCTCCCCGCCGAAATGTCCGCTGAAGACGTCCATGTCAAAGCCGGAGAAGCTGACCACATGCAGATAGGGCTTTGCCTTTAACTGCGCCATGGAAGCTGTACCGTTTTTTACCTGCATCCCCTCGTAGTTGCCGGTGGGCTTGATTCCCAGGTAGTAGGAGAAACGGACATTTCCATAGATATCCAGCAGTTCTCCGTCCCGGATCAGTTCCCGGTCGGACAGAGGAATTCCCTCGTAAGCGTAGGGAACCGTTGCCTTCAGGGTCAGGTTCAGCTTTTCCCCGCGCACCGCTTCGCCCTGAACCTTCATTCCCTTCCGATAGTTGGAATACCCCGGATAGATGTAGGCCGCATTGGATCGCTCGGTGTAGAAGGACAAAAGCTGCCGCAGTTCCTTGCCGGAGAGGATCACGTCGTAGGTACCCTTTGCGGGAGCGGTCGTCGCCTGAGCCCGGGCAACCACCGTCTCCAGAGCCTCCCTCGCCTGAGTCTTCAGACTCTCCGTATCCAGGTCATTGTAGGCAAAGTCCTGATACTGCTCCACATCCTGCGGTTCCCCGGTCTGAACGATGAACTCGCCATTTGCCTCGCAGCGCGTGTAGCTCACTTCGATGCCCGCCGAATTCCAAATGGAAGTGGTGATGCGGTTCACAAAAAATTCCGCCGTATTGATCCAGGCCCGGGGATGATTGTCCACGGAGAACAGCGCCTCCGCAAAGGCCTCCGCCGCCTCCGTCACCGACATCCCGGCAAGTCTTCCGGGCATGGTAACCGGCTCCTCCTTCTTTCCCGCAGGGAGTTCAAAGAAGGGGTTTGCCGCAAATGTTGCCGCATAATAGGCATCTGTAATCGCCTTGTTTACCGTCTCCTCATCCATCTGAGGATAGATAAAGGCATCCGCAAAGCCACGCATCTTTTTGCCTTCAACCTCACTGTCGCGGTACACCGTCACCTCATATACGGTAATGTCTTTCATTCTGCGCATATCCAGTTCCTTGCGGATAAAATACAGTTCTGCGGACTCGGTCTGTGTCTTGCGAATCAGGTAATTTTCGGCGCCGCAGCTTTGAATTGCTCTTAAAATCGTACGATACATTGTTTCTCTCCTCTTATCCGAGTCGGATTCTGGCCTTGATGTAGGGGCCGCCGTCGGATACCTTTACCCATTCCTTATGACCCTTTCCGCACATTCCGGCACCGGAGAGTTTAGGTGTTTCACTCATCATGGAAATGGATTTCAAAAGATCCGGTACATATCCCGTGAGAACAATGGGAGAGAACACTCTTCCGGTGAACTTGCCATTCTTGATTTCACGGGCATAATTGACCATACACTGGATGCCCCAGTTCTTGGGATCCTCCATGCCGCTGGTGGCTTCGCAGAGCATGACACCGTTTTCGATGGAAGCAATCATGTCCTCCAGCTTGTCATTACCACCTTCAAAATAGGTGTTGGTCATTCTCGTGTAGGCCTTGTGATCGGTACTCTGGCGTCTTCCGTTGCCGGTGGGTGCACAGTGCAGCGCCATTCCTGCCTGCGCATCGCAGATTCCGCCCTTGAGTACACCATGATCGATCACAATCGTATCCTGTGCCGGCGTACCCTCATCATCAAAGAAGAAGGTTGCGGACTGGTCGATTGCCACCGCCGCCCCGTCATGCATGGTAACCAGAGGGGATGCCACATATTCCCCGACATACTTTTCCGCCAGTGCACGTTTCTTCACAAACATATCCATCTCCACGCCGTGGCCGAAAGCCTCATGAACGATCATGCCGGTCACCTCAGGCGTGCAGATACAATCGTATTCACCGGGAACCATGGGCTCACTCACCAGCAGATAACCGATGGAATCCATTACCCCGGGAATCAGTCCCTCCATCTCGTCCAGCGTCTCCAGACCGCAGAGTCCGCCGCAGCTTGCGAAAGAGGTCTTAATCTCCTCGCCCTTGGCTGCCATGGCCACCAGAACCCCCGTGGTCCACATCACATTCTGGGCAAGTTCTTTCTTCGGAGAGAGAAAGATTTTGTGAGCGACCTGATAGGAGCAGGCTGTCCTGCAATCGATCAAATCCTCCCTCTGCGTAAGCGCCTTATCGCGAACGGCTTTTAACTTCTCAATCACCTCGCCGTCCCCCATCTGTCCGGGCATCCGCCCGCACTCCGTACTCTTCTCAAAGGAAGCCTCTTCCTCATCCATCCGGGGATATTGCTTCGTGCAAAGTCCCGCAGCCAATGCCTCCTTCCAGGGCATGAGCTGTTCCTTTATCCTGGTCACAATCCCGTCGATCTGATCTTCCTCCAGATGGTTGAAAGCATATTCTCCGTAGCTTTCCCCGTCATACACCTTGATGACATATCCGCACTCCGACCAGACATCGCTCTTGGCGATGTTGATTCCCGCTCTTGAAACGGCATAGGATTTCCCCTCGGCATCCACTGCGAGAATGGACGCGTAAGTGTAAGTCTCCAAAAGCCCGGCGAGAAGTTTTTTCATGAGAGGACGTTTCTCCTCCAGAATCTTACTCGAATTCACCTGCATTTTAATCTCCATTCCGAGAACGTTACGTTCGAGGAACCGCAAGAGAAATTTGCGAATGCAATTTCTCTTGTCGGATCAGAGTCTATTTGTGACGTTCTCGGCACAAATAGACGTGTGGAAAATCAGCATATCAATGTGATTTTTCACACTATCTCCATTCCGTCCGGTTATGCCTCGTACTTCGCACTCTGCATACGGATCAGTTCCTCGTCTTCAAAATAGTTGATGCGCATCGCGCCCTTGACTTCGGACAGTGTCTGTGCGGCAACCTCTCTCGCCGCCTCACTACCGGCTTTGAGCACGTCATACACTGCCGGAATATCCCGCTCCAACTCTTTTCTGCGGGCACGAATGGGCTCCAGTGTCTCCTGCATCACATTGTTTAAGAACTTCTTCACCTTCACATCGCCCAGGCCGCCGCGGGTATAATGAGCCTTCAGCTCGTCCAGATCGGTATAGTCGGGCAGATAGCGCTCGAAATGCTCCGGCTTACAGAACGCATCCAGATAAGTGAATACGGTATTGCCCTCCAGATGTCCCGGATCGGAAACCTGCAGATGCAGAGGATCCGTGTACATGCTCATAATCTTGGTGCGGACTTCATCGGCGGAGTCCGCAAGATAGATGCAATTTCCCAGGGACTTGCTCATCTTGGCCTTGCCGTCCACACCGGGCAGTCTCTGACAGGCCTCGTTCTCGGGCAGAAGTGCCGCGGGCTCCACCAGAACCGGCGCGTAAACGGTGTTGAATTTGTGCACAATCTCTCTAGTCTGCTCGATCATGGGGAGCTGATCGCCGCCCACGGGAACCGTCGTCGCCTTGAAGGCTGTGATATCGGCAGCCTGGCTGATGGGATAGGTAAAGAAGCCCACCGGAATGCTGGCCTCGAAATTGCGCATCTGGATCTCACTCTTAACGGTGGGATTGCGCTGTAGTCTCGACACGGTCACCAGATCCATGTAATAGAAGGTCAGCTCACAGAGCTCGGAAATCTGGGACTGAATAAACAGCGTCGACTTCGCGGGATCCAGTCCGCAGGACATGTAATCCAGGGCAACCTCAATGATATTGGAGCGCACCTTCTCCGGGTTTTCGATGTTGTCGGTCAGCGCCTGTGCGTCTGCGATCATGATAAATGTTTTCTTATATTCACCGGAATTCTGAAGCTCCACACGTCTGCGCAGGGAACCTACATAATGCCCCACATGCAACCTTCCGGTGGGTCTGTCACCGGTCAAAATAATCTTATCTGCCATACTTCTTTCCTTTCCAACACAGGGCAGCTTTGCACATTTGTCCCCGCTGCCCGTTTTGTATATCAGTATAGCACGAAACGCCCTGTAAGCAAAGTCTTTTTTACGCATCCGCCGATCCGTGTCCAAGAGCAATGCCTTCGTGTGCAAGCAGCGGAAAAGCCGCCAGAAGCGAGAGCATTCCCCACTCTCTTAAGGAGAGTCTGACCGTTCCGAAGGCATCCACCAGAACCGGAATCTCCGTAACCGCAAGCTGCAGGCATAAGCCGCACACCACGGCAAAAAGCATCAGCTTGTTTTCCAAAAGTCCCCGTCCAAACACAGGTCTGCACACATCCCGCATGCCCACCGCGTGAAACAGCTGTGACATTCCCAGCACCGTGAAGGCATAGGTCTGACATCTGGAAAGAAGTGCTCCCGAGGACTGCGCGCGAAACACAGCGCACAATCCCTCCACACTGACGCTCTGTCCTCCTTCCCTCAGGATTCCGATGGGCAGAAGCAGAAACGCCGTCAGACTGATGAGCGCTATCAGCACGCCGTAAAAACAGGTCAGCGCCAGTCCCCCCCGTGCAAACAGGCTCTCCCTCGGCTCTCTGGGTGCCGCACGCATCAGACTTTCCGCATCGTTTTTGTCCACCCCCAGGGCCAGCGCCGGGAGGGAATCGGTGATCAGGTTGATCCACAGAATGTGTGCCGATCGAAGGGGAGCCGCCAGCCCAAACAGGACTGCACAGAACATGGTGAGCAGCTCTCCCAGGTTGGAGGACAGCAGAAAGATCACCGATTTTCGTATGTTCTCATAGACTCCTCTGCCCTCCTCGATGGCTTTGCGGATCGTTGCAAAATTGTCATCCGTCAGGACCATGTCCGATGCCTGCCTGGCCACGTCGGTTCCCCCCTTGCCCATGGCGATACCGATATCGGCACGCTTTAGGGAGGGTGCATCGTTTACGCCGTCTCCGGTCATCGCCACTATTTTCCCCAGCGCCTGAAAGCCCTCCACGATCCGCACTTTCTGGGCGGGTGAAACCCTTGCAAATACCCGCACCGTCCGAAGGCGCTCCAAAAGCTCCTCCCGGGTTAGCTCTGCAAGCTCCGCGCCGGTCATGCACTGACTCTCCCGGGAGGCAATTCCCAGCTGCCCGGCAATTGCCAATGCCGTCTGAACATGATCTCCCGTGATCATGACCGTGTCAACCCCCGCTTTTCGAAAGACCGCAACCGATTCCGCAGCCTCCGGGCGCGCGGGATCCCGCATTCCCAGAAGACCCAAAAACGTAAGCCCCTCTTCGTCCGGTCCCTTGGCATCCGGTTTCATGGCCAACGCCAGACTCCGCAGTGCCTCTCTCGCCATCGTAGCTGCCGCCTTTTGTACCTTCTGTCGCATGGGGTCGGTAAGGGGGAAGATTCTGCCGTCCATTGCGATGCAGGTACAGCATTTCAGCACCTCCTCCGGCGCGCCCTTGGTATAGGACACGGACAGCCCCGACGGATGGGAATGAAAGGTGGTCATTTTCTTTCTCTCGGAATCAAAGGCGAGCACATCCAGACGCTCAAACGCTTCCTCCAGCTTCTCCTTGTGAAAACCGAAGTGTTCTCCCAGGTCCAAAAGGGCAAGCTCCGTCGGATCCCCGATGCGCTTTTGATGGAGAATCGAGGCATCGTTACACAAAACAGAAGCCTGCAGAAAATCCCGGGGCAGGTCCCGCAGGGTGATTTTTCCATCCACCCAGCATTTCTCCACGGTCATACAATTCTGTGTCAGCGTCCCCGTCTTATCCGAGCAGACAACACTGACCGCTCCCAGCGTCTCCACCGAGGGAAGCCTGCGGATGACACAGCCCGCTTTCACCATCCGTGTGACCGAGAGTGCCAGACAGATGGTCACCACGGCCGGTAGTCCCTCCGGCACCGCAGCCACCGCCAGAGAGATGGCACTGAGCAGCATTTCAAATACATTCCGTTTCTGATGAATGGCAAGGCCGAAAAGAGCGGCGCACAGAATCAGCGAAAGGATACTCAAAAAGGTCCCCAGTTCCGCCAGACGCTTTTGAAGCGGCGTCATTTCCTCCCCGGTATTGCCGATCATATGCGCAATCTCACCGATCTGGGTGTGGGCTCCGGTGGCAACCGCCAGACCATACCCCTGACCGGCGGTAACCATGGTTGACATATACGCCATATTGCGATGATCGCCCAACGGGGTCTTTTGTCCCGATGTAACCAGAAAGGCTGCATCCTTTTCCACCGGGAGAGACTCCCCGGTCAGCGCGGATTCCTCCACCGTAAGACCATGGGTCTGCACCAGTCGAAGGTCCGCCGGTACCAGACACCCCGCCTCGATCCACACCAGATCCCCGCATACGATCTCGGACGCCGGAATAACCATTCTCTGCCCTGCGCGCACCACCGTAGCTACGGGGCTCGTCAGCTTTTTTAAGGAGTCCAGCGCCCTCTGTGCCCTGCCCTCCTGCACCAGCCCCACCAGCGCATTCAGCACAATGACACTGATAATGATGACTGCATCGTTTACCTCTCCCAGAGCGACGGAGATGCCGGCCGCGGCGACCAGAACATAGATCAGCGGATCGTTCAACTGGACAAAAAAGCGCGCCGCCAGTCCCCGCTTTTTCTGCGTGGGCAGCTCATTCGGTCCGTCCTCGCGAAGCCTCTTTAACGCCTCTGTATCGGAAAGCCCGGCAGTGACATCGCCGGACAGCCTCTTTGCAGTTTCCTGTATGCTCCATTCTTCAAACATAAAAATCCCCCTTGCAGACAAGATCCGTCGGCCAGGCAGCGTTGTCCGCTGTCAATGGCACTGCTAATCTATGCCCACAGGGGGGAAAGTATGTCCCTTTAGCGATACATGAAAACGAGAATCTGATCCAGCACTTCGAACAGTGCTTCGGGATCGGTGATCCCGGGGATCGCATCGCAGCGATCCTGCATCCGGCACACCGTCTCCCAGAGGCTCTGCGCCTCACTCTTCCAGGCGCTGTTTCCGATCGCCCTGTCATACTGAAGCCGTCCGAACCGGATGATCACATCGATGGTGCTTCCGCACACCGTAAGGATCTTCTCCGACCTTTCCATATAGCGGTCGGCAATCTGCCGTTTTCCCGCATCCAGTGCGAGCAGCGCCAGGTATTTATAGATGATCTCCCAGGGATGCCCGTTGATCAATTCGCCGGCCTCGGGATGGAGATTCCGAAGCGTGATTTCGATGTCGAAGAGCATTCCCTTAAGCTTCGCTGTCATATCCTTTCGATAGAAGGTATACAGAGCCCGCACATACACATACAGTGCGAAGTTCAGGGAGAATTTGGCAGCAGGCCCCGCTCCGTTTTGTACCAGATAGAGAAACTGTTCCCGCAGATCGGCGGTTCCTCCGAAGTAGAGGAATGCCTCCCGCTCGTACTCTTTGCGCATCTCCATATCCAAAAGGTGCTGCAGAAGATAGGACTGGGTGATCCGGTAATTGGGTGTATCCGGTTCCATCTCCGAGAGAGCCTCCCGGAACATTTCCTGCGCGCACGCTTGTCGAAGATGTGCGTACTCCTGCCCCATCTGGCTCTTTGCCTTCGCGTGCTCCAATGTGCCGGAGTTCTCCGGACCGAAGATCTGCGCCCGAAGATCCTGCACATAAGCCTGATAGATCAGGGTCTCCTCAGCCATTTTCACTCCGTCCCGATACCGGAACAGATCATTTAGGCATACGGTCATTTTATTACGCAGCGTAAGGAACCGTTCCACCGGCACATAGGAACTCCACTCCTTACATTTTTCATAGCATTCCAACGCCCTCCTGCTGTCGCCGACATGGCAGTACACACTGACACCGACGTCAAAGAGTTCGAAGAAGATCACAGCGCTTCGGGGGCCCGAGAGTGGCATTGACTGTGCCATCTTCTCCAGATTTTGAAACAGAAACAATGCCTTTTCCTGTTGCAGATTGTCGCTGTGACAGACATTCTTGAGACGCTCTGTCGCCTGTGCGATGGCCTCTGCATTGTTCTCCCGCTCCAGGCGCTTTAACAGCTCCGGAAACCACACCGTCCGATAGAGCTGTGCAAAGTCGCTCTCCGTGTGCATGCCTGTGTACACGGCTTCCAGTGCGGCGTAGTACTGCTTTGCCTCCGCGGCCCGGATGGCACGGTCAAAATAGGTATCCACAATATCATAGCCGAACAGAAGCGGAGTCCGGCCGGGCATCAGCTCCGCAGTACGCTTTTGCAGACACTCCATCCAGGCCCTGGGACTTTTACCCTCAGGGGCAAAACCAAGCTTACTGCAGATCACATCGGCCAGGAACAGGAAAGCCATTTTCTCGTAATCCCGATCGTTTTCCTGCACGCCATAATAAATGGATTTTACACCAATCCGGTCAATCTGAATGTCCTCCCTGCCGCTGTCGAGCATCTCCCGCTCCAGCGCAGTGCGATAGATGTAGTCGTTGGTAAGCTGCACATAAGATCCGGTGGCTCCATCCTTCAACTTGTAGCCAAGACGGATATAGTCCAACTTGCGTGCCTCGTCTGCAGGATTATTGGGGTTGAAAACTACACACCTTGTAGCCAGTTCCAAATGGAGAGAACCTGTCACCCGAAGCAGCGGATTATGAAAAACCAACCGCTCCACCACATCCTCAGCCATGTGAAGATACAGGTTGCTGGCGTAGTCATCCCGCACCAGCTCGCTCACACGATTGTTCAGAAGGGTCTTCTTGCCCTCCTTACTCTTTAACATGACAAAGATAAAGTAATTTCCCT
>CAMAGI010000038.1 GCA_945833775.1 uncultured Lachnospiraceae bacterium
CGCACGCCGGATGAGGCTCGTGCCAGGATTGAGGAACAGCGCGCGAATGAGAAAGTGGAGAACCCCTCCAATCTGGAAGAGCAGGCGTTGTCTCTCGTCGGCCGGGATGTCTATGAGAAACTTGTGAAAGGCTATACGGAGAAGCAGTGGGGGCGCGACTGCACAGAGCTCCCTGCGTTCATTATCCGCAGATTACCGGTGCGATTTACTTACGATAACAATTATTTCACCGATCCTTATCAGGGAATACCGATTGGCGGGTATACGAAAATTATTGAGAAAATGCTGGAAGGAATTCCTGTGATACTTGGAATATCGTATCGGGATTTTGTGAATCAAACCGGTGCGGCAGTTCCGGGAACCGGTGCTGTGAATTGCTCCGGGGAATTGGAGAGCACGGATCGCGGGGATTCGTTCGAAAAGGTTCTGTACACGGGAATGATCGATGAGTATTTCCAATATAAATTGGGGGAACTGCAGTATCGGTCTCTGCGGTTTGAGGAAGAGTATTTGCCGGAGTGTGATAATTACCAGGGAAATGCGGTGGTGAATTATACGGAGCGGGAGATTCCGTTCACCCGTATCATCGAACATAAGCATTTTGAGTTCGGCACAGGCAGGGGGACGGTGATTACCAGAGAATACCCGGCAGTGTGGAAACGGGGGGATGAACCCTATTATCCAATCAACGATGAGCGCAATTCTCAGCTGTACGAACAGTACTGCAGACTTGCCGCGCAGGAGACGAATGTCCTGTTTGGCGGAAGACTTGGTCAGTATAAGTACTATGATATGGACAAAGTAATCGAAGCGGCACTGGCGATGGTGAGTGAGGAACTGGCGAAATAAGAAAAGAAAAGCTTCTGCAGTTGCGGATAAATCCGTTTCTGTAGAAGCTTTTTAGCAATAACCGTTGAACATCATGCCACTGTACGCACTTGTGGTATAAGGGCTCACATAAGTGTGGCCGGGGTTTTTGTATGCAACAACCGTTTTCTCGACATAATTCATCGGGTTCAGTGAGACCTGATTGCTCTTGCGCAACAGGGATGAGGAAAATTCCTTAAGGGACCCGAAGGTTTCAGCCAAATCCTCGGACTGTGCTGCGGTCTGCCGGAACAGATCACGATCCAGCGATAACGTTCCATCCTCCTCATAGCGGACTCCCATAGCCTCCAACGAGGATTGGTACTGTTCCGCAATCCGATCAAATTCCTGAATGAGCTTGCGGCTTCTGGACTGGGTATCCAGGTACGCGGATGCGGCTTTAAGGAACCCGTTATATCCTCCCAGCAACTGTGAAATATTGTCGGCCAGCGAATCCATGTCTTCTTTCAGACCGACCTTCACCGGATCATCCTCAGCACTTACGCCCTTTAATGCAACCTCAAATTGCTTGCCGATCGTAAAATGGTTGGAGGAGGCTGTGCGTTCCTCGCCATTCAGCAGGAAGACTGCATTCGAAGCTTCTCTGGCCGTGTAATCGAGGCCGAAATACTGTGCGGTTCCGGAGCGCTTGCTGGTACGATCATCACTGATATTGAAAATTTCGGATTTACCGGCGGGTAATCCGGAACCTTCGGAGACGAGAGACAGAGCGGTGCGCCCCTGTGCTTCCAAAACGGAGGCCTTAAGACCAATACCGGAATTATTGATCAGGCGGGCCAGACGCTCCTGTACGTCGCGGTTGGTCTCTCCGGCACTGATCGAGAACTGAAATTCATAATTCATGTCGTTGATGCCTACGTCAAAAGAGTAGGTATCGGGTGGCAGTGAAACCGGTTCGTCCGGAAGGAAGGTGCCCATGTTCTCCTGGGAAGAAGCGAGAGCCCTCACTTCTATAGAAAGCTCGGGAACGGGCTCGTCGGGGTTCTCGGTTCCGATGTAGGTAGCACTTACAATATCTTCATTGGAAGAAAAAGCGCTTTTCTTGGTGAGAAGACCATCCTCTTCCAATCCGCCCAGCTGGGCTATCGTGTTGTGGAGCCCGCGGGCATTTTCTTTCACATCCACGGCATATTGCTGCGTTTCTTTGCTGGTTGTAGGAAGATACCAGGGGGAATCCTTGGTCAGCTTGACAATGGAACTGTATACACTGCGCAGCTCACTCTTCTTATGAGCATCGTAGCGGGTCACGCTCTTGGGTGTATAAGTTGACAGATAGTTGTTATAGACAGTATTCAGAATTGCACCCATTGTCACGCCTCCTTTCTTCCCTGAAATTGAATGACCGGGCAAAACAAGTCCAAATCCGTTTGGACTGATATATGAGAGAAGTGTATTCTTCTCCACCTTTTCTTCACTATATCACGTCGTTGCGGGATATGCAAGTATATAAGAAGATAAACATAAGAAATTTCGGAAAATTACCGTATTGATAATACTGCATTCCCGGGAAAAAACAGTTGACGGCACAAATGGGATGTGATATAGTAGTCAAGCGAGATAAGTTTTAGGTCTTTTTTTTATGCTTAAAATTGGAATTTAGAAAATACGTGGAGGTAGACAAATGCGTACAAAAATCACTTTAGCATGCACCGAGTGCAAGCAGCGTAACTACGATACGACGAAGGAAAAGAAGAATCATCCTGACAGAATGGAGACCAAGAAGTACTGCAGATTCTGCAAGAGACATACGATGCACAAGGAGACCAAATAAGGTTGCCACAGTTGATTCGTTTTTGAGTTTCGGAGGTCAGATATGGGAGATTCCGCAGAAAAACAGGCACGTCCCAGCTTTTTCAAGGGCGTAAAAGCCGAGTTCAAGAAAATAGTATGGCCCGATGGCCGTGAAACCGTGAAGCAGTCCGTTGCTGTAGTTGCGATTTCGGTAGCCGTAGGCGTACTGATTGCGGTTCTGGATTATGTGATCCAGTTTGGCGTAAGTTTCTTGACATCATTATAGAGCGAGGGTGAGTGAATGGCAGAGGCAAAGTGGTATGTAGTTCATACCTATTCAGGATATGAAAATAAGGTCAAAGCCAACATCGAGAAGACCATCGAGAACAATCCTCATCTTGCTGAGCAGATCCTTGAGGTGAGAGTGCCGATGGAGGATGTTGTGGAGCTGAAGAACGGCGTCCGCAAGACCGTACAGAAAAAGATGTTCCCCGGATATGTTCTCCTTAATATGGAGATGAATGACGATACCTGGTATGTTGTGCGCAATACACGCGGCGTTACCGGCTTCGTGGGACCCGGAAGCAAACCGGTTCCGCTTACCGAGGCGGAGATGAAGCCCCTTGGTATCAAGACGGAGAATGTCACAATTGATTTTGAAGAAGGCGACAGCATTGCAGTTGTTGCGGGTGTTTGGAAAGACACCATCGGCGTGGTTCAGAAGCTCGATCACAGCAAGCAGACCGCGACCATCAATGTCGAAATGTTCGGCAGAGAGACTCCTGTAGAGATCAGCTTTGCAGAAGTGAGAAAACTTAATTAATTGATATTTCCGGATTTCTTTCATGCGGTTTTGCTGACGGAGGCAAAGGTCATGCCGTCGCGGACGGCTTTTGAGAGGGGTTCGCAAATATAGGTGTGGTTTCAGGACCGCATCATGGGCTTTACGCCCGGCAACAGTGGGAGCAGGGAACACGGAGCACTTCGGTGTACGCCGTGTGAAAAATGAATACCTGCGCCGAATTACCACATTATAGGAGGTGCCACAATGGCAAAGAAAGTAGAAGGCTACATCAAGTTACAGATTCCTGCCGGCAAAGCAACACCGGCTCCCCCGGTTGGTCCTGCTCTGGGTCAGCACGGAGTGAACATCGTTGAATTTACCAAGCAGTTCAACGCAAGAACCGCGGACAAGGGTGACGTTATCATCCCCGTAGTTATCACCGTATATGCAGACAGAAGCTTCAGTTTCATTACGAAGACTCCCCCTGCAGCAGTATTGCTCAAGAAGGCTTGCAACATTAAGTCCGGTTCGGGCGTTCCCAACAAGACAAAGGTTGCTACCATTTCCAAGGCAAAGATTCAGGAGATCGCCGAGCTGAAAATGCCCGATCTGAATGCAGCCAGCCTTGAGGCAGCAATGAGCATGATCGCCGGTACTGCACGCAGCATGGGTATTGTAGTAGAAGACTAACAATTAATTTGGGAGACAGCCGATATGGTTGTCGTTGGAACCTAGGAGGTAAAATAATGAAACATGGTAAGAAATATGTAGAAGCTGCAAAGCTTGTAGATCGTGCAACTTTCTATGAGCCCGCAGATGCGATTGCACTTGTCAAGAAGACTGCAACCGCAAAATTCGATGAGACCATCGAAGTACACATCAGAACCGGTTGTGACGGACGTCACGCTGAGCAGCAGATCCGCGGTGCGGTTGTACTGCCCAACGGAACCGGTAAGACTGTTAAGGTTCTTGTTTTCGCTAAGGGCGACAAGGTAAATGAGGCAGAGGCTGCAGGCGCAGACTATGTTGGCGGCGAGGAGCTGATTCCCAAGATCCAGAACGAAGGCTGGCTCGACTTCGACGTTGTAGTAGCTACCCCTGATATGATGGGCGTGGTTGGTCGTCTCGGTAAAGTGCTCGGACCTAAGGGTCTGATGCCCAATCCCAAGGCAGGTACCGTAACCATGGACGTTGCGAAGGCAATCGCTGATATCAAAGCCGGTAAGATTGAGTACAGACTTGACAAGACCAACATCGTGCATGTTCCCGTGGGCAAGGCTTCCTTCACGGAAGAGGCTCTGCAGGAGAACTTCACCGCACTGATGGATGCAATCATTAAGGCTAAGCCCAGCGCACTGAAGGGTCAGTATCTGAGAAGCATTACTCTGACCAGCACCATGGGCCCCGGCGTGAAGGTCAGCGTTGCTAAGTTCTAAAGCAAATTTCTAAATTCCAAAGTTCATAAAGGGGGTTGACACAAGTCACCCCCTTATGATATTATTACTGAGGTTTGCGGAGAAACCGCATTCCTTGCCGAAGACAGTAGGTGTGAGGGTTCACCCGAGCGTAAGTCCTACCGAGGAGAAAGAGTGTATACATTTGATTTGCAATGTCTCTCTATGTCCTTGCGGCTAAGAGGGATTTTTCATTTATATGTCTCTTTATCGGCAACAAATCTATAAGGAGGTAAAGAAATGGCAAAGGTTGAATTGAAACAGCCCATCGTTGACGAGATTTCCGCCAATATTAAGGATGCCCAGTCCGTAGTTTTGGTAGATTATCGCGGACTCACCGTTGAGCAGGACACCGAACTTCGTAAAACGCTTCGTGAGGCAGGAGTTGTCTATAAGGTATACAAAAATACTCTTATGACCCGTGCATTCAAGGGGACCGATTTCGAAGCTCTGGCTCCCTACCTTGAGGGACCCAGCGCAGTAGCGATCTCTTCTGAGGATGCAACCGCTCCCGCAAGAGTGCTGAGCGAGTTTGCAAAGAAGGCTGACAAGCTGGAGATCAAAGGCGGTGTAGTTGAAGGAACCCTGTACGATGCTAAGGGAATGGCTTCCATCGCAAGCATCCCTTCCAGAGATGTGCTTATTTCCAAGCTGCTCGGAAGTCTGCAGAGTCCTATTACCAACTTCGCTCGCGTTATGAACCAGTTGGCAGAAAAAGGCGGCGCTTGTGCATGTGAAGCACCCGCAGCTGAAGCAGCACCCGCAGCAGAGGAAGCTCCCGCAGAGGAGTCTCCCGCTGAAACTCCTGCAGAGTAATGCAGGTTGTAATCAACTATCAACAAATATTAATGGAGGAAAATGAAAATGGCTAAATTAACAGCACAGGAATTGATCGATGCTATCAAAGAGCTTACCGTATTAGAGTTAAACGACCTTGTAAAGGCATGTGAGGAAGAGTTCGGCGTATCTGCAGCAGCAGGCGTTGTAGTTGCAGCAGCAGGCCCCGCAGCTGAGGCAGCTGAGGAGAAGACCGAGTTCGACGTTGAGCTGAGCGAGGTTGGCGCAGAGAAGGTTAAGGTTATCAAGGTTGTTCGTGAGATCACCGGTCTTGGCCTGAAGGAAGCTAAGGACGCTGTTGACGGCGCTCCCAAGGTTATCAAAGAGGGTGCTTCCAAGGAAGAGGCTGAGGACATCAAGAAGAAACTTGAGGAAGTTGGCGCTAAGGTTACTCTTAAATAAGAATACCTTTGATCCGAATCAGAACTTCATTCGGGCGTTTCCGCCCGTGGCAGGAATCGGCAACCGTGGCGACATGGGTTGCCGATTTCCTATTTTCGATATTTCTATACACCTTTCTTGGGAAATCCAATTATTTCCAAAATTTTAGCTTGACCCGTTGACTTATTTGTGATAATATAGACGATGCACTATTGTGCGGTGCTAGGCTTTTTTGCGCCAAAACAGAAAGAACGGGGTGACAGTGTCAATGGAAAAGAACAGAATACGTCCAATTGCCGGTAACAGGGTTATGCGTATGAGTTATGCGAGACAGAAAGAGGTTCTGGAGATGCCCAACCTGATCGAAGTTCAGAAGGACTCCTATCAGTGGTTCCTCGACGAAGGCCTGAAAGAGGTTTTTGACGACATTTCTCCGATTGCTGACTACAGCGGATCCCTCAGTCTTGAATTCGTAGACTTTGAACTGTGCAGAGATGATGTAAAGTATTCTATTGAGGAATGCAAAGAAAGGGATGCTACATTTGCGGCACCTCTTAAGGTAAAGGTTCGCCTTTATAATAAGGAGAAGGAAGAAATCAGCGAGCATGAGATCTTTATGGGGGATCTTCCTCTGATGACGGAGACCGGTACCTTTGTGATTAATGGTGCCGAGCGTGTTATTGTCAGCCAGCTGGTTCGTTCTCCCGGAATCTATTATGGAATCGGACACGACAAGATCGGTAAGAGACTGTTCTCTTGTACGGTTATCCCCAATCGCGGTGCATGGCTGGAGTACGAAACGGACTCAAACGATGTTTTCTATGTTCGTGTAGACAGAACACGTAAGGTTCCCATCACTGTATTGATCCGTGCCCTGGGTGTCGGTACGAATGATGAGATCCGCGAGCTGTTCGGCGATGAACCCAAGATTGAAGCAAGCTTTGCAAAGGACACTGCTGAGAATTATCAGGAGGGTCTGCTTGAGCTGTACAAAAAGATCCGTCCCGGTGAACCTCTGAGTGTTGAGAGTGCTGAGAGTCTGATCAATGCTATGTTCTTTGACCCCCGTAGATATGACCTTGCCAAGGTCGGAAGATATAAATTCAACAAGAAGCTGATGCTCCGAAATCGTATTCGTCATCAGATTCTTGCAGCAGATGTTGTGGATCCTCTTACCGGTGAGGTGATTGCGTCCGCAGGTGACAAGGTTACCCCCGAACTGGCAGACACGATCCAGAATGCTGCCGTTCCTTTTGTGTATATCCAGACTGAGGAGAGAAATGTAAAAGTTCTTTCCAATATGATGGTTGATATTACGTCCTTTGTAGATTGCAATCCCCGTGAGCTTGGCATTCACGAACTGGTTTATTACCCTGTTCTTGCTCAGATTATTGAGGAGTTCGGCGACGATCCCGAGAAGCTTGCCGAGGCAATTAAGAAGAACGTCTATGAGCTTGTTCCCAAGCACATTACCAAGGAAGACATCATTGCTTCTATTAACTATAATATGCATCTTGAGTATGGCCTCGGCAACGATGACGATATTGACCATCTGGGCAATCGCCGTATTCGAGCCGTTGGTGAGCTGTTGCAGAACCAGTACCGTATCGGTCTTTCCAGAATGGAGAGAGTGGTTCGCGAGCGTATGACTACCCACGATGCTGAGGAGATTTCGCCCCAGAGCCTGATCAATATCAAGCCCGTTACTGCTGCAGTGAAGGAGTTCTTCGGATCTTCCCAGCTGTCTCAGTTTATGGATCAGAACAACCCGCTGGGTGAGCTGACGCACAAGAGACGTCTCTCCGCATTGGGACCCGGCGGTCTGTCCAGAGATCGTGCCGGATTCGAGGTGCGTGACGTACACTATTCCCATTACGGAAGAATGTGTCCCATTGAGACTCCCGAAGGTCCCAACATCGGTCTGATTAACTCACTCGCAAGCTATGCGCGTATCAATGAGTATGGTTTCGTGGAGGCGCCCTATCGTAAAATTGACAAGTCCGACCCGACCAATCCCCGCGTAACGGATGAGGTTGTCTACATGACGGCGGATGAAGAAGACAATTACCATGTAGCACAGGCAAACGAAGCATTGGACGATGAGGGCCACTTCGTACGCAATATGGTTTCCGGTCGTTTCCGTGAGGAGACCCAGGCGTATCCCAAGGGAATGTTTGACTACATGGACGTATCCCCTAAGATGGTATTCTCCGTAGCAACGGCGCTGATCCCGTTCCTGGAGAACGACGATGCAAACCGTGCGCTGATGGGATCCAACATGCAGCGTCAGGCGGTTCCTCTTTTGAACACGGAAGCACCTGTAGTAGGTACCGGTATGGAGCCCAAGGCGGCGGTTGACTCCGGTGTCTGCGTAGTTGCCAAAAAGGCAGGTACAATTACCTACGTATCCTCCAAGCAGATCAATATGAGCTGTGATGACGGCGAGAAGGTGGAATATCATTTGACCAAATTCTCCCGCTCCAACCAGTCCAACTGTTACAATCAGAAGCCCATCGTGGTAAAGGGCGATCATGTGGAAGCGGGACAGGTAATTGCGGACGGCCCTTCCACTTCTATGGGTGAGCTGGCTCTGGGTAAGAATCCCCTGATTGGATTCATGACCTGGGAAGGCTACAATTACGAGGATGCTGTTCTTCTTTCCGAGAGACTGGTCCAGGAGGATGTCTATACTTCCGTTCACATTGAGGAGTATGAGGCAGAGGCACGTGACACGAAGCTCGGACCCGAGGAGATTACCCGTGACGTTCCCGGTGTCGGTGACGATGCCCTGAAGGATTTGGACGACAGAGGTATTATCCGCATCGGTGCTGAGGTGCGTGCCGGTGATATTCTGGTTGGTAAGGTTACCCCGAAGGGTGAGACCGAGCTGACTGCAGAGGAGCGGCTGCTTCGCGCTATTTTCGGTGAGAAGGCGAGAGAGGTGCGTGATACCTCCCTTAAGGTTCCTCATGGCGAGTATGGTATTGTTGTGGATGCCAAGGTATTTACCCGCGAGAACAGCGATGAGCTTTCTCCCGGAGTGAATATGGCGGTTCGCATTTACATTGCACAGAAGAGAAAGATTTCCGTCGGAGATAAGATGGCAGGTCGTCACGGTAACAAGGGTGTTGTTTCCCGCGTACTCCCCGTAGAAGATATGCCTTATCTGCCCAACGGACGTCCTCTGGATATCGTGCTGAATCCTCTGGGCGTACCTTCCCGTATGAATATCGGTCAGGTCCTTGAGATCCATCTTTCCCTGGCAGCCAAGGCTCTTGGATTCAATGTTGCAACACCTGTCTTCGACGGTGCAAATGAGCATGACATTATGGATACCCTGGATCTGGCAAACGACTATGCAAACCTGCCCTTCGATGCTGCAGAGGCAAAGAGCTGGAAGGCGGAAGGCCGGACCACCACTGCCGACGGAAGAGAGTGGGGCGGTGAAACCTTCGAGAGCAGACACAAAGAGGAGCTGCTTCCCGAAGTTCTGGAGTATCTGTCCGAGAACAGAGAACACAGAAATGTATGGAAGGGCGTTCCGATCTCCCGCGATGGTAAGGTTCGTCTGCGTGACGGACGTACCGGTGAGTATTTTGACAGCCCGGTAACCATTGGTCATATGCATTATCTGAAGCTGCATCATCTGGTAGACGATAAGATTCACGCACGTGCGACCGGACCGTACTCTCTGGTTACACAGCAGCCTCTGGGCGGTAAAGCACAGTTCGGTGGTCAGCGTTTCGGAGAGATGGAGGTTTGGGCTCTGGAGGCGTATGGTGCTTCCTACACGCTGCAGGAGATTCTGACGGTGAAGTCGGATGACGTTGTCGGACGTGTGAAGACTTACGAGGCAATCATCAAGGGCGATAACATTCCGGAATCCGGTGTTCCTGAGTCCTTCAAGGTGTTGCTGAAAGAGCTTCAGGCTCTGGGCCTGGATGTGCGTGTTCTCCGTGAAGACCAGACAGAGGTCGAGATTATGGAGACCATCGATTACGGCGACACCGATTATCGCTATGAGATGGAAGGCGACCGCAAGTACGATGATGACTATAACAGCGGCTCCCTTGGAGCAATGGGCTATCAGACGCAGGAGTTTGACTCTGATGGCGAACTGGTAAGCAGCGATGATGATTTCGATGAAACCGATGCTTACAGTGATGATTATGAGCAGGAAGACGGCGGAGACGAGTTCTAAGAGGCCATAGCTGCCGGAAGCAGAAAAGAAAGGGAGTGCCATTCATGTCAGAAACAAACAATGAAACAACCTATCAGCCTATGACATTCGATGCCATCAAAATCGGCCTGGCTTCTCCGGAGAAGATCCGCGAGTGGTCCCATGGCGAGGTGTTGAAGCCTGAGACGATTAACTACAGAACATTGAAGCCGGAGAGAGACGGTCTGTTCTGTGAGAAGATATTCGGACCCAGCAAGGACTGGGAATGTCATTGCGGTAAGTATAAGAAGATTCGCTATAAGGGTGTTGTCTGCGACCGCTGTGGCGTAGAAGTAACCAAGGCAAGTGTCCGCAGAGAGCGGATGGGTCATATCGAGCTTGCGGCTCCTGTATCCCATATCTGGTACTTTAAGGGGATTCCCAGCCGCATGGGACTGATTCTGGATCTTTCGCCCAGAGTCCTTGAGAAGGTGCTTTACTTTGCATCTTACATCGTACTGGACAAGGGAGAGAGCAATCTGGAGTACAAGCAGATTCTCTCCGAGAGAGAATATCAGGATGCGAGAGAGACCTGGGGCAACAAGTTCCGTGTAGGTATGGGAGCTGAGGCTATCAAGGAGCTTTTGCAGGCCATTGATTTGGAGGCAGAGGCTGCAGAACTTAAGAAGGGCTTGAAAGAGTCCTCCGGTCAGAAGCGTGCCCGCATCATCAAGAGACTGGATGTAGTGGAGGCTTTTCGCGGTTCCGGTAACAAGCCGGAGTGGATGATTATGGACGTAGTGCCCGTCATTCCCCCCGACCTTCGTCCTATGGTACAGCTGGACGGCGGACGTTTTGCAACTTCTGACTTAAATGATCTGTACAGAAGAATTATCAACCGAAATAACCGTCTGAAGAGACTGCTGGAGCTGGGCGCACCGGATATTATTGTGCGCAACGAGAAACGTATGCTTCAGGAAGCTGTGGATGCCCTGATCGATAACGGCAGACGCGGCCGTCCCGTTACCGGCCCCGGCAACAGAGCTCTGAAATCGCTCTCCGACATGCTGAAGGGTAAATCCGGACGTTTCCGTCAGAATCTGCTGGGTAAGCGCGTGGACTACTCCGGACGTTCCGTTATCGTCGTAGGTCCGGAACTGAAGATTTATCAGTGCGGTCTGCCGAAGGAGATGGCGATCGAGCTGTTCAAGCCCTTCGTTATGAAAGAGCTGTGTGCCAAGGGCATCAGCCAGAATATCAAGAATGCCAAGAAACTGGTGGAGAGACTGGATAATCAGGTATGGGATGTGCTGGAGGAAGTGATCAAAGAGCACCCGGTTATGCTGAACCGTGCACCTACACTGCACAGACTCGGTATTCAGGCATTTGAGCCCATTCTGGTAGAGGGTAAGGCAATTAAACTGCATCCCCTTGTATGTACCGCATTTAACGCGGACTTTGACGGTGACCAGATGGCTGTGCATCTGCCCCTGTCCGTGGAGGCTCAGGCAGAGTGCCGTTTCCTGCTCCTGTCACCCAACAACCTGCTGAAGCCCTCCGATGGCGGTCCTGTGGCCGTTCCTTCCCAGGATATGGTGCTTGGAATCTATTATCTGACGCAGGAAAGACCCGGCGTAAAGGGCGAGGGTAAGTTTTTTAAGAGTGTGAACGAAGCAATCCTTGCTTATGAGAATCAGGTCATCACCCTGCATTCCAGAATTACCGTTCGTGTTTCCAAGAAGAATGAGAACGGTGAAACAGTTACCGGAACGGTGGAATCCACACTGGGACGTTTCCTCTTCAACGAAATTCTTCCTCAGGATCTCGGATTTGTAGACAGAAGCAATCCGGAGAACTTCTTAAAGCTGGAGGTTGATTTCCACGTTGGTAAGAAGCAGCTGAAGCAGATTCTGGAAAAGGTTATCAATACCCACGGGGCTTCCAAGACCGCCGAGGTATTGGATGATGTAAAAGCAATCGGTTATAAGTACTCCACGAGAGCGGCTATGACCGTATCCATTTCCGATATGACCGTGCCGGCCCAGAAGCCCGAGATGCTGGCTGCTGCACAGGCAACCGTTGATAAGATCTCTGCAAACTTCAGACGTGGTCTGATCACGGAAGAAGAGAGATATCGTGCGGTTGTTGAAACCTGGAACGAGACGGATAAGGAGCTTACCGAGGTTCTGCTTGCAGGTCTTGATAAGTACAACAACATCTTCATGATGGCGGACTCCGGTGCGCGTGGATCCAACCAGCAGATTAAACAGTTGGCAGGTATGCGTGGTCTGATGGCAGATACAACCGGTAGAACCATTGAGTTGCCCATTAAATCAAACTTCCGTGAGGGCTTGGATGTACTGGAGTACTTCATGTCCGCACATGGTGCTCGTAAGGGTCTGTCCGATACCGCACTGCGTACCGCAGACTCCGGTTATCTGACCAGACGAATGGTTGATGTATCCCAGGAGCTTTCCATTCGTGAGGTGGATTGCTGTGAAGGCAAGGGCGAGATTCCCGGAATGGTTGTAAAGGCCTTCATGGACGGCAAGGAGACCATTGAAAGTCTGAAGGATCGAATTACCGGAAGATATTCCTGCGAGGATATTTACGACAATGCCGGCAACATGATTGTGAAACACAATCATATGATTACGCCCAGCCGTGCGGCTAAGATCCTGAGCGTCGGTGTGAATGCAAAAGGTGAGCCGATTGAGGAAGTGAAGATTCGTACCATTTTGACCTGCCGTTCCCATGTCGGTATCTGTGCAAAGTGTTATGGTGCCAATATGGCAACCGGTGAAGCGGTTCAGGTGGGTGAGGCTGTCGGTATTATCGCGGCACAGTCCATCGGTGAGCCCGGTACACAGCTGACCATGAGAACCTTCCATACCGGTGGTGTGGCAGGTGACGATATCACCCAGGGTCTTCCCCGTGTCGAGGAGCTTTTCGAGGCACGTAAGCCCAAGGGACTTGCGATTATTGCAGAATTCGGCGGCAAGGCTGAGATCCGTGATACCAAGAAGAAGCGTGAAGTTGTCATCACCAATGAAGAGACCGGTGAGTCCAAAGCATATCTGATCCCTTACGGTTCCCGTATCAAGGTTCTGGACGGACAGGTGCTTGAGGCCGGCGACGAGCTGACCGAGGGTTCCGTGAATCCTCATGATTTGCTTAAGATCAAGGGAATCCGTGCCGTACAGGATTATATGCTTCGCGAAGTACAGCGTGTTTACCGTCTGCAGGGTGTTGATATTTCCGATAAGCACATTGAGGTTCTGGTTCGTCAGATGCTTAAGAAGATCCGTATCGAGAACAACGGCGATACTGATTTCCTCCCCGGTACACTTGTCGATGTGTTGGATTATGAGGAGATGAACGAGCGACTGATTGCCGAGGGCAAGGAACCCGCAGAAGGAAAACAGATTATTCTCGGTATTACCAAGGCAGCTCTGGCAACCGAGTCCTTCCTGTCCGCAGCATCCTTCCAGGAGACCACGAAGGTTCTTACGGAAGCTGCAATCAAGGGCAAGGTCGATAACCTGATCGGACTGAAGGAGAACGTTATCATTGGTAAGCTGATTCCCGTAGGTACCGGTATGAAGCGTTATCGCAATACCAAATTGAGTACGGATGAGATTACGACAATCTCCTTTGACGAGAACATGGGAGAAGAGGAAGTATCCTTCGATGAGGGTATGGATCTTGAGGAAGTGATCGAAGAGGAGGTTACAGAAGAGGTGACTGTGGAGGCCGGATCCGACGCTGAGTAATCTCTGAGATAATAGTTTCTTCAAAGAGCAGTTTTGTAATAACAAAATGCATCAAAACAGGGGACATGGTTTTGTACCATGTCCCCTTCTTTATGTCGTACACCTGGCAGCGTACGCTGTTTTCGTTATTCGAGCTCGCCGGTAGTGATCACTTTCCAATCACTGATGCGGTAGAAGGGTTCTTCATCCGAAACAGGATAGAGAAAATCAATGGTCACCTGCAGGGTTTGCAGATCGGAAATGGGAACGGCAAAGGATTTGCCGTGGCCCACAACTGCGAAATACTCCTCCTCCGTTTCGGATGAGGAATAGACGGAAACAAGTGTTGCATCCACTTCAGCCAAAGCTCGCTCGGCTTGATTGCAGGCCTCATAATAAGCGGTGGTACGATCCAGGACTTTCTGTGTCAGCTTGTTATCTGCATTTGCGCTTACGATGGAAAGGGTTGCAAAGGAGATCAGACACAGAACGACAAAAATCAGCAGGATGGAGGAAGAACCGATATTGAGTCCGTATGTTTTGTGACCGTTACCGGATTTATGATTCATTTGTGGCACCTCTTTTCTGCGCAATATGATGAACCAGATTCAGGGAGTAGATGGATTCCCCGGAATCGGGATCGGATTCACGGTCCATAATTTT
Source organism: uncultured Lachnospiraceae bacterium (assembly GCA_945833775.1). Taxonomy (GTDB): domain Bacteria; phylum Bacillota; class Clostridia; order Lachnospirales; family Lachnospiraceae; genus Acetatifactor. Next base: position 14,650 of record CAMAGI010000038.1, read on the forward strand.
GATCTCTGCCTGCATGAGGGCGTCTGCCGGAACTTCGGATACAGCAGTATCCGTCATGCTCAGTACAGCCATATAAACAGATGTGTCGGAATCGGGAATACAGTTCCACTCACTGTCGAAGTAGAGGACCAATTCACAGGCGGCGGGGTCGAAACAGGAATCCGGAAGGATTGCACGGATCTGATCGGGATCCCCTTCTGCAGCCAGCCAGACTTCTGCCAGGTTTTGGGCCTGGATGACAGCCTGGTTCTCCTCGCGGGTTTGTTTGCTGAGCAGATGGGACTTTGCAAACAGCTGGATGCAGACCGCACTTGCGAGGGAAAAAAACAGTATGGAAATAATCAGTTCCATCAGAAAAAGTCCGGAATTGGAATGTTTCATGGGAAGACTCCTCGGGTAATTATTCGTCAGTTCTCGGAGCGAAGGGAAACATAGAGCGTTTCCTCATGTCCGTCTGTGATGGTCATGTGTACTGTCAGAAGCTGCGCATCCGACTTTTCGAAAGCGAGTTCCCTAAGGGGCATAATGTCCTGACCGGCAGGAAGAAAGTCTTCTCCCACGTAATTGTCCTTTCGCATGAAAAGCTCTTTCAGATACCCCTCATACAGATAAAGATATGTATCATACAGTTCGCCGTTTATTTCCTGCGTCAAAACCAGGGCGGGAGTGCCGGAAACTTCCGTGATGGTGACACCATCCCCTGTCCGGTTGTAGGAATCATTCTGGCGAACCTTTTCCGTAATATAGGCGATGGACGTGCGGATCTCATAGTTGCTGCTCATATCGCGCACGGTGTGCTGATACACATCGGCACCGATTGTGACAAGAACCAGAGCCGATACAGCAAAAATACCGAAGAGGGCGAGCACGAAGAGAATATCCACGATAAATTTTTTGCCTTGCTTCATATCTATTTCCCTGTCTTTCGAAGAACTGTCACCTCCGGCAGAAGATTCCCGCCGTAGTAATCATAATCAACCAGAAAAGTACTGCTGTCATAGGTTAAGCCATAGTGATCCACAAGATAGTCGACGGAAGGCGGATAGGCGCCCTCTACCGCGTAGCACTGTGAGATGCTGCGGCGAAGTGCGGTTTCCAGACTTTCCAACTGCTTTGCCTTGGTGGTCTCTCCCACAGATTGGATTCCCTGCAGGAAGAAGAGAAAAAGCGCTATGAAAATAACCGGTGAAATCAAGGATGTCACTCTTCTCAACAGAGAAGGTGCGGAATGCTCAAATCGATTCATGGATTCTCCTTATCAGCCAATGCTTGCCATGATACCCATAAGCGGTAAGATAACCGACATGAGAATCAGGCCCACAATAACGGAAAGAATGATGACCAGCGTGGGTTCTAAAATGGAGATGATGCCTTGAATCCGCCGGTCGGTCTCGCGTTCATAGTTGGAAGCAATTTTCTCCAGAACGGTATCGATATTACCGCTTCGAAAACCTACGGCAACCATCTGAGAATATAAATTGTTAAAGATCCCGGAATTTGTGAGTGCCTCCGAGAAATTGGAGCCGTCGATAAGGCTTTGTTTGCATGCGGCGATTCTCTCCTGCATGGACTTGTTGTCGACCAGTGTGGAAATCATATCCAGGCTGGAAAAGGTATCCATACCGCTGCTTAAGCAGAGCGCCATTCCGCTTGCAAAACGTTCGCTTGCGAGACTATCGTGGAAAGCGCGGGTAGCAGGAATGATGTCCAGAATCTGGTTGGTGATGCGCCTTCCCTTTTTGGTCTTGGTCGCAATGATATAGAGTGCAGCGACCAGACAGACAACCACCAGCAGAACGATGGAGTAGCGGTTGAGGGAGTTTCCCAGCGTGAGAAGGGATGCCGCAAATCCGGTCATTTCACTGCCCAATTCAATGAATACCTGATTGAAGATCGGCATGACCCTGCTGATCAGAACAAAGATGACCGCAAGCATCATGACAATCATAATCAGAGGATAGGAAACGGCACTCTTTATGCTGTGCGCAATGTTTTCTTCTTTTTCATAATAGGATGCAAGAGAACGGATACATTTGTCCAGATTACCGGATTCTTCCCCCAGCTGAACCATATGGATGACATAGTCCGGAAAAACATTGGTGGAACTTAACGCCTTGTAAAAAGGTTCGCCCTGCTGACACACCTCCAATATTGCCCGAATCAATTCTCTGGAGCTCTCTGTCTGGGCGTCATTCAAAAGGATTACCATGCTTTCGGTGGGGGTGATCCCTGCCTGGAAGAGCATGGCTACCTGACTGCAAAAGGAAGCGGTCTCCGCATTGGATAAGGGTTTTTGTTTGTTCATGAGAATATCCTTTCTGTTTCACTTACATCAATACATCTTCTGTAAGGTATAGTTCGTTCCGTCTCCGATGAATTTTTTCAAGGTTTTATCGTCTGTGTTGGCACCGAAGGTGGGATCAACGAGGGTCCAGGTATTTCCGTCAAACTCAATGATGCCGTTAAGCCACCCTACATCGGAAATATATACGCTGATCCAGGCGTGATATGCATCCTGGGCATAACCGATTTCCAGACGGGTCGGTATGGATTGACTCCGCAGCATGCTGGCCATCACTGCTGCGTAATCCAGACAGATGCCGGTTCCGGATTCCAAAATCTCATCCACGTTTGTGGTGTAGCCGGTGGGAGGATCGGATGCCTTGGCATAATCATATGTAATGTTAGAAGTGATATAATCGTATATATCGGCTACAATGTCAAGTTCGCTCTCCGAGGTAGCGGTAAGCTCCGCACCCTTGGCAACCACCTTGCTGTCCGCAGTAAAGTTTACATATTGATTGGGATAGAGGAAAGGACCAAACTCGTCCGCTATCTCCACATCAAACTGTGTAAACAGACAGGTTGTATAACTGGTTCCGCCCACATTCTCGAAAACAGTGACCTTATAGCTTCCGTTACCGGAGGAAAGGGGGAACGTTTCAAAACCGGGATTGGCACTTGCATTTCCGTGCAGATCGTAGGTGTAGTCGATGGCATCCGGACCGGTGATGCGGAATTTAACCTTCTCGCAGGTCCCGGTGTAGTCAGCGGTGATGTAGCCGTTGGCTGCATTGGAGTAATCAATCACTGCTACATCATTTCGTACTTCCTGGATCCCCGGGGCAGTGGGCACCAGGCAGACAGGAGTGCTGTCGCGGGCTGCAGTCTCAACAGATGAACTGCTCTGCCCAACCGGGGGATTTTGACCGGAAATCTCTTCTTCCGGGGAACTGCTGCTCTGAACGGAGGGGTTACTTGGCGGATAATGCTCCTGACTAACCGGAGAACCGGAGTCACCACAGCCGATGAGCATCGCAGATGCAATGAAATATGAAGTTATGGCTGTGGTAAATCTCCTTAAGCGCATCGGTT
>CAMAGI010000039.1 GCA_945833775.1 uncultured Lachnospiraceae bacterium
CACCGCACGGAGATCCATCAGTATCGAAAAACCAAGGGAAGATGCAGTGTTGTTTTTCAATCCTCGGTCGAGTATTTTCATTACCTCGAAAAGGATGGGCAGATCTTAATGGGAAGCAGGGACAAAATGGAGCAAACCCGCTACAATATTGAGGTAATTTACATTCAGGATCGGGATTACGTGGAAAATATCGGAGATGCCGGACTCGGACTGAATTGTCCGAACTGTGGTGCACCCCTTCCCGGACTCGCTGCAAAGAAGTGTGCATACTGTGATACTCCGGTGGTGGAGTTCAATATTCGCACCTGGAACTTCAGCAGTGTGGTAAACATCAGTAAATAATACAGTCAGAATATGAGGTTGACGATGAGTATATACGATACATTGAATGAACAGCAGAAGAAAGGCGTTTTTACAACGGAGGGGCCGGTACTTTTACTGGCCGGCGCCGGGAGTGGCAAGACCAGAGTCCTCACCCACAGAATCGCTTTTCTGATTGATGAGCTGGGAGTCAGTCCCTGGAATATTCTGGCCATTACCTTTACCAATAAGGCAGCCCAGGAAATGCGGGAGCGTGTCGACAAGATTGTCGGCTTCGGAGCCGATCAGATCTGGGTGAGTACCTTTCATTCGGCATGTATTCGAATTCTGCGCCGGCATATCGACCGGTTGGGCTTTGATCCCCATTTCACAATCTATGACACAGACGATCAAAAGACATTGATCAAGAATATTTGCAAGAGATTGAATATTGATACCAAGATCTACAAGGAGCGTATGCTGATGAGCAGTATATCCTCCGCAAAGGATGATCTGGTGAGTGTTCAGGAGTATGCCCTTCGTGCCACACAGGATGCAAATGCCCGTGTGACGGCTCTGGTTTACCGGGAATACCAGGATACCCTTATGCAGAACAATGCACTGGATTTTGATGACATCATTTGCAAGACGGTGGAGCTGTTTCAGACTTGCCCGGAGGTGCTGCGGCAATATCAGGATCGTTTTCAGTACATTATGGTGGATGAGTATCAGGACACCAACACCGCGCAATTTGAGCTGATAAGACTTTTGGCGGATGCCCACAGGAATCTCTGCGTTGTGGGGGACGATGACCAGTCGATCTATAAATTCCGCGGCGCGAACATACGGAATATTCTGGACTTTGAGTTGCATTATCCGGAGGCACGTGTGATCAAACTGGAGCAGAATTACCGATCCACCCAGAGTATTCTGGACGCAGCAAATGCGGTGATCAGTAACAATGCCGGAAGAAAGCAGAAGACACTGTGGACGGACAAGGGTGCGGGAAGCCGGGTACATTTCAGACAGTTCGACAATGCTTTTGAGGAAGCGGAATACATTGCGGACGATATCTGCAAGCAGGTGAAAAACGGTTGTTCCTATGGAGATTGCGCGATTTTGTATCGCACCAACGCACAGGCTAGACTTTTGGAAGAGCGCATGATTCTGGAAGGAATTCCGTACAATGTTGTGGGGGGCATCAATTTCTACTCCAGGCAGGAAATCAAAGATATTCTTGCCTACCTTAAGACCATCGACAACGCCAGAGATGAAGTCGCCCTGAGACGTATTATCAATGTCCCGAAACGCAGTATCGGTGCAGCCTCCGTGGAGAAACTGGAGGACTACGCACAGCTGCATGAAATGGGATTATACGATGCCATGTGTGTTGCGGATGAGATTATGGGCCTGGGAAAGGCGGAGGGTAAGATTACCGGATTTGTCAATATGATCCGGGTATTTCGAAGCGGATTGGATTCCTATACAATCTCCGGGCTTATAAAGGCAATCATGGAACGGGTCGATTATGCCTCATATTTACGGGATCTGGATGAGGAGACGGCGGAGGATCGTCTGGCCAATATTGATGAATTGATTTCCAAGGCAGTCAGCTATGAAGAATCCTGTGAACATCCCCTGCTTTCCGAGTTCCTGGAGGAAGTGGCATTGGTGGCGGATATTGATCAGGTGGCGGATGAGGATAACCGCGTACTTTTGATGACCCTGCATTCTGCGAAGGGATTGGAATTCCCGGTGGTGTATATGGCCGGTATGGAGGATGGGCTTTTTCCCGGATATGTCACAATTGCATCCGGTGATCCGTTGGAGATGGAGGAAGAGCGAAGACTGGCCTACGTGGGGATTACCCGCGCCAAGGAGGAACTGACCCTGACCTGTGCAAGACAGCGTATGATACGCGGAGAGACACAGTACAATCCGGTAAGCCGGTTTGTACGGGAGATCCCGCCTGCCCTGATGGACAATGCACCCGTCACGCCGAAGAGACGGACTGCGGAATATGATCTGGAACGGGCACTTGGCCTGGACAGCAGACCCAAGGCCATCATCCGGCCCCATGCGACGCCAAAGGCAGACAAACCGTTTATCGCACAGGGCATAAACAGCCTGAATAACCTGGCAGGAATCTCCAAGGGAGCGCCGGTACAGACGATGTCAGCCCTGGAATACACGGTGGGGGATCGGGTGCGACATATAAAGTACGGGGAAGGAACCGTCAAAAATATTTCCAGCGAGCCGCGGGATTATAAGGTGACTGTGGAATTCGATCAGGCGGGACAGAAGATTATGTATGCATCCTTCGCAAAATTAAAACGGGTGTAGTAATTTTTCGTGATCTATGATATACTATGGACATGTGAAAATAAGTTGCAACAAACGTCAGAGAACACTTAGAAAGGCGGTAAAAGCGGTATGAACAGACTGGAGGCTCTTATGGATGCGGTGGATATTTCGAAATTAAAGGAACTCTCCAAAATGGATCTTTCCAAACTGACAGAACTCTCCAAGAAGGCGGATCTTTTGAAATTGACAGATCTTTTGAACAGGAAGGAAGAGGAGAAGAAGGAAGAGAAAAAGAGCAACGTTCTTTTGTGGATCTTTGCAATTGTCGGTGCTGTGGCTGCGATTGCTGCGATTGCGTACGCTGTTTACCGATATTTTACTCCCGATTATCTGGAGGACTTCGAGGATGATTTCGAGGATGACTTCGAGGATGAGGAAGACGAGGACGATTTCTTCGAGGATGAGAGTATATAAGCCGGTTTTTCGAATCCGGTTTTGATGGGAGCAGTACGTTTTTATGAAAAAGGGGCAGATCTGTGAGGGCGTTGTGGAACGCGTGGATTTTCCGGCCAGGGGGATTGTGTCTGTGGACGGGGAACGAGTCGTCGTGAAGAATGCTCTGCCCGGTCAGAAGATCAGGTTGTGTGTGAGTAAAGTTCGAAAAGGGAAGGCGGAAGGCCGGCTTTTAGAGGTTTTAGAGAAATCACCTCTGGAGACAGGCGTGACGTGTTCCCATTTTGGCGTGTGCGGAGGCTGTACATATCTTTCACTTTCCTATGAAGAGGAGTTAAGAGTGAAAGAGGAACAGATGAAGCGATTGCTGGACTCTGTGTTGGATAGACAGCCCTGCGGATGGATATGGGAGGGCATCAAGGGCAGTCCCGTCGCTTACGGCTATCGCAATAAGATGGAATTTACCTTCGGAGACGCATATAAAGACGGGCCGCTGGCGCTGGGAATGCACAAACGCGGAAGCTTCTATGATATTGTCACGGTGGACGACTGCAGGATTGTGGATGAGGATTATCGACGGATACTGCGCACTGTGAGGGATTATTTTGCCGAGTGCGGGATTCGCCATTTCCATCGCATGAGTCACGAAGGCTATCTGAGACATCTGTTGGTACGGAAGGCATCAAAGACGGGGGATATTCTGGTCGCGCTGGTGACCACCACCCAGTCACCCGTGGCGGAGGGGAATTCCTGCTCCCCGGAAGAACTGATCGAGGGATTCAAGGAGAAACTTTTGGATCTGGAACGAAGTGGGGAGCTTGCAGGGCGTTTTCAGGGAATATTGCATATTTTGAATGATTCCCTCGCAGATGTCGTACAAAGTGATGAGACAAGGGTGCTGTACGGCGAAGAGACCTTCCGTGAGAGACTGTTGGATCTGGATTTTCGGATCTCCACGTTCTCGTTCTTTCAGACCAATTCGCACAGCGCGGAGGTGCTTTATGAAACGGTGCGGGAATATGTGGGGACCTCCCCGGATGTCAAAACCGTTTTCGATCTGTACAGCGGAACCGGTACGATCACGCAGCTGGTAGCTTCCGCAGCCGAGAAAGTCATCGGTGTTGAAATTGTTGAGGAGGCGGTTGCGGCAGCCAGAATCTGTGCAGCGGAGAACGGACTGGATAATTGTACCTTCATTGCGGGTGATGTCCTGAAGGTGCTGGATGATCTTCAGGAGAAGCCGGATTTGATTATTCTGGATCCTCCCCGCGATGGAGTTCATCCCAAGGCACTTCCAAAGATCCTTGACTATGGGGTGGAACGTATCGTATATATTTCCTGCAAGCCGACCAGCCTTGTGCGTGACCTGGAGGTTTTTGAGGAGCGCGGGTATCGTGTGAAACGAGCTGTCGCAGTGGATCAGTTTCCCTGGACAAGCGGTGTGGAAGTAGTGGCTTTGCTGGCTAAAGAAGGTTGAAACCGGTGAAGGATAAGTTTTTATTCAGCAACTTGGATATTCGTAAACTGTTAATGCCGTTGATTGTTGAGCAGCTTCTGGCATCTCTTATGGGAACCGTGGACACGATCATGGTCGGCAATGTAGGAGCGGCTGCCATGTCGGCGGTATCCTTGGTGGACTCCATCAATATTTTGGCGATTCAGGCATTTTCGGCACTTGCCACGGGGGGAACCATTGTGTGCTCCCAGTACATCGGTAAAAAGAACGAGAAGATGGCCAATCGGGCTGCACAGCAGGTGATCCTCACGGTGGCAGTGATCTCGATTGCGGTGATGATGTTTTGTCTGGTCTTTCGTAGACCTCTTTTGCGTGGGACCTTCGGAGCCGTGGAGCAGGATGTTATGGATGCTTCCCTGATCTATTTTTTTCTGACGGCTCTTTCTTTTCCCTTTATTGCCCTGTACAATGCGGGAGCGGCAATCTACCGGGCACAGGGAATCTCCGGAAAGCCGATGGTTATTTCCGTGATTTCAAATTTGTGCAACGTGGTTGGAAATGCCCTTTTTATCTGGGTGTTCCATCTGGGTGTCACCGGAGTGGCGCTCGCCACACTGCTGTCCCGCATCCTGTGTGCGGTGGTGGTCTTCGGACAATTGCGAAAGCCCCTGCAACCCATTGTCATTCGCGGATATCGACACTTTCGACCGGATTTTGGGCTGATCGGAAAGGTGCTTGCCATCGGTGTTCCCTCCGGTATTGAGAACAGTATGTTTCAATTTGGCAAGCTGGTCATCCAGTCCACGGTATCGACCATGGGAACCATGGCAATTGCGGCACAGGCGATGACCAATATGATGGAAAACCTAAACGGTGTGGCCGCGGTTGGCACGGGAATCGGATTGATGACCGTGGTAGGGCAATGCCTCGGTGCCGGTCAAAAAGAGCAGGCAGTCTACTATATTAAGAAATTCCTTGTGATCGGTGAAGTAGTTATGACATTGAGTTGCCTTACGGTGTATGCGCTGGTGCGCCCCATTACGATTCTTGCCGGAATGGAGACGGAAAGTGCCGCATTGTGCGTTTCTATGGTGGGAGCCATCACGATTTTTAAACCGTTGTTCTGGATCCCCTCTTTTTTGACTGCGTACGGAATGCGGGCTGCGGGGGATGTGAAGTTCTCGATGATTGTCTCCACGCTTACCATGTGGCTATGCAGGGTCAGTCTGTGTGTGTTCCTGGTGAAATTCTTCCATATGGGACCTATGGCGGTATGGTGGGGAATGTTTGCAGATTGGGGAATCCGGGCGGTGATCTTCAGCCTGCGTTTTCGCAGTCGAAAGTGGCTGGACCATAAAGTTATCGCTTAGGAGGAAGAGGCGTGTTTCGAAGATTTTATCCGGATTATGAGGCGGAAAGTGCTTATCTGCTTGATTATGAGGCACTCTATGAGGCAGGCTTTCGCGGTATTATCTACGACATTGACAATACGCTGGTGCCCCATGGTGCTGCGGCTGACGAGAGGGCAATCGCTCTGTTTTTGCGGTTGCGTAAGCTGGGATTTCAGACACAGCTTTTGTCAAACAACAAGGAACCCCGCGTGAAACCCTTTGCGGATGCCGTTGGATCCGCCTATACGTACAAGGCAGGAAAACCGGGGCGGGACGGTTATGAGCAAGCGATGGAGAAGATGGGGACGAAACCTTCCGAGACTCTGTTGATCGGAGATCAGTTGTTTACGGATGTGTGGGGTGCCAGACGGGTCGGTATCAAGGCAATTCTGGTGAAACCGATTCATCCCAGGGAGGAGATCCAGATTGTGATAAAGCGCAGACTGGAACGGATCGTTCTTTTCTTTTTTCATCGGAGCAGATTTGCCCGAACTGCACCACAGAGGAAGTCGAAGGAGGATATAGGATGATTGACGGATATACCCGCACCTGCGGACTTTTGGGGAATCCGGTGGAGCATACGCTCTCACCGGCTATTCACAATTTTCTGGCATCCCGTACGCAGACCAATCTGGTGTATGTGCCCTTTCACGTGCCGGAGGGATTGGTTCAGGACGCGGTACGGGGAGCCTATGCATTAAATCTTTTGGGGGTGAATGTTACGGTTCCCTACAAGAGCGAAGTCATCCCCTTCCTGAAGGAGCTTGATCCGCTTGCAGAGCGCATCGGGGCGGTCAACACGCTGGTGAGAACCGAGGGAGGTTTTAAGGGATACAATACCGATATGCCGGGGCTTTACCGTGCAATGTGCTCGGATCAGGTCCCCATTGCGGGTGAGAAGATACTGATCCTTGGGGCTGGCGGTGTGGCAAGGGCAGTCGCCATACTGATGGCGGAGAAAAAAGCGGGTAAGATTTATGTGCTCAATCGAACCCTGGAACGCGCGAAACAGGTGGCTGATGAGGTGAATGCTTTCTATGGCGAGGTTGTTTTTCCCATGATGCTTTCGGATTACGGGAAACTTCCTTCGGACGAACGGTATCTGGCGATTCAGGCGACCAGCGTGGGAATGTACCCGAATGTGGAGGATGTGATTATCGGCGACGAAGCATTTTATCAAAGGATACACACCGGTTACGACTTGATCTTTAACCCTGCCGAGACGCGTTTTATGAAACTGGTGAAGGAGCAGGGGGGCAAGGCATATAACGGTGCCAAAATGTTGCTATACCAGGGAATCATTGCTTACGAGTACTGGACGGGGAAAACAATTTCCGAAGAGTTGGCCGAACAGACCTACCACGAGATGGGAATCTGACAGATTTGTTATCGCATTGCAATGAACATCTATGAGACGGGGATGAAGATGAAAAAGAACAAAAGTATTGTACTGATCGGGTTTATGGGAAGCGGTAAGACATCCGTGGGATTGAAATTATCCTACCGACTTAAAATGCCGGTGGAGGATACGGACAAACAGATCGAACAGCGTGAGAAAAGGACAATCAGCGAGATCTTCACGCAGGACGGGGAAGCGGAATTTCGCCGCATGGAGACGGAGCTTTTGCAGCAGCAGGCGGAGAAATCCTACAGCAGGATTCTCTCTGTGGGCGGCGGCACTCCCGTAAATCTCGTAAACAGACCGTTGTTGGCGCGATGCGGAACGGTTGTGTGGCTTCGCGTCCGACCCGAGACGGTCTATGAGCGGCTGAAGACGGACACCACAAGACCGCTCCTTCAATGCGAGAATCCATTGGAAAGAATTACTAAGCTGATGGAGGAACGCAGGGCAGCCTATGAAGAATGTGCCGATGTGATCGTGGATGTAGACGAGCTGGATGTGAATGATATCCTTGCCAGAATCGAGAAGGAGATTGGGGAGGATACACCGAAAGAACAGGCGATTCCTTCGACACGAAAGCGTCTGTGGAATGGAGATAAAATGACAAAAATACTGGTAATGAACGGTCCAAACTTAAATTTTCTGGGAATTCGTGAGCGGTCGGTCTATGGCACTCAGGATTACCAATATCTCTGTAATCTGATTCAGTCCAAAGCAAAAGAGTGCAATTGCGAAATTGAGTGTTTCCAGTCCAACCATGAGGGTGCCATTATAGACCGTATTCAAGAGGCTTATTTTGACGGAACCCAGGGCATCGTTATCAATCCCGGTGCCTACACCCATTACAGTTATGCAATCCGTGACGCACTCGCCAGTATCACGGTTCCCAAGGTGGAAATTCATATATCCGACATTACCAACCGTGAGGAATTTCGCAAGGTGTCTGTGACGGCACCGGTGTGCGATAAACAGATCTACGGACAGGGACTGAACGGTTATCTGCAGGCAATCGATTTCGTGCTGGAGCGTATCGGGGGGTAAATTGCATGTATTACAGTTCACTGGATTTTTATGTGAAAGCATTTGAAGACAAACCGAGAGAATATGCATTTTCCGCCCAAAGCAGAGAGGAGTGTGTCTTATGGCAGAGCACACTGCGCAACAGACTCTGTGAGATCTCCGGTGTGAACCGGGGTGTCCGGTGCGAAGGAAGACACGAGTTTCTGCGGACAGATGATATCAATGGGTTGTCCGGGGAGTACCATTTGCTCGAGACGGAACCGGATGTGTGGATGCCCTTTTATCTGTTTCGCCCCGGTGAGGGAGGAGAGCATCCGATTCTGATCATACCCCACGGGCATGGCGGCGGTAAGCGTGAGGCAGTGATCGGACAGGAGCAGTTTATCCGGGAAAGTCTGGAGGACGGATTTCTGGTAGTGTGTCCCGATACCAGAGGAAGCGGTGACAGGCGGGAGTTCCCGGAACAAAAGGAGGAGCCTCAGGCGATGAGGAGCAATTCCCACAGAGAACTGCTTCAGGTATGCATCGGCTTTGGCAGGAGTGTGATCGGTACCGCGGTTTGGGATCTGATGCGACTTGCCGATTACTTAAAGTCTCTGCCTGAGACGGGAGATTTTATGGCTTGTGCCGGCATGTCCGGCGGCGGTCAGCAGACGCTTTGGTGGGCTGCGCTGGATGAGCGGGTGAATGCGGCAATCACCAGCGGTTATTTTTACGGCATGAAAGAATCGTTGATCGAGTTGCCCCAAAACTGTGCCTGTAATTTTGTTCCGTTTCTATTTGAGACGGCGGATATGGGAGATATCGGGGCGTTGATCGCTCCCAGACCCTTCTTCATCGAGAGTGGAAAACAGGATCACCTGAGCGGAAAATCCGGCCTTCAAAATGTTTATCCGCAGGTTGAGACAACAAGAAAAGCATACCGGTTGTTGGACAGTGAGGAGTGTCTGATTCATTCAATACATCCGGAAGGGCATAAATGGATCGGCAGGGGGATGCGGGAATTCCTGATGTCGAGTCGGAAACGATACACACAGATGAACGAGAGATCGTAAAAAAGACGAAATTTGCGATTATCGGTAAAAAATTTTCAAAAACAGTTGAAATATCCTGCTTTTTATATTAAACTGTTATGGAATTATAACGTGGAAAATTTAGGAGGAATAGATTATGATTTCTGCAGGCGATTTCAGAAATGGTATGACCATTGAGTATGATAACAATGTCTACCAGATCATTGAATTCCAGCATGTAAAACCTGGCAAGGGCGCAGCTTTCGTTCGTACGAAGCTTAAGAATATCAAGAGTGGCGGTGTTGTTGAGAAGACTTTCCGTCCCACCGAGAAATGCCCTCAGGCGCGTATTGATAGAAAAGATATGCAGTATCTTTACTCTGACGGAGATCTCTTCTACTTTATGGATACCGAGAGCTATGACCAGATTGCACTGAACTCTGAGGCGGTTGGCGATGCTCTTAAGTTCGTGAAAGAGAATGAGATGTGCAAGGTTTGCTCTCACAACGGCAGTGTATTTTCCGTTGAGCCTCCTCTCTTTGTAGAGCTGGTTATCACCGATACCGAGCCCGGATTCAAGGGCGATACCGCTACCGGTGCCACGAAGCCTGCTACCGTAGAGACCGGTGCAACCGTTTCCGTACCTCTGTTTGTTGATCAGGGTGAGACCATCAAGATCGATACCAGAACCGGAGAGTATCTGTCCCGCGTATAAGTCGCACGATCAATCTATCAGAAATTTGTAAGACAACAGCACTTCTTCGAAAGAAGGAGGCGGTTGTCTTATTTTTTGCCCAAAAACAACAATGAAACAATCAGAAAGTTGAGGATAAGAAAATGGATATGAAAGAATTCGCAGAAAAAGTACAAGAGAGAGTGCATGAGAGACTTCGCAGAGAATGTCGCGTCGAACTTCTCAATGTCACAAAGAATAATCATGTTGAACTCCTGGGTTTGCATATTTACGGAGAACATCAAAATGTATCACCTACCATTTATTTAAACACCTTCTTTGAGGCTTATCAGGCGGGGATGACAATGAGCCGGATTGTGGAGAGAATCGTGGAGGTGTATGAACAGGGACGACCTGGTTGCAATGTGGATATGAGCTTCTTTAAAGAATATGCGTTGGTGAAGGATCGCATCTGCGCTAAATTGATCAATCGGGAGAAAAACAGGGAACTTCTGGAGCAGATTCCCCATGTGGAATTCCTGGATCTTGCAATTTGCTTTTATTACGCGTATAACGGAAAAGAACTGGGCGCAGGATCCATCCTTATCTATCACTCCCATGCGGTTCTTTGGGATGTGGGAACAGAAGCACTGTTAGCTGCGGCAGCAGAAAATACACCGGCGCTGTTTGCTGCGGACTGTGTGCCCATGAATGAAATGATTCTGGGTCTTCTTAACAAAAACAATCCGGATGTGATTGATCCAAACCTTCTGCCGGAGTCTCCGATGATGATTCTGACCAATCGGGAGAGGGTTCAGGGAGCCATCACAATGCTGTATCCGGAACTGCTCAAATCGATCTCGGACAGAGTGGGTTCGGATTTGTTCATTTTGCCCAGCTCGGTACACGAGGTGATCCTATTGCCCGATGACGGACAGATTTCCGCAGGGCGTCTCAAAGAAATGATTCTGGAAGTAAATACAACACAACTGGATCCGGAGGATGTTCTTTCGGATAATCTTTACTATTTCAATCGCGAATCTGCTGATATTTCCGTTCTCTGATCATAATTTCCTGCATCTTGTTGAAAAAAACCAAAATCAAAGGTAGACAGTTTGCTTTTTTTGTGATATTATAGTCGAGGTGATGTAACAAATTTGTAATAATTGATGTTTTGCATCCGTAGTCTAATGGATAGAACGAAGGCCTCCGACGCCTTTAATGCAGGTTCGATTCCTGTCGGATGCATTTACATCACCTTGCCTGTAATGTATGGAGAGATTATATGGTAAAAGAGAAAGCGCGTAATATACGCGATTTTTTAGTTAAGCACAATAAAATTGTTTTTCCGGTGATTATTGTCGTTGCAGTTGCAATAACAGTTGTTATTGCACTTGGTTCCGGAGACAAGGGCTCACAGGGCGAGAGTATGGCTACGGAGGAGACGGAGCAGACGACCTCGACCGAAGCGGCGCTGGAGGCGGTTAGCAAGCAGGTTCCGCTTGTTGCCAACGAGGACGCAGAGCTCTATTCCGCCATTGCTACGTATTACAATGCGGTTGCATTGGGAGATTCCGACACCTTGGAGACTTGCTGCGTGGGCTGGGAACAGCAGGATATGCTGTGGATCATTGAAACCGCGAAGTATATCGATTATTATTCCGCCCTGGACGTGTATACCAAGCAGGGATATGAGGATGGTTCCGTTATTGCCTATGTGTATTTTAAGGTCGTGTTTAAGAACCGCACGGAGGAAGTTCCCGGTGTTCAGACACTCTATATGCATAAGGATGACGGAGGAGAATATATTGTGGACCGTTATCCCAGCGGTACTGAGCTGAATGCGTATATCGAGGAAGTCAGCACTCAGGACGACGTGGTGGAACTGTACAATAGTGTTACGGTAGAATATAACGAACTTATGAGTGCCAATCCGGAACTTCTCACGTATATGGCGGCGCTGGATGAGCAGGTGAAGTCTGTCGTTGCGATTGAACTTGCAAAATTGCAGAGTGAGGCCGAGAATGCGGAAGTAACCGAGAACCCTGATGCAGGATCGGAAAACGGCGAGAACGTCGAAGAACCGCCCCAGGATACACCTGTTTATGCCAAGACGACAACGACGGTCAACGTGCGGGCATCGGACAGCGAGCAGGCTGAGAAGCTTGGAAAGGTCAGCGGAGGAACCAAGATCCAGGTTCTGGAGAATAAGATTAACGGCTGGACCAAAGTGCTCTATGAGGGTAAGGAAGGCTATATTAAGTCGGAATATCTTGCGATCAATGAGACAGCAAATGCCGGTGATGTCATCGGAACCGTTACAGCGACTACCAATGTCAATGTGCGCGCAAGTGCCAGTGAGACAGCGGACCGTCTCGGGGTTTTAAACGGCGGTGCCACGGTGGATCTGCTCGGCAGGGAAGGCGATTGGAGTAAGATTGTCTATGAGGGCCAGGTTGGCTATGTGAAGAGCGAATATTTGAATTGATGTGATTGTTGAGTATGGAGGAAAGGGTCTTCGACAGATTTTGTCGAAGACCCTTATTAATTACCCTTATCATTTTATTGTATACATGTATCATTGTACAAGGTGCATAAAATTGCAGAAAAAACTTTTACAATTTAAATGAATAAAGCAAGTTGTATATTTTACAAATCGGGTTTATAATGGTACAGATAGGACAAAGGTGTCACTCAACCAAGGGGCAACTTTGCCCTGAGGTAAGTGTTGGCAGTCGCTTCTCGTGGAAGGAGAAAGTCACAGGTGCACCGAAAGTCATAAAACCACATTTTTATAAGGAGGACATACAAATGTCATATGTTGATGAGGTCTTTGATCTTGTAGTTGCAAAGAATCCTGCTCAGCCCGAGTTCCATCAGGCAGTGAAGGAGGTTCTGGAATCCCTTCGCGTGGTGATTGAGGCCAATGAAGAGAAGTACCGCAAGGATGCTCTTCTGGAGAGACTGGTTACCCCCGAAAGACAGATCCTTTTCCGCGTTCCCTGGGTAGATGACAAGGGACAGGTTCAGGTTAATAACGGATTCCGTGTTCAGTTCAATTCCGCTATCGGACCCTATAAGGGAGGATTGAGACTTCATCCTTCCGTAAACCTTGGTATTATCAAATTCCTTGGATTTGAACAGATCTTCAAGAACTCCCTGACCGGACTTCCCATCGGCGGTGGCAAGGGCGGTTCCGATTTTGATCCCAAGGGAAAATCCGACAGAGAGGTAATGGCATTCTGCCAGAGCTTCATCACCGAGCTTTACAAATACATCGGCGCAGACACCGATGTTCCTGCCGGTGACATTGGAACCGGCGCAAGAGAAATCGGCTATATGTATGGACAGTACAAGAGACTGACCGGTCTCTATGAGGGTGTGCTTACCGGAAAGGGACTTTCCTATGGCGGTTCCCTGGCTAGAACGGAGGCGACCGGATATGGCCTTCTCTATCTTGTGGAGGAGATGTTAAAGTGCAATGGTAAGGATATTGCAGGAAAGACCATTGCAGTTTCCGGCGCGGGTAATGTTGCAATTTACGCAATCCAGAAAGCACAGCAGTTGGGCGCTAAGCCTGTAACCTGCTCCGATTCCAACGGCTGGATCTATGATCCCGAAGGAATCGACGTAGCACTGCTTAAGGAGGTTAAGGAGGTTAAGCGTGCAAGACTGACCGAGTATGCAGCTGCAAGACCTTCTGCCCAGTATCACGACAAGGCTGCAGAAGGAACCAATCAGTGGTCTGTCAAAGTTGACATTGCGCTTCCCTGCGCAACCCAGAATGAGCTGAATCTTGAGGATGCAAAGGCACTCGTTGCCAACGGTTGCTTTGCAGTCGCAGAGGGCGCAAATATGCCTACTACCATGGAAGCTACCGAGTACTTCCAGAAGAATGGTGTTCTGTTCTGCCCCGGCAAGGCTTCCAATGCAGGTGGTGTTGCTACCTCCGCTCTGGAGATGAGCCAGAACAGTGAGAGACTCTCCTGGACGTTTGAAGAGGTTGATGCGAAGCTGAAGAACATCATGGTTAACATTTTCCACAACCTGGATGATGCTGCCAAGAAGTATGGCATGGAAGGAAACTATGTTGCAGGTGCTAACATTGCCGGATTCTTGAAAGTTGCGGAGGCTATGACAGCACAGGGGATTGTGTAGCGAGGAACGAAAACAAGCGCGAACAAGGTGAGCATTTGTTTTCGCCCGAGCGTACATCGAGAAAACCATAGAGCGCGTAGCGCGGCAGATGCGAAGCAGCCGGGGTTTCGAGATGCCCTGTAAGAATAAATCGTGAATCAATGATATAGAGAAGTCCTGGAAATGTTGAATTTCCGGGACTTTTCTTTGCTTTTCAACTGATTCAGGCGGAATATGAGCAGTCTGTCTTACTTGTTATCAGTAGATCATTTTGTCCGTTTTACCTACTGTGTGAGAAAACGGAAAAGCATACTTCTTTAGATTGAATAGGGACTGCGGGATGCATATTTTATACTTGACTATTATCAAATATGATAATATAATTATTTTTAAAAAAGGTAGTGAAATATTCGGATAGAATAACTCGCAAAATCAAAGCAATGGAGGATGAAGCGATGAATGGAAAGACAGTTCGAGTAGGGGCTTGTTTGTTGGTTGGTGACATTGACAAGATGGCACGATTTTATAGAGACATTCTTGGATGAATGAAGAGTAAAGGAAGGTGGCACAAACAGTGGAGCTGATAAAGGTGCTTTCTAACCCTGTGAGGATACAGGTAATGCAATATCTGCAAACGCATGGTGAAGCAACGACAAAACAGATTTCCGAAGCAATTTCGGATGTACCGGCCCCTACGCTATATCGGCATATCAATACTTTGCTGAAAGAAGAAGTCCTGCTTATAAAAGAGGAACGAAAAGTAAGGGGCAGTTTGGAAAGACTACTTGCAATTAATGTCAAAAAAATGTCGGATGTCGTTAACAGTAATATTTCAGAAACCGCATATCAATTCCTAATGGATCTCTATATGAAATTTCAGAAGTACAGTTGTAAAGACAATGCAGACCCTCAAAAAGACCGCCTTAGTTTGAGAACTTGTATTCTTACTCTGACAGATGACAGCTTTGATAACTTTATGCAAGATATAGCTGCGGTCATAGGAAAATATCAGAAAGCAGAGGAAAACGGAAAATTGCGTAGCGTATCTTTCATCTCTGCTCCAATTGAGGAAGAAGGGTAAATGGGTATGGCGATAAAGGAAATCAAAATATCAATCAAAGGAAATGTTACGATTGGCGCAACCATTTCCTGTCCCGATGCCGACAAAAAATATCCGGCTATTGTATTGATAATGGGAACAGGAAAGACTGACCGCGACGGAAATGAAAAGAACTTTAAAACAGACCTGTATAAAAATCTTGCAAATATGTTTACAGAATTTGGTTTTGTGAGTGTCCGGTATGACAAGCGTGGAACTTATCAAACAGAGGGTAACTATAACACAGCAGGGCTTAGCGACCTTATAGATGACGCTATTTCTGTAATTCGTTACACGAAGTCTTTGCCCTATGTGGACGAAACAAAACTCATCGTCTGCGGACATAGTGAAGGGGCTATGATAGCCACGCTGCTTTCGGCAAAAGAAGATACGGCAGGACTTTTACTTTTGGGAGGAGCTGCAACCGGTATGAAGGATACCCTGCTTTATCAGAATTATCTTGCGGCGGAGGAATTTGCAAAGAAAAAGGGATTACTTGGCAAACTCTTAAGAAGTCAGACATCACAGAAAAAAACGGATGCAAAAGTTGATGCAATGTTCCAAAAATGCGTTTCTGCAAAAAAAGAAAGAGTGTTTTTTGGCGGAGCTGTGCTCAATGCGAAGTGGATAAAAGAACACGCTTCCTATGGATCGGATGATTATGTTGCGCTCCTGAAACAATACGGGAAACCTATTTTGGCGATTACCGGAACAGCAGATATTTCTGTCGATTACAGACGGCTTTCTGTTTTGAATGAGATACCAAATGCAGAAAGCTTTACCCCTCAGAATGTAAATCATATTTTGAGGGAAATAGATGATGACAATAGCATAATGACCGTAAAAAAGCAATATGGCCGTCTGGCAACACAGCCTGTCCATTCTGCTACAGAACGGTGTATAAAGGATTGGCTTCAACAGTTTATGGCGTAGGGCGATATTTTTATGGATGGTGGTATGCGGAGTGTGGCGCAATATGGAAAATAGTGGTTGACAAAGTGAGCTATAAGGATTATATTGAAAAAAATAATTTGGGAAAGGAAGCTTCCTTATGGTTTTCTCCGTAGTCGAAAACACATACGAAATGATTCAGACAATGCTGATTAACGTGCAGGGTCTTAATGTTGTATGTAAATATTCCGGTTACGAAGAAAAATAAGCTTTCAGAAACATCCTATTTTTGGATCGTTGTTTTTGACCACTTATCTTTCGGACAAGTGGTCTTTTTTTATTCATCAGGGCCCGGTGAAGCAACTAAATTATTAAAAGGAGTAAGAAGATATGATTATTGATGATGTAAGGTTTGTATTGAAGGACGGTCGGGAAGCTCTATTGCGCAGCCCGAAAGAGGAAGATGTAGAAAGCACATTGGAATATTTGGCTATTACTGCCGGGGAAACTGATTTCCTTTTGCGCTACCCGGAGGAGTGCGCAAAATACACAGCAGAAGGAGAGAAGAACCTGTTTGAGCAGAAGAATGCTTCTCCTAATGAAGCAATGATTATGTGCATAGTAGAGGGTAAGGTTGTGGGCAACTGTCAGATAAGCTTTTATACGGGAATGAAAACAAAGCATAGAGCCAGCGTAGCAATTGCATTGATCAGCGAATTTTGGAACCAGGGAATCGGTACAAAAATGTTCGAGGAGATGATTCGTCTTGCAGAAAGCAGAGAGGACGTAATGCAGATGGAATTGGAGTTTGTGGAAGGAAACTCCAGGGCACGACATTTGTACGAGAAGATGGGATTTCGGATTACAGGGGTACACCCGAATGCGATTCGCTTAAAAGACGGCACACTTTTGAATGAGTATACAATGATCAGGGAAATGGAGGAAACTTGAATTATGTTCATGAAAAAAGATTACCCGATATTAGAGTTTGATGACAATCGAGATGCAAAAATCAATCCCTCTACCTTTGTGGATAAAACGTTTGCATGCAACAAGATGATTATTACTTTTTTCCCGGAGGTCATGGATAAACTCATTGCAGACGGAAAGGTCGTACTCGATACGACAATTGGTGGTGAAAACATAGTCCTGGTATATCGATTTGCAGACACAGATGTATTGATTACTCTCGGAGCTGTAGGGTGTCCGTCCTGTGCAGGAAACCTGGATTTGTTCCATGCCATGGGTGTACAAAAGGTTATGTTCTGTGGTGGAGGTGGCGTACTTGACAGAAACATTGAAGTTGGGCAAATTCTTGTTGTGGATGGAGCGATTCGGGATGAAGGCTTTTCCTACCATTATATAAGGCCCTC
>CAMAGI010000040.1 GCA_945833775.1 uncultured Lachnospiraceae bacterium
GGGGCTTCCACCCCAAACAAATTAATCGAGGAGGTTCAAAATTATGTCAGAATTAACTTTTGAACAAATGCTGGAAGAATCTTTAAAGACAATACATTCAGGAGAGGTAGTCGAGGGCACGGTTATTGATGTGAAGCCGGAAGAGATCATTCTCAATATCGGTTATAAGTCAGACGGTATTTTGACCAAGAACGAGTACACCAACGATTCAAGTGTTGATCTTACAACTGTTGCCAAAGTCGGCGACACAATGGAGGTAAAGGTTCTCAAAGTTAATGACGGAGAGGGCCAGGTGCTTCTTACTTACAAGCGTCTTGCAGCGGACAGAGGCAACAAGCGCATTGAGGAAGCTTACAACAACAGAGAAGTTCTCACCGCAACCGTGGCACAGGTTCTGGATGGCGGTTTGAGCGTAATCGTGGATGAAGTAAGAATCTTTATCCCGGCAAGTCTTGTGTCCGATACTTATGAGAAGGATCTCAGCAAATATGCCGGACAGGAAATTTCTTTTGTTATTACCGAGTACAATCCCAAGAGAAGAAGATACATCGGTGACCGCAAACAACTGCTGACCGCCAAGAAGGCTGAGATGCAGCAGGAACTGTTTGCCCGCATCAAGGAAGGCGATGTGGTTGAAGGCGTTGTAAAGAATGTGACCGATTTCGGTGCATTTATTGATCTGGGCGGTGCTGACGGTCTGCTTCACATCTCCGAGATGAGCTGGGGCAGAGTGGAGCATCCCAAAAAGGTGTTTAAGGTAGGAGACAAGCTTAACGTATTGATCAAGGAGATCAACGGAAATAAGATTGCTCTTTCCCTGAAATTTGATGATGCAAATCCCTGGAAGAATGCTGCAAGCAAGTTTGCTGTAGGCACCATTGTAACCGGTAAGGTAGCAAGAATGACGGAGTTTGGTGCATTTGTTGAGTTGGAGCCCGGTGTGGACGCACTGCTTCATGTCTCTCAGATTTCCAAGGAGCATGTTGAGAAGCCTTCCGATGTCCTGAAAGTGGGCGAGGAAGTAACTGCCAAGATTGTTGATTTTAATGAGGCGGACAAGAAGATCTCCTTAAGTATCAAAGCCACCATGGCTCCCGATCCTGCTGAGGAGGAGTCCGATGAGGATGTTGTGTCGGTGGATATTGATGCTGTAATCGCAGCTGAGTCTGAAGAGTAATCAAAATTCTATTCCGAGGTGCGCCGTGATTTACGATTATGAGTACTTCAAGAAAGAGATTCTGGCACTTACAACCATCGATTTGAATGCTTATAAAGAGAAGCAGATGAAGCGTCGAATCGACACTCTGATTCAAAAGCATAAAATCGAAGGATATGATAAGTATATAGGTGTTTTGAAAACAGACCGGGGCATGTTTGATGAGTTTGTTAACTACATCACGATCAATGTGTCTGAATTCTATCGTAATCCTGACCAGTGGGGGATCCTGGACAAGGTGATCTTCCCGGAATTGATTGAGAAGTTCGGTAAGAATCTTAAGATCTGGAGTGCTGCATGTTCAACCGGAGATGAGCCCTATTCACTGGTGATGGCTTTGTCGCGGCATATTCCTCTGAATCAGATCAAGATTTTTGCTACGGATCTGGACAAAACTGTAATTGCAAAGGCAAAGGTCGGATTGTATTCCGATAAGAGTATTGCATCCGTTCCGGAAGATTTTAAGAAGAAATATTTTACCCAGGTCGGTCCATCCTATAAAATTTCTGACGAGATCAAAGCTCGCGTGGAATTTAAGGAGCATAACCTGATCAAGGATAATTATCCTACGGATTGTCATTTGATTGTCTGCCGCAATGTATTAATCTACTTCACCGAAGAAGCGAAAGATGAAGTGTTCCGAAAGTATTTCCGGTCTCTTGCAAAGGGAGGAGTTCTCTTTATCGGAAGTACTGAACAGATCATCAATTACAAGGAGATTGGATACGAGAGGAAGAATTCGTTCTTCTATGTAAAACCGCAATAATGAAAGCCCTCGACATAAGTTGTCGGGGGCTTTTTTTGTATGCATCCTGATCAGTAGGTGGAAGCGATTGTCGCAAGAATGTGGTTGGCGTACCTGGTAAAGGCTTCGCGGTCACGTTTGATCTCATCCGTCAACTCAAAGAAGAGTTTCTTTCCTTTGTAGTCCCGGCAGAAAAACGGTTCAATCAGGATTTCCCACTGCGGGAGATAGTCAGAAACCTTACGGGTATAGCAGTTGGCCGCGGTTGCCTGCACTCGATGCTCTTTATCCACAAAGCCCGCAACGGACTTATGCAGTGCGACATCCTCCGCGGGAAGGTAGTAGTAATCCTTGTAATTGGAATAAAAGTATTTCAGCTCCTCCGTGTAAATTGGGACTTTTATGGTCGCTTCACTTCCCTCGCCCCGGAAGAAGCAGCCGCAGGCATTGGCAGCGATCGGTTTTGGCAAAGGGGTGTTTAATGTGAGCGTCATCAAAAGCTCCTTGCGCTGACGACCGTTACAGTCGCGGTAATAGTTGGCCTGTACCTTGCGGACCTTGAGCTTTTCGTTGAGAAGATCATAATAGGCCAGCATCGGAAGCGTCTCAAGCATGCCTTTCAAATCATCTGCGTTGTGGAGCAGAAGGGATCGTTCGGCAAAATCGGTTGGTTCCTTTACGTAATCGTGGTAGATACCGATTAATTCACCGCCGGAGAACAGATCCTTTCGCTCAATACCGAGAAAGGTCTCCAGGGTTTTTTGCTTGCAATTGGAAAGCCGAAGAAAGAACTTATAGGGTGAAATACGGCGATACAGATCAATTCCCTGAAACTCCCCCAATTCACACGGGATGCCAAGCTGTTCGCATTTCTGGCTGATAAAGGGCAGATCAAAATTATTGCCGTTAAAATGAACTAAATATTTATAAAGTTTAGCAAAATCGAAAAAAGCGTTCAGAATATCCGCTTCCTGACTGTAGTTTTCCGCCAGCCACTGAATCGTACGCCATTTTCCTGCCTGAAAGTAAGCACAGCCGATCAGATAAAGATAGGATGATCTTGCAGTAAAACCGGTGGTCTCGATATCCAGAAAAAGAACCCGCTCCGGGGGAGCAAGATTTTCAAGGGGATAAGACAGGGAAAAATTTTCAATGGTCTCTTCCGAAATTTTCATGGTCGCCTCGTTTATTGGTAGAATGTTCGTTAATCTATATTAATATCATACACACAAAATAGAAAATTGGCTAGTATTTTTGTGAAAATGATAGTATATTTAAATAGAGTTACTATATTGACAAAAAAATGCAAAACACGTCACAGAATGTCGGATGATGGTAGGTAAAAAGGAGAAAAAGACATGGCAAGGCTTACTTTTGCAGGTGGAATTCATCCCTATGACGGCAAAGAACTTTCCAAAGACAAACCGATTCAGGAAGTATTTCCGAAGGGGGAACTGGTGTATCCCCTGTCTCAACATATCGGAGCACCTGCGGTTGCGATCGTCGCAAAGGGGGACAGAGTTCTCGTCGGACAAAAAATTGCGGAGAGTGCAGGCTTTGTATCCGCACCGGTTTACGCGTCGGTATCCGGAACAGTTAAAACGATCGAACCCCGAAGAGTGGTAACCGGAGATATGATCCAAAGTATTGTGATCGAAAATGATGGACTCTAC
Organism: uncultured Lachnospiraceae bacterium; assembly: GCA_945833775.1. GTDB lineage: Bacteria > Bacillota > Clostridia > Lachnospirales > Lachnospiraceae > Acetatifactor. Next base: position 3,635 of record CAMAGI010000040.1, read on the forward strand.
GAGGAGACGGAATTTCAACCGATTGCACCGGTGGAGAAACTTTCCGCAGAGGAGATCGTTGACATTGTACGGGAAGCAGGTATTGTGGGAATGGGAGGAGCCGGTTTTCCAACCCATGTAAAACTTTCACCGAAAGAACCTGACAAAATCGAGTATGTGATTGCAAACTGTGCGGAGTGTGAGCCTTATCTGACTTCCGATTATCGCAGGATGCTCGAGGAGCCTGAGAAATTGATAGGTGGTCTGAAGATCCTGTTAAAGGTCTTCCCCAATGCCAGAGGGATCCTTGCTGTTGAGGACAATAAACCGGATTGTGTCAGTCTGCTCAAACAGCTCACCAAGGCGGAGAGTAAGATTACGGTGAAGGCATTGAAGACCAAATATCCGCAGGGAGCGGAGCGCCAGCTCATTTATGCAGCCACGGGAAGACAGATTAACTCGTCTATGCTGCCGGCTGACGCAGGATGCGTTGTGAACAACGTGGACACCATAGTTTCCGTTTACCGCGCCGTTGTTGAAGGACGTCCCCTGATGGAACGGATTGTGACGGTGACCGGGGATGCCATTTCAAACCCGCGCAATTTCCGTGTGCGCATCGGTACAAGTTATGCGGAGCTGGTGGATGCTGCGGGTGGATTTGCGACTCCGCCGGAGAAGATCATTTGTGGTGGTCCCATGATGGGCTTTGGCATGTTTGATTTGAATGTACCGACGACTAAGACGGCATCCGCACTCTTAGCGCTCACCAAAGATGATGTATCCGCCATGGAACCCGGACCCTGTATCAATTGCGGTAAATGTGTGGAAGTGTGTCCCGGACGTGTTATCCCGAGCAGATTGGCGGATTATGCCGAACATTTTGACGAAGAGGCGTTTCTTAAGAATCATGGCATGGAATGCTGTGAATGCGGATGCTGCAGCTTCATTTGCCCGGCGAAGAGACCCCTTACGCAGGAAATCAAGTCCATGCGCAAGATACAGCTGGCAAAACGTAAAAAGGGATAATAGGATTGCTTCAGGAGGAAAGAAAAGTGAGTGAACTTTATAAGGTTTCATCAAATCCGCATATCCGCTCCAAGGTCACCACAAGCAGTATCATGCTGGCGGTGATTATTGCATTGCTTCCGGCTGCGGGTTTTGGTATTTATAATTTCGGCCCAAGGGCATTTGTGCTGATTGTTGTGTGCATTGTCAGCGCAGTGCTCACAGAATTTTTGTTTGGATTGTATCGTAAAAAGACAACGGTGTTTGATTTGTCCGCAGTGGTAACCGGATTGCTTCTGGCCATGAATCTTCCGGTGAAGCTTCCGCTCTGGATGGGGGCACTCGGAAGTGTATTTGCAATCCTGGTTGTCAAAATGCTCTTTGGCGGACTGGGACAGAATTTTATGAATCCCGCATTGGCAGGAAGATGTTTTCTATTGATCTCTTTTCCTACTTATATGACCGATTTCGGTTCCGCAGGGACTTCCTTTGCAGGAAAGGTTTGGGATGCATACTCCGGTGCCACACCCCTGGCGCAGATCAAGGCAGGGGAGAGCGTCAATGCGCTGGATATGGTATGGGGACGTACCGCCGGAACCATCGGCGAGACCAGTGTGATCGCACTCATGATCGGTGCCTGCTTCCTGATTCTTATGGAAGTGATCGATCTCAAGATTCCGGGCAGCTATATTGTGTCGTTCCTTTTGTTCGTCGGGATATTCGGCGGCCATGGTTTTGATCCGGCTTATCTGACGGCGCAGCTTGCCGGCGGAGGACTTATTCTGGGAGCTTTTTTCATGGCGACGGATTATGTGACGAGGCCGATAACGCCCAGGGGACAATATCTATACGGAATCTTTCTGGGGATTATGACCGGTATTTTCCGTATTTTCGGACCCGGTGCGGAGGGTGTCTCCTATGCCATCATTTTGGGTAACCTCATTGTACCTCTGATCGAGAGAGTGACAAAACCGGTTCCTTTCGGAAAAGGAGGTAAGGCTCATGGCAGACAATAAAGCAAAAGACAATGCCGTTCGGACGATGCTGAAAGAAGCGGGAATTCTGCTAGCCATTACATTGATTGCAGGGCTTGTGCTCGGATTCGTCAATGAATTGACAAAGGAGCCGATAAGGCTGCAGGAGGAGAAGGCGATTCAGGAAGCTTGTGCGAGTGTGTTTCCCACGGCGACCCGTTTTGAAGAGGCTGCTTGTGAGATTTCCCAACAGGTGACGGAGGAACTGAACCAAAACGGTGTGAAAGCGGGAACTGTTTATCGTGCGCTGGATAGTTCGGATGCCGGGCTGGGATATGTGATTGAAACCACATCCACTCAGGGATACGGTGGCAATATTGTGATCTATACGGGCTTGTCCCAGGATGGAACCGTGCAGGGAATTTCATTTCTTGAGATTTCCGAGACAGCGGGACTGGGAATGGAAGCGGAGTCCGTTCTTGGACCGCAGTTTCGAAATGTGAAGGCAGATCTGTTTACATATACCAAAACCGGAAGCCGTTCCGAGAGCGAGATTGATGCGATCAGCGGTGCGACGATCACAACCAGGGCAGTAGTGAATGCGGTGAACGGAGCGCTTACGATTGGCAAAGAACTTGGTGTGGGAGGTGACGGAAATGAATAAAGCAGGGGAAAGACTGTACAATGGTCTCATCAAAGAAAATCCCACATTTGTGCTGATGCTCGGAATGTGTCCTACTCTTGCCGTCACCGGAAGTGCCATGAACGGTCTGGGTATGGGACTCACAACAGCAGCGGTACTGGCAATGAGCAATCTGATCATATCGCTGTTGCGTAAGATAATTCCAAACCGCGTGCGTATTCCGGCTTTTATTGTCATCATTGCGTCTTTCGTGACCGTGGTACAATTGCTTTTAAAGGCATATCTGCCCTCATTGAACGATGCCCTCGGAATGTATATTCCGCTCATTGTCGTCAACTGTATTATTCTTGGGAGAGCGGAGGCGTATGCCTATTCCAATCCTCCGATTCCAGCCCTCTTTGACGGAATCGGGATGGGGCTTGGATTTACGTTTGCCCTTACCTGCATCGGAGCGTTCCGTGAAATTCTGGGCGCAGGAACTGTGTTCGGATATGATCTCTTGCCGGCAGGATATGTTCCGATCAAAATATTTTCCGCGGCACCCGGTGCATTTTTGGTGCTGGCGTGTCTGACTGCATTTCAGAATTATCTGAAGATTACGCGGGCTCAGGTCGGCAAAGAAGCGCAAAAGCTTTCATCGGGCTGTAGTGAGGACTGTATGAACTGCAAAGACACCGGATGCTCAAAGCGTTTCTACGATGATTCAAGGAAGGAGGAACAATAAATGAACACGGTGAAAGATTTACTGATCATTCTGGTTGCCTCCTCGCTGGTGAGCAATGTCGTACTCAGTCAGTTCCTCGGTTTATGCCCCTTCTTAGGGGTATCCAAAAAGATCAAGACGGCATCCGGAATGGGAATTGCAGTTATTTTTGTGATCACCCTGGCAAGTGCCGTGGCAGGTGCCATCTATGAATTTGTACTAAAACCTCTTCATGTGGAGTATCTGCAGACGATTGTGTTCATTTTGGTCATCGCCGCACTGGTACAGTTTGTGGAGATGTTCCTCAAGAAGGCAATGCCTGCGTTGTATCAGGCGCTTGGTGTATATCTTCCGTTGATTACCACCAACTGTGCTGTGCTCGGTGTAGCCATCGGAAACGTACAGAAGGAATACGATATCGTAACCGGCGTGGTTAACGGATTTGCAACGGCGGTCGGGTTCACAATCGCGATTGTGATTCTCGCGGGACTTCGTGAAAAAATGGAATACAATGACGTGCCGGAATCCTTCAAGGGGATGCCTACGGTGTTGCTTACAGCCTGCCTTATGGCAATTGCTTTCTGTGGATTCTCGGGCCTTTTGTAAAGAGGAAGACGCAAAAGCGTCTGCGGAATGGAGGTTAAAATGAATGTAGTCGGTATTTTGACGGCTGCCGCAGTGGTTGGAGCAGTCGGAATCTTTGTCGGACTTTTCCTTGGAGTGGCCGGCATCCGGTTTCATGTGGAAGTGGATGAGAGAGAAGAAGCCGTTCTTGCCGCACTTCCCGGCAATAACTGTGGAGGTTGCGGATACGCAGGCTGTTCCGGCCTTGCGGCGGCCATAGCAGAAGGCCGCGCGCCTGTCAATGCCTGTCCGGTGGGAGGGGAAGCGGTAGGAGCAAACATTGCCCGGATTATGGGAGTTGAGGCAGCTAAGTCCGTGCGGCAGGTGGCCTATGTACACTGCAAGGGGGACTGTGACAAAACAGTTCGAAATTATGATTATTACGGTATAGAAGACTGCAGGATGATGAGCTTTGTCCCGGACGGCGGACCCAAATCCTGTAACAGCGGTTGCCTTGGGTACGGCACCTGTGCCAAGGTCTGCCCGTTTGATGCAATTCGTGTGATCAATGGCGTGGCCCGGGTCGACCGGGAGAAATGTAAGGCGTGCGGAAAGTGTGTGGAGATTTGCCCGAAGCACTTAATCTCACTGGTACCGTACTCTGCCAAAGCGCTTGTGGCATGCAGCTCCTGTGACAAAGGACCGGTGACGATGAAGGCGTGCCAGGTCGGTTGTATCGGATGTGGAATCTGTGCGAAAAATTGTCCCGAGGGGGCTGTGAAAGTGGAAGATTTTCATGCTGTCATCGACCAGGAGAAATGTACCGGATGTACCGCCTGTGCCGAGAAGTGCCCGAAGAAATGTATCGAAGTACGATAAGCAATGTCCATGGGGAGAGAGAAAGGAGGCGGTGAAATGAGACTTCCGAATGACTACGATGAACATTCCGGTTTTACTCCGACGCTGATAAGCGCCATTGTGGCAGTGACTTTGTTTGTCGGTATTGTACTTGCGATCGTCTTGCTTCAAAATCGCAGTGAGAGTCAGAACCGCTCCGGACAGTCCGTTGTGCATTCGACGGATTCCTCGCATTCTTCCCCCATTGATACCCAGGATTATTCCCTTGCGTCGGAAGGGGCATTACATCCTTCGGATCTGGATTTTTGGGAACTTTACCCACAGCAATCACAGGCCCTCCCCACGGTTGAATCGGTACAACCTTCCTCCGATGAGACACAGGAGCCGGAGGAGACCGATCCGTCCAACGACGGAAAACATACCAGGGTACAATGTAAGGATGGAACAGAGGAATGGGTACTGATCAGTCCCTACCTTCCCAAGCATGAATATGACTTTACCAAGCTGGTATGTCAATCGGGCCTGATGAAGTATTATGAAGACGGCAAGAAAGTTTCCTATGTCGGTGTCGATATCTCCAAATTGCAGGATTATGTGGACTTTGTGAAGGTGAAGAAAGCGGGAATCGATTTTGCGATGCTTCGTGTCGGAGCCAGGGGATACGGGAGCGGACAGTTGGTTGCAGACGAATACTTCTCAGATAATATCAAACGGGCTACGGATGCCGGACTTGGGGTGGGGGTCTATTTTTCCTCCCAGGCAATCACCGAGGAAGAGGCGGTGGAGGAGGCACAGATGGTGATCGACAGTATTCAGGGTTATCAGTTGTCGTATCCGGTCGCTTTTGTGATGGAACATGCGGAAAACGATAAAGCCAGAATTGATGATCTGAGCAAGGCAGATAAGACGGCAATCACAGCGAAATTTCTGGAGACCATAATGACAGCGGGGCTGAAGCCTGCCATTTACGGCGATAAGGAATGGTTGATCAAGGAGATAGACATGTCAAAGCTGTCGGCATACGATGTATGGCTTTCCCAGCAGGAGGATCTTCCCGATTACCCCTACCGATTCACCATGTGGCAGTACAGTACGACTGCGGAAGTGGACGGCATTGTGGGTTATGCAAATCTGAATGTCAGTTTTATTGATTATTCGGAAAAATAATGGGGCGGTATGCTTGAATCCGGTCAGAGACTGCAACGGATGTGTAGATTTCGGCATACCGGCTGGGGGAAATCCCTTCAATGTAATTTGGAAGAAAGTTTTTCGTGATACCGTTCTTTTTTAAAATATCAATTGCTTTGTTGTAGGCGATGGCGGCTTCCAACTCTTCGCAGTAGGTGCCGACATGCAAATATCCGTTAACATGTATGCGGACAGTATAGCGATACTGTCCGTTTTTGTATTGCATTCGAACGCCATGGTAGCGGTTTCGAATCTCGATGTTTTCCCGGCGAAAATCCATTGAATCCCCGTTTATAAAACGGTAATCCACGCCCTCCACTGCATAGTTTTTGATCCCGTAGCGGGATGCGATATTGACCTGCATTCCGTAATCCGCAACAAAATAGTGTCCCCCGCGACACATGATTTTGTGCGAGGAATAGTAGAACAGGTCATCGATGTCGAATTTTAAAATCCGATGCGGGGAGAGGTAATACAAGAATTGTTTCTGTCCCAGATAAATCGGTGTCTTGATATAGATTCCGCTGTCGCGGAAATTGATCAGACAAACCCATTTGTCAAAGGCAAGGGGAGAGCTTTTACGGTATGCCAGAATTGTGACAGAAGTGTCGTTTAACAGGCGGACACCCTCCCGATAGATGTCGTGTGCGGTCAGCGCCGTGTCTGCGCTGCCGAGACTGATGTGCTTTCGACGGAAGGTAAGCGAGGCACGATAATAGACCTGCCCGTTCTTTTTGACGGCAGGGAAAACGCCTTCCGGATGTTCGCTTTTTCCGTTCACTTGAATTTCAGAGGCTTTTTTCATCATTTTGCCTGTTCTCTCAAACTGTGTTGTAGCTGTCCGAATTCTTACTTTTGCCAAAATGATTGTACCATAAAACGGGCAGGATAGAAATATTTTTCGTGCTTGTCTCATAGAATTATGATATCTGTGATTTTGAAAGGATATTGGATATGTATAGGCGTGCTTTATGTGCAATGATGATGATACCGATGTTGTTTCTGCTGAGTTTTTTTTGTATCAAAGAAATGCAGAGCGCAGAGAAAATGATGTGCGCGCAGCAAAAAGAAAGGGAAGCTGCCGGTTATTCCCGGCTGGGAATAGCGGACATGGCTTCCTCCGGACAGAGAACGGTCGGGTGCGGCACACTGGAATTGACAAAGGAAATGGAATTGACGAAGGAGGAATGGGAGATATTGTGCAGAATTGTGGAGGCAGAGGCGGGCAACCAGGATGAAGACGGCAAACTTCTGGTTGCCAATGTCGTATTAAACCGTGTGCGGGATGATGCCTTCCCGGATTCGGTAACGGAGGTTGTCTTTCAGAAATCAAACGGTGTCACACAGTTTTCTCCGGTTTCCGACGGGAGTTTTTACCGGGTGAAAGTCAGCGAGGAGACAACGGAGGCTGTACAACGGGCACTCTCCGGCGAGGATATTTCGGAGGGGGCGCTCTATTTTGCAGCCAGAGAATTCGCCGCCAGTGACAAAATGAAGTGGTTTGACACAAAGCTGACTTTTTTGTTTTCCCATGGGGGACACGAATTTTTCAGGTGACAGTAGCGGTTAAGTGTGCTATACTTGTATGGAAAAAATTTGCTCAGTGTTTACGAAGGGAGAAAACATGGAAGTATTCTATCACAGCACAAGAAGCAGTGATGCGAAGGTGACTGCATCGCAGGCTATTCTGAAGGGATTATCGGAGGATGGCGGTTTGTTTGTACCGGACAACATTCCCGTGTTGGATAAAACATTGAAAGAATTGGCTGCCATGGATTATAAACAGGTAGTTTACGAGGTAATGAAGCTCTATCTCACCGATTTTACGGAGGCGGAGTTGAAAAACTGTATCGATCATGCCTATGATGAGAAGTTCGATACCGATGTGATCGCTCCTCTTGTGGAAGCACAGGATGCCTATTATCTGGAGCTTTTTCATGGGGCGACGATTGCGTTTAAAGACATGGCGCTCTCCATTTTGCCGCATCTTATGACAACTGCGGCGCGCAAGAACCGGATCAAAAACGAGATTGTGATTCTGACCGCCACCTCCGGCGATACCGGAAAAGCCGCGCTGGCCGGCTTCGCGGGTGTAGAGGGAACCAGGATCATCGTATTTTATCCCAAGAACGGTGTGAGCCCTATTCAGGAGAAACAGATGGTAACCCAGAAGGGTGACAATACTTTTGTGGTAGGAATCCACGGCAATTTCGACGATGCGCAGACCGGTGTAAAGAAAATCTTTTCCGACAAAGCGCTGGCGGAGGAAATGGATCGAAAGGGCTACCAGTTTTCATCTGCAAATTCCATCAATATCGGGCGTCTGGTTCCCCAGATCTGTTACTATGTATATGCCTATGCAAAGCTTTGTGCAGAGGGAAAAATCACAGAGGGCGAGAAGATCAATGTAGTGGTTCCAACCGGTAATTTCGGGAATATACTGGCAGCGTATTATGCGAAAAATATGGGGCTTCCCATTGCAAAGCTGATTTGTGCGTCCAACGAGAACAAGGTTCTTTTTGACTTTTTCAGTACCGGCGTATATGATCGCAACCGGGAGTTTGTATTGACCAGTTCCCCTTCTATGGACATTCTGATTTCCAGCAATCTGGAGCGTCTGATCTATCGAATTGCCGGAAATGATGCGGCCAGAAACAAAGCGTTTATGGCAGCCCTTTCCGGAGAAGGAAGATACGAGATTACCGGGGAAATGCGCTCGGAGCTTGCGGATTTCTACGGTAATTATGCAAGTGAAGAGGAGACCGCGGCAATTATCCGGAAAATTTATGAGGACTGCGGATATGTGATTGATACCCATACGGCTGTAGCTTCGGCTGTTTATGAGAAATATAAAGCGGACACGAAAGATACAACCAGGACGGTTATCGCATCCACGGCAAGTCCCTTCAAATTTACCAGAAGTGTAATGAATGCAATTGATGAAAAATACGACACCATGGGAGATTTTGAATTGGTGGACGAGCTTTCCAGGATTGCCAATGTCAAAGTTCCAAATGCAATCGAAGAAATCCGCACGGCACCGGTTGTACATGATACCCAGTGTGATAAGGACGAGATGCAGGCCGTAGTGAGAGCTTTCTTGAAGATGGATTAGCGTAAAATGTGAGACCTCCCGGGCGGTATCGAGGGATACCTCCGGGAGGTTTTGTCAAGAAAAGGGTTATCCCCGAAATCAGGAGAATAAGAAGATGACAGCAAAGGAAATGTTAAAACACGTGGATCACACGCAGCTGAAAGCGTTTGCCACCTGGGAAGATATCGTTAAACTCTGCGACGAGGCGATTGCATTCGAAACAGCAAGCGTGTGTGTGCCGCCTGCCTATATCGAGAGAATTCGTAAGACTTATGGTGACAAGATAAGGATTTGTACCGTGGTGGGCTTTCCTCTGGGATACAGCGTGACCGGGGCAAAGGTTGCCGAGGTCAGACAGGCTTTGGAAGACGGCTGTGATGAGATTGATATGGTGATCAATATCAGTGATGTGAAGAACGGCTTGTACGACAAGGTGGAGGAGGAGATCCGCACCATAAAGAGAGCATGCGGGGATCACATTCTGAAAGTGATTGTTGAGACCTGTTACCTCACCGAGGAAGAGAAGATTGCCATGTGCAAAGCGGTGACTGCCGCAGGAGCGGATTATATCAAAACCTCCACCGGATTCGGAACCGGCGGAGCCACAAGGGAAGATGTGGAACTTTTCAAAAAGCATATCGGTCCGAAGGTAAAAATCAAGGCGGCAGGCGGTGTGTCAACCGTTGCGGATCTGGAAATGTTTCTTAATCTGGGGTGTGACCGTATCGGTACATCCAGAGCAGTTGGACTGTTAAAGGGCGAAAGGACGGAAGGGTATTGATTTCATGAAGAAGATCGGAAGAAAGGAAGCTATTAAAATCGCGTTCACGGTGGGACTGTATGCAGCTTTTTTTGTGACGCGGCTGTTTCAGCTTACCGAACTTCCGGAAGGGTTCCATCTCGATGAAGCAGGGGCAGCATATGACGGATGGTGTCTGGCTCGATACGGGGTGGACCGTTATCTCAATTCCTGGCCGGTTTATCTGATCAACTACGGTGGCGGACAGAGTGTTCTCTACGCATGGTTGTGTGCGCTGTTGTTTGGCCTTTTCGGGTATCATGCGGTATTTGTCCGGCTTCCGGCAGTGATTTTTTCACTCTTGACTCTGGTATTCGGAATGAAGCTGGCAAGGAGGGTATACCCGGACTCAGAGTGGCTTCCCTTTGTTGTGGGAGCGATGATTGTATTCTGCCCCTGCTTTATCCTGTCCGGCAGAATGGGGTTGGACTGCTACCTTATGCTGGGCGCTTCCATGGTTTTTCTGACAGCTTTTCTGAAGGCACTTGAGGCCGGGAAATGCAGGGATTATGTGATTGCGGGTGTCAGCGCAGGGGTGGTACTGTACACTTATGTATTATCCTACTTTATTCTGCCGTTGTTTTTGCTTCTGACGTTGTTGTATTGCATCCGGACCCGCCGTTTTGTGCTGAAACACTGGGCCTCTATGGGGGCAGTGGTCTTTGTGCTGGCAATTCCGCTCATCCTGGTTCAGATTGTCAACTGTTTTGATCTGGAATCCTTCCAAATCGGGATTTTTACGATTACCAGGCTGGGATTTTACCGGGCATCGGAACTGAAGGGCTTCACCCTTGACGGATTTGTGGAGGCGCTTTCCAATCTTTTTGTGGGAGATCTACTTCCCTATAATTCCATCCCCGGATATCCTAATCTGTTCTATATTGCCTGGATCCTGTTGCCGGTCGGCCTTGCAGGCTGTGTTTTCCGGCTGGTGAGAAGTATTCGGAGACGTCAATTTGATCCCACGGCATTTTTGGTATTTTGGTTTGCTGCAATGTTGGCGCTGCTTTCCTGTATGGATTCCAATGTAAACCGCATCATCGGAATATTCGGCGTGGCGGTATTGATCGAGGGGGAAGCGGTCAGACTGTTTTGGAGGATCCGAAACCGGAAGATTGTATTCGGCGCAACAATGGCGACAACGCTCTTGTGTGCCGTATGGTTTTTACAATTCGGACATTATTATTACGGTGTGATGTATCGGTTCGATTACAATCCGATGGACTGGTTTGAGATTACCGTCCCGGAAGCAATTGACTTTCTGGAAGAACATCCGCAGTGGCAGGGGAAAGGTACCTGGACGGACAGCAGTAAGATTCACTACGCCCTGAGCATGCAGGCCTCGCCTTACGACATGCAGTTTTCGATCGGTGAGACAAGAGGACAGGTGGGTGTGTATCATCTCGGCGGACTGGGACCGATCGAGGAGGGGTACAATTACATTGTTTGGGATGTCTACGGCGAGTATGCGCAGGAATTGAGAACTGCCGGGTACCTGGAAGAGTCTTATGACAATTATTCTCTGTTTTATAAAGAATGGTCGATTGTGGAATAACCGGTCAGGAAAAGTAAAATTGTTATAAACTTTTTTTCGGTTTATTGACTTTTATTTTTGAATTTGAGATAATGCAGAGGAGTATTGATTAAAATTAATTTTTCATACAACAAGGAGGACTCAATATGTCAACAAAAGCTTATTATCCGATTTCCGAGATCGGTGCGGGTAAGCCTGGTTTCAGCAAAACCCGTTCCATTATCGAGGGTGCCTTCTACGCGAACAATGTCGTGAAGGTTAATACTGTCAGAGAGGCTTACGAACTGGCAAAGAATTCACCCGGAACCATCGTTACCGATATGCCTGTATACAGAGCCGAGGAACAGGGTCTGGAGAGAGATGCCAAAGTGTTGCTGTTCAATGATGGTGCCGTTACCGGTCGTTATGCCGCAGCCCGTCGTATCAAAGGACAACCCGGTGTTGACGCTGCGAAGCTTGACAAGGTTGTGATGGACGCTATTTACAGAACCCGTTGGATGACCATGTATCATGCAGAGTGCTTCATCGGTCTGGATCCTGAGTTCATGGTAAAGGCGCATCTTCTGATTCCCGAAGGAGAGGAGAACCTGCTTTACAACTGGATGTTGAACTTCCAGTACATGTCCGACAAGTATGTTGAGATGTACAAGAATTCTCAGCCTGTAGGCGGAGGCAAGGAGCCGGATATTTACATCTTCTCCAATCCCCAGTGGACTCCCGAAGAAGCTCCCGACGTTGATTACAGCTGCCTGAGCGATCCTCTGACCCTGTGCTACTTCGATACCAATGAGAACTGTGCTGCTATTCTCGGCATGAAGTATTTCGGTGAGCACAAGAAGGGCACCCTTACCATGGCGTGGGCTCTTGCAAACAGAAACGGTTATGCATCCTGCCACGGCGGACAGAAGGAGTACTCCCTTGAGGGCGGCAAGAAGTTTGTTGCCTCCGTATACGGTCTGTCCGGATCCGGTAAGTCCACTCTGACCCATGCAAAGCACGGCGGAAAGTATGATGCATTCGGCGGAATCAAGGTTCTGCATGACGATGCATTCATCATCAACTCCGACACCTGTGCATCCATCGCTTTGGAGCCTACCTACTTTGATAAGACTGCAGATTATCCTACCGGCTGCCCGGATAACAAGTTCCTCCTGACTGCACAGAACTGCTCCGCAACACTGGATGAGGATGGTCATGTTCAGCTGGTAACCGAGGATATCCGAAACGGTAACGGACGTGCAATTAAGTCCAAGCTCTGGTCCCCCAACCGTGTTGACAAGATTGATTCCCCCGTTAACGCTATTTTCTGGATTATGAAGGATCCTACTCTGCCTCCCGTTGTTAAACTTAAGGGTGCTGCACTTGCATCTGTAATGGGTGCTACTCTGGCAACCAAGACTTCCACTGCAGAGCGTGTCGCTGCGGGAACCGATATGAATGCACTTCGTATTGTTCCTTATGCAAATCCCTTCAGAACTTACCCTCTGGTAAATGACTACGAGAAGTTCAAGAAGCTGGTGGAAGAGAAGAACGTAGATTGCTACATCGTTAACACCGGTGACTTCATGGGAACCAAGTGTAAGCCCGCTGATACGCTGGGAATTCTGGAAACCATCGTTGAGGGACGTGCTCAGTTCGAGCAGTGGGGACCTTTCAGCGATATCGAGATCATGTACGACTGGTCCGGAAGAACCTCCGATGCTTTCAAGCCCGATCTTTCCGATAAAGCATATGTTGAGCAGCTCAAGAGTGCTATGCAGAACCGTGTGGATGCGGTACAGGGCTTTGCAACCAAGCAGGAAGGCTATGACGCACTTCCCGATGAGGCACTGGAAGCTCTGAAGAAGATTGTTGCAGAGGTATCTACTTTGTAATCGCAAAATAAGAATTCAAATGCAAGAGAAAAGCCGTCAAGGGTACTTGGCGGCTTTTTTGCTATGCTCTTTACATTTTTTGACATTTGTCGTATACTAACAAAAGTATGCGTGTAGTGAGCGTATACAAATGTCCGCAAAGCAAAGACATGATTCCACAGAAGGGAAATGCATTGAGAGATGGGTAATTTAACGGAAATTCGCTGGCACGGAAGAGGCGGTCAGGGAGCAAAGACGGCAGCACTTTTGCTTGCCGATGTAGCTTTCAATATGGGAAAGCATGTACAGGGCTTCCCGGAATACGGTCCGGAGCGTATGGGGGCTCCGATCACTGCGTATGACAGAATCAGTGATTC
>CAMAGI010000041.1 GCA_945833775.1 uncultured Lachnospiraceae bacterium
GAGGAGGCTCTGAGCGTTAGAGCAGAAGAGCCAAAGACCGAGCAAGCCAGCGGATTGCGAGGAGGCTCTGAGCGTTAGAGCAGAAGAGCCAAAGACCGAGCAAGCCAGCGGATAATTATTACTGGAAAAACCAACAGAAAGGGGTTTATATATATGCAGGCCACAGACATCGGAATTGATTTGGGCACAGCGAGCATTCTGGTATACATCAGAGGAAAGGGCGTCGTGTTAAAGGAGCCCTCAGTTGTCGCTTTTGACAGAGATACCAATAAGATAAAAGCAATCGGAGAGGACGCACGTCTGATGCTGGGAAGAACCCCCGGCAATATCGTTGCGGTCAGACCGCTTCGCCAGGGCGTTATCTCGGATTACACCGTCACCGAGAAAATGATGAAATACTTCATCCAGAAGGCACTCGGAAGAAGAGCGTTTCGCAAGCCCCGTATCGCCGTTTGCGTACCCAGCGGTGTAACGGAAGTGGAGAAGAAGGCGGTGGAGGATGCAACCTATCAGGCAGGTGCCAGAGAGGTATCCATCATTGAGGAGCCCATCGCTGCAGCGATCGGTGCGGGAATTGATATTTCCAAGCCCTGCGGCAATATGATCGTCGACATCGGAGGCGGTACTTCCGACATTGCGGTGATCTCCCTGGGAGGAACAGTAGTAAGTGCCTCTATCAAGATCGCGGGCGATGACTTTGATGAGGCGATCGTTCGCTATATGCGTAAGAAGCACAATCTTCTCATCGGTGAGCGCACGGCAGAGGATCTCAAGATCAAGATCGGAACCTGCTACAAGCTTCCCGAGGTGGATTATATGGATGTCAGAGGACGAAATCTGGTGACCGGTCTTCCCAAGACGGTAAAGGTTTCCTCCGAAGAGACCGAAGAGGCACTGCGGGAGACCACCGCACAGATCGTGGAGACCATCCACAGTGTACTGGAGAAGACCCCTCCCGAACTGGCTGCGGATATCGCTGATCGGGGAATTGTTCTGACCGGAGGCGGAAGTCTGTTGAGAGGGCTTGAGGATCTGATCAGTGCCAAGACCGGAATCAATACCATGACAGCTGAGGATCCCATGACGGCGGTTGCAATCGGGACAGGCCGCTATGTGGAATTCCTTGCGGGATACAAAGAACAAGTATAGAAAACAGTGATTTCATACAGGAAACCGAGAACACGTTTTATGACAGGAGGCATCGTATGCTGAGAGGTTTATATACCGCCTGGACAGGGATGGTAAATGAGCAGAACAGAATGGACATCATGACCAATAATCTGGCGAATGCCACCACCGTCGGCTACAAGAAGGAAGGAGCCACCAGCCAATCCTTTGACGACATCCTCATGGTAAAAGTCAAGGATGCCTCCGTGGGCCTTTCCACAGTACAGCGAAGCGGGATCAAGAACCCCGGTGTCAAGATCGGAGAGAATTATACCGACCACTCTCAGGGGTCTTTTCGCATCACTGAAAATACCTATGATCTGGCTTTGTCGGGCAGCGGTTTCTTCGCTATAGAGTTTACCAACAAAGCCGGTGAGACTTCGACCATGTACACCAGGGCAGGTCAATTCACCCTGAATAAAGACGGTTATCTGGTGACCCAGGAGGGTGATTACGTTCTGGACACCCGGAATCGCCGGATTAAGCTGGATACCCTGAAGGACTCCGCAATCGGAACGGACGGGACCATATCCCAGAACGGCGTGGCGGTAGCAAAAATTCAGGTGACCGATTTTGAGAATTACGATTATCTGGAAAAATACGGCGAGACCTATTACAGACCGATTGAGGGAGCCAAGACAACTGCTCCGGATGCACAGATTTACTCCGGTTATCTGGAGATGTCAAACGTTTCGACGGTCTCCGAGATGGTAAACCTGATCAGCATCACCCGTGCATACGAGAGCAATCAGAAAATTATCCAGACATATGACAGTTCCCTTGAAATCGCAGTGACACAGCTTGGACGTGTTCAGTAATGAACGGCACCGGATGATACGATTGACAGGAACATCGGAAAGACAACGGGAGTCGGAGGATACAAAATGGTACGCAGTTTATGGACAGCAGCAACCGGCATGATCGCACAACAGACCAATCTGGACACGATCGCCAACAACCTTGCAAATGTGAATACAACGGGCTACAAAACTCAGGTAAATGAGTTCAAGAGCCTGTTATATCAGAGCATTCAGACGAGAACCACGTCGGCAAACGGGGAACAGAAACCCTCCGGTGCACAGGTGGGTCTCGGCGTTCGGAACGCATCCATTTCCTCTGTTTTCACAACCGGAAATTTCCTCGCCGCAGAGAGCGATACCGCCTTTGCACTGGACGGAAAAGGATTTTTCTCGGTGCGCGGTGAGGACGGCAATACCTACTATACCCGAAACGGTAATTTTAAATTTACACTTGCAGCCAACGGCGGCAATATGCTTGCAACCTCCGACGGCCTTCCCGTCATGGACAGCAAGGGCAACCCGATTATTCTGGGACAGAGCTATGTGGCCAGCAAGATTACGGTGAGCAAGAACGGGGAGATCTGTTATCCCGACGAGAAAAACAACCCCCAGCCCATCGGCATTACCATCGGAGTCTTCCAGTTCAACAATCCAAATGGCTTGGAAAAGCTGGCCAATGGATTGTATCAACAGACTGCTGCCAGCGGACAACCCCTGAATGAGGCGACCAACAACAATCTGCAGAAAACCTCCGTAATTCAGGGATATCTGGAGGGATCCAACGTCCAGGTTGCAGACGAGATGGTCAACATGATTGTCACACAGCGTGCGTATGAACTCAATTCCAAGGCGATTACGGCGTCCGATGAGATGCTTCAGCAGGCTAACAATCTGCGCAGATAATACCGATAAATCGGTTTTTGCGTAACCCGATAACAAGGTGCTGTGCGGCTAAGGGGCGACAGAGACAGACAAAAGTGAGGATGGATACGATGGATATCAGTGGATTGACTTCCGCATACAGTGATCTTTACAGCAAAACCGTTTCTCCAAGCACCTCCAAACTGGAGGGGCAGTTAAACTCCGATTATTCCGGGAAAACGGATGAAGAACTGATGGATGTATGTAAGCAGTTCGAGGCGTATTTTCTGGAGCAGATGCTTAAGGAAATGGTGAAGACGATTCCCACGACAGAGTCATCCTCCGCATCCATGTCGACCCTGACGGATTACTATAAGGACGAGATGATTCGGAATCTTGCCGAGGAATCAACAGAACACAACAGTCTGGGACTTGCGCAGATGCTTTACGAACAGATGCGGCGCAACTACGGCCTCGACAGTGAGGTGGTTGACACACTCCCGGAGGGCAAAGAATAAGTTCTGATACCATCCATACCAAGCTGTCCCTCCGGGGCAGCTTTTCGAACGAGCAGACAGGGTTCTTCCTCACTTCTTTTCTCCGGAGGACATCCGGAACACTTCCTCCGGCATCTTCCGGTACGATTTCAAGACATTCCAGCAGGCAAACGGAACATCGATATACTTTTGACAGCGATAAAGCCGGAGCACCGCTATGCGGGCTTTGGCATGAATGGGGATTTCCATGGAAACAGTAAACGGATATGTGGAGCATATCATCTTTCAAAACGCCGAAAACGGCTATACCGTCATGAATCTGGTGTCCGAGGGCAGGGAGATCACCTGTGTGGGAATGTGCAAGGGCCTGACGCAGGGGGAAAACATCGAGGCATCTGGAGACTTCACGGAACATCCGGTGTACGGAAGCCAGTTTAAGATCGCCGCCTATCGGACGGTTGCCCCCAAGGACAGTGTCAGTATGGAGCGTTATCTGGGTTCCGGCGCGGTCAAAGGCGTGGGGCAGGCGCTGGCGGCCCGCATTGTGAAAATGTTCGGGGATGACACTCTGCGCATCATTGAGGAGGAGCCGGAGCGTCTGGTCGAAGTAAAGGGAATCAGCGAGCGAAAGGCCCGCGAGATTGCTCTTCAGATGGAGGAGAAAAGGGACCTTCGGGATGCGCTGATGTTTCTGCAGCAGTACGGCATCTCCAATTCTCTGGCGGTTAAAATATACAATACCTACGGCGTAGAGCTGTACAGTGTTATGAAAGAAAATCCGTACCGTCTCGCGGAGGATGTGAGCGGTGTCGGTTTTAAAATCGCGGATGAGATTGCCGCAAGGATCGGGATTCACACGGATTCCGATTACCGCATTCGAAGCGGCATCCTGTATACACTGCTGCAGGCGGTGGGGGAAGGCCATTGTTATCTGCCGATGGAAATTCTTTTAGAGCGTGCGGAGACGCTTCTTGAGGTAAAAGCAGAATACATCCGCCCCCAGGTGGATAATATGATGATGGACAAAAAGCTGATTGTCCGGGGAGACTGCGTTTATGCCTCCTTCTATTACTACGCCGAACTGAATTGTGCCCACATGCTGTATCAGTTGAACCTCCGTATGCCGGAGGCGGATTATCTTCCGGCTCAGACACAGAGAATTCGGAGCCGGCTTACTGATATTGCGAAGCAGCGGAAAATGGAGCTGGACGAACTTCAGCTGAAGGCGGTTATGGACTGCATCGATAACGGTGTGTTTATCCTATCCGGCGGTCCCGGAACCGGGAAAACCACGACCATCAATCTCATGATTCACTATTTTGAGTCGGAGGGACTGGACATCTTTCTGGCAGCTCCCACCGGCCGTGCGGCAAAGCGTATGACGGAGGCCACGGGGGTGGAGGCCAAAACCATTCACCGTTTGCTGGAGCTCAACAGCGAGCTGTCCGATGACAGCAGCAGAAGGGTTCGTTTTGAGCGCAATGAGGAGAATCCGCTGGAGGCGGATGTGGTGATTATCGACGAGATGTCCATGGTGGATCTTCCGCTCTTTCAGGCACTGTTAAAGGCAGTGGTTCCGGGCACGAGACTGATTCTTGTGGGCGACGTGGACCAGCTGCCCAGCGTGGGCCCGGGACAGGTGCTGCGGGATCTTTTGGAGAGCGGAGTATTTCCCTCTGCCCGCCTTCAGAAAATTTTTCGACAGGCCGGGGAGAGCGATATTATTCTGAATGCCCACCGTATCAATCGGGGTGAGGAGATCGCACTCGACAATAAATCCAGAGATTTCTTCTTTTTGGAA
This sequence comes from uncultured Lachnospiraceae bacterium, assembly GCA_945833775.1. Lineage (GTDB taxonomy): Bacteria > Bacillota > Clostridia > Lachnospirales > Lachnospiraceae > Acetatifactor. Next base: position 5,127 of record CAMAGI010000041.1, read on the forward strand.
AGAAATGACGTTAATGTCATATATAAGCATATGATTCAACTCATCCGGGAGAAGATGCCCCGGTATGTCCGGGCGGACAGTATGGATATTCAAGTGCTCACACCCATGCGAAAAGGTCCTCTGGGATGCGAGACGCTCAACGGGATCTTGCAGAAGTACCTCAATCCGGAGGCACCCGCCAAACGGGAATATGCGGATGGAGAACGCATTTTCCGGGAGGGTGACAAGGTGATGCAGGTGAAGAACAATTATCAGCTGGAATGGGAGATCGTAAGCCGTTACGGCATACCCATCGACGGCGGTATGGGCGTCTTTAACGGTGATATGGGCCGTGTACTCGAGATCAATGAGGCGGCGTCCACATTGGTTGTGGAATACGATGAGCACAAGCGTGTGACCTATCCCTTCGCAATGCTGGAAGAGCTGGAGCATGCCTATGCTGTGACAATCCATAAGTCTCAGGGGAGCGAGTATCCCGCCGTGATAATGCCGCTTTTGGGAGGGCCGAGGCTGTTGTTTAACCGGAATCTCCTCTATACCGGGATCACCAGAGCCAGAAACTGTGTGACCATTCTGGGCAGCAGCGAGACCGTGAGAAGTATGATTCGAAACGAGAGCGAGCATAAGCGCTATACGGGGTTGGCGCTTCGCATTCGTGAGGTTTGTCAGATCGGAGAAGGCGGAAAGGCCTGAAATGAATAGAAAAACAGGATGGAACGGAGTGCTGCGGCTTTTGTTTCCCCAAAGATGTCCCGTCTGTGACGGTATTGTCAGGGGAAGAGACGGCTTCATCTGTGCCGGATGTGCGACAAAACTTCGCTATGTGGAGGCACCGTGGTGCATGAAATGCGGCAAAAAGCTGACGGAGGAGACGGAAATCTGCGCAGATTGCAGACGCATGGTACATCAATTTGTGCGCGGCAGGGCACTCTATGAATACGAGAGCGCCGCAGCCGGGATTTATCGTCTCAAATACGCGGGACGCCGGGAATATGCACAGTTCTACGGCCGGGAGATGGCAGAGTATCTGCGGGACTTTCTGCAGTCGGTGCGTCCCGACGGTCTCATCCCCATACCCCTCCACAAAAAGCGGAAACGGGAGCGCGGTTACAACCAGGCGGAACTCCTTGCGCGGGAGCTTTCCCGGCACAGCCGGATCCCGGTTTACACCGATTATCTGAAGCGGGTGAAAGCCACAGTACCATTGAAACGATTAAATCCGCAGGAACGGCAAAATAATTTGAAAAAGGCTTTCAAAATAGCGCGAAATGATGTAGAATTAAAGACAGTTATCCTTGTGGATGATATCTTTACCACCGGAAGCACAATCGATGAGGCAGCCGGTGTGCTGAGGGCAAACGGGGTTGAGAAGGTCTATTTCGTTGCGCTCGCCCGGGGGACCGGCGTATAGGAAGAATTGTTGGAGGTACGAGTATGAATGTTCGGAATTGCAGAAGCTGCGGACGACTCTTTAACTATGTGGCAGGAGCTCCTCTGTGTCCGGTCTGCAGAGATAAACTGGAAGAAAAGTTTCAGATCGTGAAGGAATATATCCGGGACAATCCCGGTGTGGGCATGCAGCAGGTGTCCGAGGAATGTGATGTCGAGATGTCGGTTATTCAGCAGTGGCTGAGAGAGGAGCGCCTTGAGGTGACGGAGAACTCTGCGATTTACCTCAACTGCGAAAGCTGCGGACAGCCCATTCGCTCCGGCAGATTTTGTGATAAGTGCAAGACGGGTATGATGAACGGTTTCCGTCAGGCGATGGGCGGCAATAATCCGGCCCCCGCACAGCCCGCCAAACCCGATCGGGACAATCCCAGAATGAGATTCCTATAGGAGACGAATTATGTTGAATGAGGAACGCGTCATACTGATGACCAGAATGGCATCGTATGAGGAACATGAAGGCAAGAAAAATATGGCGATCGGCAGATATTTTCGCAGCGATTATATTGCCATACAGGTCATCAAATCGATCTTCAGTGCAACAATCGCCTATGCAGTTGTTCTCGCCCTGTATATTTTTTATGATTTTGAAAATTTTATGCAGAACATCTATAAGATGGATCTGATCGCTTTTGCCAGATCGGTGTTGACCTGCTACGGGGTGACGGTGGTGGTCTACGGCATCATCTCTTATCTGCTCTGTACCTACCGTTATGCAAAAGCGAAAAAAAGCCTGAAAAGCTACTACAGCAATTTAAAAAAGCTGCATTCTCTTTACAATGAGCAGTAAAGTTTATGCCTGAGCCTACGCTCTACAGGTTACCGGAAAGGCATGGTTACAAAAATGACTGGAATATTGGAATTCAAAGAAAAAATAAAAGCATTCTACGCCAAAAACGAGGTGTTTATCTTCCCCGTTGTGAAGTTTTTGCTGGCGTTTGCGGTTCTCAGCGCTCTAAACGGCAAGCTCGGCTACATGACCCGCATCGACAATGCGGCGATTGTCCTGATCGTTGCTCTGGCATGCTCCTTTTTGCCCACCGCTTCGATCACATTGTTCGCAGCAATGTTCAGTCTGCTGCACATGTATGCCCTGTCGATTGAGACGGCGCTGCTGGGGCTGAGCCTGTATCTTTTGATGTTTTTGCTGTTTTTCCGTGTGGGATCGAAATACAGCCTTGTGCTGGTGATCACACCGATGATGTTCCTTTTGAAGATCCCGTACGTGATGCCCATCGCCCTTGGCCTCATCGGAACGCCCGGGGCGGCGGTTGCACTGGGATGCGGCGTGGCGGTGCATTTCTACTTTCAGACGATCATCAATCAGGCACCCACAATAGCAACCATGGGCAATGAGGAGCTGACGGCGAAGGTGCGGCTTTTGATCGACGGCTTTCTGAACAATCGCACGATGCTGGTGATGATCGCCGCATTTGCCATAACCGTAGTGGTTGTATACCTGATCCGGCGTATGTCCATCGATTATTCCTGGACGGTTGCCATTGTGGCAGGCTGCCTTCTCAATCTCGTGATTTTGCTGGTGGGAGATCTGATGTATGACACCAACATGTCGGTGGTCGGTGCGATTCTCGGCACGGTTCTTGCGGCTGTGGTTGCAAAGGGGATCGAGTTCTTCCGCTTCTGTGTGGACTACAGCAGAACGGAGAAGGTTCAGTTCGAGGATGATGAGTATTATTATTATGTGAAGGCTGTTCCCAAGATGACGGTGGCAGCACAGAATAACACGGTAAAGAAGATCAACACACAGCGAAGATCTGCTCCGGCGCGCACATCCGGAAGCGGCAGAACCGTGACCACGGAGAGAACCGCAACGGGCAGAAGCGGTTATTCCCAGTCCCATCTCACGGGCGGAAGAAGTGTGACGATCAACAGCGAAAGCATGACCGATGAAGAAACGGATGATTACGAGGAGATCTTTTAAGTAGTATGCAGTGGTGGGCTATTGTTGTTAACTATCTGAAAAACTGCAGAATTTATCTGGAGAATGTGGATTTCTATGATGTTCTGGAAATCCTGATCATCGCCATTCTCCTGTACTACATCATGGTCTGGATCAAGGCCACCCGGGCCTGGAATCTGCTAAAGGGACTTGTGATGATTGCCATCTTCCTGTCTCTGGCGGCGATTTTCGAGATGAACACGATTCTATGGATTGCCCAGAATATTCTTGGACTGGCGGTGACGGCGCTGGTGGTTGTTCTACAGCCGGAGCTGCGTCGTGCTCTGGAGGAACTGGGTAAGAAGAGTTTGCTGCACACGATTTTACCCTTTGATAATTCCAAAGGGGATCCGGGACGCTTTTCCGAGAAGACCATCAATGAGATTGTTAAGGCATGTACGGAGATGGCAAAGGTGAAGACCGGTGCTCTGATTGTCATTGAACGGGACACTCCCCTGCAGGAGTACGAGCGCACGGGAATTGATGTGGATGGTATCGTGACCAGCCAATTGCTTATCAATATTTTTGAACATAACACACCGCTTCACGACGGAGCGGTTATCATTCGCGGCAATCGCGTTGCCTCCGCAACCTGCTATCTGCCGCTTTCGGACAATCTTGGACTCAGCAAGGAATTGGGAACCAGACACCGGGCAGGTGTCGGCATTTCCGAGAACACGGACTCACTTACGATCATTGTGTCCGAGGAGACGGGCAAGATCAGCGTGGCCTATAAAGGAGAACTGGACCGCAATCTGAATGCGGAAACCCTCCGAACCCATATGCAGAAGCTTTTGAGCGGGAGTGCTGAAGAGACCAAGAGCAAGTACATCAAGTTGGGAAGGAGCAGGAGCAAGGGATGAAAGAAAAACTGACACATAATCTCGGTTTGAAGATTCTTTCGGTTGTCCTTGCGGCGCTTCTCTGGCTCATGGTGGTACAGATCGGTGACCCGCAGGATGTGGATTATTTTGATGTTCCGGTGAATCTGGTCAATACAGAACTTTTGGAAAAACAGAACAAGGTATTTGAAGTGCTGGATGACAGCGACGACGTCCGGGTGACGATCCGTGCACCCCGCAGCGTGCTTCGCCAGCTTCGCGCCAGCGATATTGTGGCAGAGGCAGACGTGAGCAAACTGACGGATATCAATACGGTTGCCATCACCTATCGGATTACCAATGTCAGCGAGGACTCCATCAAATCGGTGTCCGGCGACCGGGAAGTGGTTCGACTGAATGTGGAGAATCGAAGCAGCAAGTATGTCAATCTGCTCTGCGAGACCTCCGGAGAGGTGGCGGAGGGTTATATTGTCGCAGGGGTCTCCACCGATCAGAACCGCATTGAGGTGTCGGGCCCTGAGTCCGTTGTGGATCAGGTGAAGAATGCCCGGGTTACCATGGGCGTAACAGATGCCACCGGCAATCTCACCGCGAACCTGGAGATTAAACTCTACGATACGGACGGCAATCTTGTGGAGAACTCCAATCTGAAGAAAAATGTGAATTATGTTCGCACGACGGTTGAAGTGCTCGCGACCAAGGAAGTGCCGATCGCTGTGTCTTATATGGGAGTGCCCGCAGAGGGGTATCTGGCCACCGGAGAGGTTTCCTGTGACCCTGACACAGTTTTGATCGCGGGGAGTAAGACAGATCTGTCTTCCGTTAACCGGATTGAGATACCGGAGGATGCGATCAACATCACCGGTGAGAGCAGCGATATGATCAGTATGATCAATCTCAAGGACTATCTGCCGGAAAATATCCGCTTTGCAGACTCGACATTTAGCGGCAGAGTAACGGCAACGGTGCACATTGAGCCGCTTGCGGAGAGGACACTTATCATTCCGCTGGAGAACATTCAGATTGTCAATCTCCCGGATGGCATGGAGGCTGTGTGGGCTTTTGGCGTGACGGAGTGTGAAGTGAAGGTATCCGGACTGGGCGCCCGACTGGACGAACTCCGCCCGGAATCCATCACCGGTGTGATTGACATGCAAGCCTGGATGAAAGCAGCGGGACGGGAGTCGCTTCGCCTGGGAACTTACACGGTTCCGGTCACCTTTAGCTTCGAGGAAGGCATAACGGTGGTTCAGCAGAGTACACTTAATATAGCGGTTCAGAATGCGGAATAAGCGGAACCGACATGAATGGATGAGGTGGCAAAAAATGGCCAGATTGTTTGGAACAGACGGAGTAAGAGGAATTGCAAATGAAGAATTGACGCCGCTTTTGGCAATGCAGCTGGGTCAGGCGGGAGCCTATGTCCTCACCAAGGAAAAGGCTCACAAGCCGACCATCATGGTGGGGTGCGATACCCGTATTTCGGGAGATATGCTTGCCAATGCCTTGATGGCAGGGGCGTGTTCCGTGGGGGCAAACTGTGTGTATGTCGGCGTTATTCCGACCCCTGCAGTGGCATACCTTACGCAAAAGTACAAGGTGGATGCCGGAGTTGTGATCTCTGCATCCCACAATCCTGTGGAATTCAACGGAATCAAATTCTTTGACGGGGACGGCTATAAGCTTCCGGATGCGCTGGAGGATGAGATCGAAGAACTGATCCGCGATAACATGACCGGTATCAAGTTCCCCATCGGACCCGGGGTCGGAAAGATAAAATATCGCACGGATGCGAGAGAAGAGTACATAAACCACGCGATGCGGTCCGTGAATGTCAATCTGGATGGGATGAAGATCGTTGTCGACTGTGCCGAGGGGGCATCCTACTATACTTCTGTGGAGGCGATCAAGGAGCTCGGCGGCAATGTGGTTGCGATTCACAACAATCCCGACGGAACCAACATTAATTCCAACTGCGGTTCCACCCATATGGAGGAGCTGCAGGCCCGTGTTGTATATGAAAAGGCACAGATCGGGCTGGCGTTTGACGGGGATGCGGACAGACTGCTGGCGGTGGATGAAAACGGCAGACAGGTGGACGGTGACCAGATCATGGCGATCATCGGCAACCACATGAAGAGCCGTGGTGAGTTGAAGAAGAACACAATTGTTGCAACCGTTATGAGTAACCTGGGATTCTTCCTGATGGGTGAGAAAAACGGGATTCATATGGAGCAGACCAAGGTTGGTGACCGCTATGTTCTCGAGAGAATGCGGGAAATCGGAGCCAGCCTTGGCGGAGAACAGTCCGGTCATATCATTTTTCTGGATGAGAACACGACCGGAGACGGACTTCTGAGTGCCCTGCATCTTCTGCAGGTGATGGTGGAAACCGGAAAGAGTCTCTCCGAACTCTCCGGTGTTATGGAAGTATTGCCTCAGGCACTGGTGAATGCCCGGGTTGCAAATCACAAGAAAGACAAATACATGGAATACTCCGAGATCGCGGATGCTATCAAGGCACTGGAGGAGAGGTTTGCCGGCGAGGGAAGAGTGCTGATCAGACCTTCGGGAACCGAACCGCTTGTGCGTGTTATGATCGAGGGCAAGGATCAGAAAGTGATACAGGAAGAAGCGGAAAAATTAGCAAATTTGATTCAGGATATCATGTTTTAACTTGCGTGAACGTTATAATCATGCTATAGTGAAGTAGAGGGATAAACAGTGGGAAGGCTGTTTGTCCGCAGATCGGAGGAGAAATTATGGTAAGTCAGAAAGTAGTAATCAAGAACCCTACTGGCTTGCATCTCAGACCTGCCGGCATCCTGTGCAAGGAGGCTATGCAGTTTAAGTCGCTGATTACCTTTTCGTTTCGTGACAGTACCGCGAATGCGAAGAGCGTTCTGAGCGTACTTGGGGCGTGTGTAAAATGTGGCGATGAGATTGAGTTTGTATGTGAAGGGGAAGACGAAGAAGATGCACTGAGAACTCTGGTGGCAGCTGTTGAGTGCGGACTCGGAGAATAAGAAACAAATGAGCGGCTCATCCGATGGATGGGCCGTTTTTATTTAGGAGGAATTGAGATGTTGAATTATCAGAGATATCGCAGGAATCCTGTGATTAACTATCCGGAGAGACAGTGGCCGGGCCGGGAGATTGAGAAGGCGCCGATCTGGTGCAGTGTGGATCTGCGCGACGGCAATCAGGCTCTGATCGATCCCATGGTGGTCGAGGAAAAGATCGAGATGTTCCAGTACCTGATCAAGCTGGGATTTAAGGAGATTGAAATCGGATTTCCGGCTGCCAGTCAGATTGAGTACGATTTTCTCCGCCAACTGGTGGATCGTAAGCTGATCCCCGACGACGTGGTGGTTCAGGTGCTCACCCAGTGCCGTGAGGAGCTCATCGACAGAACCTTTGAGGCAATTGAGGGCTGCAAACAGGCCATTGTACATATCTACAATTCCACGTCCACCCTGCAGCGCGATGTGGTATTTCACATGGACAGAGAGCACATCACCGAGATTGCGGTGAGAGGCACCGAGATGGTCAAGGAGAGAGCTGCCAAATTCCCCGGTAAGATCATTCTGGAGTACTCTCCCGAGAGCTTTACCGGAACGGAGCTGGATTATGCGCTGGAAATCTGCAACGCTGTCAGCAGAACCTGGGGACCCACCCCCGAGAATCCCATGATCATCAATCTCCCCTCCACGGTTGAGATGAATACACCCAATGTGTATGCCGACCAGATCGAGTGGATGATCGGGCATCTTGAAAATCGGGAGAGCCTTGTGATCAGCGTGCATCCGCACAACGACCGGGGAACCGGTGTCGCCAGCGCGGAACTTGCTCTTTTGGCGGGAGCGGACCGCGTGGAGGGAACGCTTTTCGGAAACGGAGAGCGAACCGGCAATGTGGACATCTTAAACATTGCTTATAATATGTTTTCTCAGGGAATTGATCCCAAGCTGAATATTGAGCATATCAACGAGATCATTGAGATATACGAGCGCTGCTGTAAGCTGCCCATTCATCCCAGACATCCCTATGCGGGCAAATTGGTGTTTACCGCCTTCTCCGGCTCCCATCAGGATGCGATTAACAAGGGCGTACAGGCATTAAAGGAGCGCGGCAGCGAGATCTGGCAGGTGCCGTATCTGCCCATTGACCCTGCGGATATCGGAAGAGAGTATGAGCCGATTGTGCGGATCAATTCCCAGTCCGGCAAGGGCGGTGTCGCTTTCATTATGGATACCTATTACGGCTTCAAGCTTCCGAAGGCCATGCACAAGGAGTTTGCAAATGTGATACAGGCCATCTCCGAAAAGCAGGGCGAGGTGGCACCGGAGCAGATCATGGAAGCCTTCAAGGCCGAATACCTGGATCGCAAGGAACCCATCCATTTCCGCAAGCTTCGCGTGGATGATCTGTCCGGATCGGTTCAGACCGACTTTGACACCAGAGTGTCTGTTGTGTATTCCGATCACGGAACCGAGAAGTTCTTCGAGGCAGTGGGCAACGGCCCCATCGATGCGGTTCAGAGAGGATTGGCTCAGGAGCTGGGCATCTCCATTAAAATTCTGGACTACGAGGAGCACGCTCTGCAGAGCGGTGCAAACTCCCAGGCAGCGGCATACATTCACCTTTTGGATGCGGAGACGGGACGCGTTACCTATGGCGTCGGCGTGAGCTCAAACATCACAAGGGCATCCGTGAGAGCGATTTTCTCAGCCATCAACCGCCTGGGACTGGGCAAATAAAGTTCAATAAAAGTGCAAGAAAAGGAGCCGGCAGCTGATCGCTGTCGGCTCTTTATTGTGCGCTTTGCGGTGCGCGTTTCTCTGTTTCTGCTTTGGCTAACGGAAAGTGAATACGTCGTCATCTTCTACGATGCAGACCATGGTCTTGCCGGTGTTGAGCAGGATCTCGTTGCCGTTGTCGTCGTAATATCTCGTAGCACCGTAATCGGAACCCTTTTCCCAGGTGACATGAATCCCTCTGCCGTTGGTAAAGTAATACCCGTCGTGGGTGTTGTCGTGACACTGGAAAGCCAGATAGCCCTCACCCAGGTCCTCGTATTTCATGTACTGTACCAAAATATTTTTGAACTTCAATTGTTCGCCGGTCACGGCATCCAGATGGGCTTCATCGTTGCCGCCGGACAGATGCTGATAACGGTAATAGAGTCCGTCCTCCTCATTGTAGCGAAAGTAACATCTCGTAAGCGGATAACAACCGGACATATCGATATAGGTTGCCGCTTTGGCATCCCGCCCGTATTGCTCCAGCGTGTTGGGATCAGCCTTGGTGGCAAAACGGTAATGCTGTTCCTCCGAAAGCCCCCGATAGCCGGTGTCGTATCCCTTTTTCTTCATGACCTTCAGAATGCCTTCCCCGCTGGCGTAGGCATTGTGCGGTGTAGAGCGGTCCGAGGACCGGAAGAACGCCTGGTCATCTCCGCCGACACCGTTGACGGTCTGGGTCGTTGGGAGCTCCAACAGTTCGTTGATGAAAAAGGGTCCCCCGTAATGTACAATGACGGCATCCCACTCGAATGCCCAATAGGCGAAGTAGGAGCGGAGACTTCGGACATTTCCGATCTTCTCAAGATCCTGCCAATCCTCGTAGACTGCCATCATACGGGTCATGTTGTCCTCCACGTTCGCCTCATAGATGATGGAGGCGTTAGAGAGATTGTAATGGGGAACGGCATTGATTTCGTTGGGCGTCATCACGGCGATCGGACGAAGAGCGGCAACCTCTGCATCGATCCATTCGTTGGTCAGACGGCTGCGCACCATACCTTCGCGGGGGGCGGTGGTGTCATCCTCGACAATTATTTTAATCGGTTCCGACTGCGTCTCCTCCGTCTCGGGAATGCTGTTTTTATCAGAACTGCTCTCCTGCGATTCGGGAAGAATCGGCGGATCTTCACTGCCAAGACCGCAGGAAGACAAGAGCATCGTAACTGCCAAAAGAACAGGCAGCATCGTCTTACACTTCATTTGGATAAAGCCTCACTTTCATAAATATATGCACATTCTAGCACACTTGTCCGGGAATGTCATCGCTTTGCGGGAAGTTTATCCAATCTTAAGAAAGCCATAATGTATAATGGAAAATTACGGCGATCAGGCAGCCCAGAAGCGCACCCGCAATGACCTGAAGGGGGGTGTGCCCCACAAATTCCTTCAGCTTATCGTTGGTGGACAACTCACTGCGGCCCATGTCCTCGAACATCTTAATCATATCGTTGAGAACCTTGGCCTGAATACCGGTCTCCCGGCGCACACCCATGGCATCGTACATGACGATAATAGCAAGCAGAAGGGAGATGGCAAACTCAAAGCTGCCGACACCGAATTTGTAGCCGGATGCAACGGCCAGCGCGCACACGGTTGCAGAGTGGGAGCTGGGCATTCCACCGCTCCCGACGAGCCGCTCCGCAACAAATTTCCGGGTGAAGAACATGTGGATCAGGGTCTTGAGAATCTGAGCCACCAGCCAGCCTGCGGCGGCGGTCAGAAAAATATCATTGCTGAGAAATTCCTGGAAAAAATTCATAACGCGCCTCTTTTCGTAATACTTCAAACCACAGTATAATCCAAAATCTCGGAAAAGTCCATGCCGTAACGTTTTAACTTGCGAATTCGAGATGAGAATAGTATACTGAAAAAGAAAGAAATTATGTTCGGAGGAACTTATGAGTTTATTGAGTGTGGTTGTTCCCTGCTATAATGAGGAGGAGAGCGTTGATCTTTTTTATCGTGAGATGATCAAAAACGATCCTTTTTTCAAAGAGGAGAACATCGAACTTGAGATACTGTACATCAATGACGGATCCCTCGACCGTACCGTGGAGGAAGTGAAGAAGCTCCATGAGGAGGACGAGCGTGTGCACCTGGTATCCTTCTCCCGGAATTTCGGAAAAGAGGCTGCAATGTATGCAGGCCTTGAGAAATCCCGGGGGGACTATGTGGTGATCATGGATGTGGATCTCCAGGATCCTCCTTCCCTTCTGCCGGAGATGTTCCGCTATCTGAAGGAAGGGTATGATTCCGTAGCCACAAGGCGTGTGAGCCGCAAGGGTGAGCCTCCGGTCCGGAGCTTTTTTGCCCGGATGTTCTACCGGCTGATGAAGAAGATTTCCAGGACCGAGATCATGGACGGAGCAAGGGACTATCGTCTGATGACCAGACAGATGGTGGACTCCATCCTCGCCATGCCGGAATACAATCGTTTCACCAAGGGAATTTTCGGCTGGGTGGGATTTCGCACCAAATGGCTGGAATACGAGAATGTGGAGCGGGCTAAGGGCGAGACCAAGTGGAATTTCTGGAAGCT
>CAMAGI010000042.1 GCA_945833775.1 uncultured Lachnospiraceae bacterium
TCCATAATTCTTCCGACATAAAGAATTACAAAATCCGTTTCAGACAAGCCCAGCTTTTTCCGGATGCTTCTTTTTTTGGTATCTGATACGGCTGTGCTGAACAACTCCACATTAATCGCGTTTTTCAGCACATGGACTCTTACCGGCATTTGACAGACTTTTAGATATTCCTTTGTAACGAATTCACTGACGCCAATGACGTGCCCATAGTTTTTTACAACGTTTTCAGGCGGTAAATAATGGATATGGACATGATTTACGAATTGATCCCGATGATAGCCTTTGGCGATATCAGTGATTGCCTGGGTATCGCCGCCCTCCGCGATAATGAGGTCAAATTTCTCTCGTTGAAATAATTCCGCGATTTCATTGTAATGCCGCTGCATAGACCGAATGCACTTCCCGGTGGTCATGCGCACACCAAGAAAAATGGCATGCAAAAACAAATTTTTGACACTTCTGGTATGTGTCCAGAAGAACCGCACAGCCGGATACTGCTTCGCGGCCTTCACTGCCTCCGGATGATAGACGGAGCATATGGTCAGCGCAAAGCCATCTTCACTGGAATACTGCTTTGCAATACTGGTAATCAGCGTCTCAATCGCGCCGCCGCATACCGCCGGGACCGGCATCACGCCGCCCATGATTACACATATTTTCCGCATACCATTTCCCCTATCCCATTACAAATACTTTTCCAGCTGACCGCGAAGCCGTACTGCCCCACGAAATGTCAGGCTGGGACATACTCCGATTGCCAGAAGCGATCCCTTTTTCACCAGGGACAGCTCTTTTTTCATCAAAAGCCACGAAGTTTTCCGGATGAAGGCCCTTGCCTGGCGAAGTCTTTCTCTGTCCTGGCCCTGAAAACGCGCCGACGCGCATTTGGAATACGGCTCCAACAGGTAAATTAGGATTTTATATACCTCATCCACCGGGAGCGACTGTTCCAGGTACAATTCAATTCTCGCCTGAAACGCATCAATCAAGTCCAGATAGTTTCTCGTTTTCTGGGAATTCATCGTACTGCTTGTTCGCACCCTGTTTACATACAAGCTGTCCGGTATGACGCGAACACGGTCACATCTCAGGAAAAGCTGGTCGGAGAAAAATTCATCCTCAAAATACTTTCCCTCCGGAAATTTGACTTGATCCAGAATGCTCTTTCTGATTATCTTGCTCCAAGGGACTGTCCACAGCCCGTAGTTCTTCTGTGTCTTCCAATGAGCCAATACTTCCCGGCCGCTGATTTCCATATCCGGAAACTGCGTTGTAAAATCGTTTTTCCCATCTGGATATGCGCGAAGGAAGTTGCATACCACCAGGTCATACTTCGATTTGTGGATTGTCATATACAATCTCTCAATCATATTCTCTGAAATATAATCATCGCTATCAACAAATACGACATATTCTCCCGTTGCATGCGCAAATCCTGTATTTCTGGCTGCTCCCGCGCCTCTGTTTTCCGTGTGTATCACACGGATTCTACCATCTTTTTTGGCATATTCATCACAGATCTCTCCGGACCGGTCCTTTGATCCGTCGTCCACCAAAATCAATTCCCAGTGCGGATATGTTTGAGCCAATATACTGTCAAGGCATTGGGGCAAATACTGTTCAACCTGATAAACCGGCGTAATGATACTGAGTAAGTTCTGGTTCATAAACATTCTCCGGTACATTTAACGTATTATATCTACTCGTTTTGATACTGGGCTTTTACAAACAGGCCAGTAGATACGGCAAACAGCCAATAGGCATGGACAGAAAATGCGGCTGACGCTCCCCACGTAATGACACGCCGCAAAAGAGAGGGAATGGCAGATATGTATTTCCCCCTCGCCAGTGCGCACATCGCCTTTCTGACCGTGTCATACTGCCCGTATTCCCGAATCCGCCTCACAATCGCTCGAAAATCATCTCCATGACGCAGACCCTGCTCCACAATGAAAAAACTTCCGTAAAAATAATGAAATGCGATCACATCGTAATAATCACCTGGCATTCCGTTCTCCACCAGGAATCCGCTGAAGGCTTCGATCAGATGAATCCAGTTTTTGATAAAGTCCGAGGAAGCCTGTCTGGTTAAAGAATTCTCCGTCCGGCGATATAAGACGACGCTTTGCTCTGTAAACGCATAGCAGGGGCAGCAGGCACAGCAGCATATATTATACAACTTATCCTCTGCCAACTGATAATTCCGGAAAATAAGCCGGTTTTCCTGTAAAAAGGATTTCCGATACAGCTTTCCCCAATTAAACGCAAGATGACCATTCAAATAAAAACCTTGATACCGAAAGGCCGGTGTCCTGCTGTCAACCCCGTTTGAAAAACCGTGTGCACAAACCACTTCGACACCTTTTGCGCTGAACCGTCTGTAGTTTCCAACTGTAATATCTGCCTGCGAGGCATCTGCGCAGTCCACCAGAATCCGCAGTGCGTCATTTCCATCCAACATATCATCGGAATCCAGAAACAGGATATACGTTCCGCACGCGGCAGCAACTCCGTGATTTCTGGCTGCGCCAGGCCCTTGATTCGCTTGATGAATCACACAGATTCTTCTTTCTTTTGCCGCATATTCGTCGCAAATTTCTCCGGATTGGTCTTTAGAACCATCATCCACCAGAATCAGTTCAAAATCCGTAAAGGTTTGCGCCAGAATACTGTCAATGCATTGCCTGAGATATTTTTCCACCTGGTATACAGGTACGATAATGCTTACCTGCGCCATAGGCTCGTCACTCCATTTATGTGCATGTCAACCGCTCCAAAATGTCTTTCCACTGTTTGATAATGGTTTCTGTTTCAAAATCGCCCATGGACAGCAGCGCTTGCTTCGCAAACTGCTTCCGCAAGGAAGGATTCTCAATCAAGGTGTTGATTTTCCCGGTCATCGTATCACAGTCGAAGGGCTGCACCAGATAACCGTCTATGCCGTCATGAATGATCTCCAGAGGACCCGTCTTTACTGCGAAGCTGACACAGGGAACTCCCATGCTCCTTGCCTCCAGAATGCTCATTCCCAGTCCTTCGTACTTTGAGGAAGAAACAAGGATGCTGGCTTGCCGCAGATAAAGGGCTACATCCGCCACATTTCCCATAAGGATCAGCCGGTTTTGAAGGTTGTTTTCCAAGAGAAACTGTTCCAGTTTCTTCCTTTGTTCCCCCTCTCCCAGGAGCAGCCATTGCCAGTCGGGATGCGTTGTCAGAACGGCTTCCGCCACATGCATCAGTTCATCCATTCCCTTTTCCGGAACCAGACGTCCCACTGTAAGGATCAGATTCTTTCTTTCCCATTTGCTGGTGTCCGCCGGTTTGTTGACTGGATTATAGATATACGCGATGCGGTCCTGCCGTCCCAGTCGTTTGCCATAGTCCTCCAGATCCCCCTTCGTAAGCACCACCACATAATCAGAGCGCTTGACGGAATACCTGAGGATCCATTTCCGATAGCATACAGACAGCTCATAATCCGCGTTAAAATGCTCCCAGGAAATCACTTTTGTCCCCAGCGATTTGGCGGCGGGTATGGAAAGCACATCCAGCACGATGTCGATATCTACGATGATATCGATTTTTTTCTCTTTTAAGAAGGTTCGCAATTTCCCGATCAGCGGCAAATAGCCCAGGCCGGGATTGATCCAGTGATCCCCCAGCTGATATCGCGGGATTGCCGGGTCTACAGGGAAAAAGGGCTCTTTCTTCCGCTCCACCAGGCTTAAAAAACAGATCGCCCAGGCGCCGTCCTTCGCCAGCTCGTTGGCTATCTTGGAAGATACCCGCTCTGTGCCGCCGCTTCTTGTGATATCACCGGAAAAGAAGCATATTTTCTTTTTCATGGTGCTTCTCCTCGTCTTCCAGCTTTCGATAAATGGCGATGTTCTGAACCAGCTGGTTGTTTTTTATCTCTAACCGCGATATCCGGATCGTCAGAAAAAACTGATGACAGCCCAGCAGGAAAATGAGAATGAGAAACACACAATTCGACGGAGACTGGATTCCAAGGATGCTGGAAGCCCATATCGCAAGCACCGGAAAAACCGAGACCAGAATCAGCAGGAAGCCGAACGCAACCCAAAATATCCCGTCCTTAAGTTGAATTCGTCTTTTTCTGATACACTGGGAAATGATCGTAAATACCACAACACTTCCAAGAAACAGCAGAATGCGAAGCGGCCAGCTTAAAATATTCATATTACAGCATCCCCTTTCTGTCCCGGAACCACTGAAAGACGCAAATCGACATCAGCATTTGTATCATGTATTTCGACGCGTTTCCAGGCGTCAGATAGCTGCATCCTTCTACTCTGTCTGCCATCTCCACCTTAACTTCCCGGATATCCGCTCCCAGGCGAAACAGATAGGACAAGGTATCCGGCTCCGGTGCGCTGTTCTCATCTCGGATAAACTGCTCTACCACCCGCTTATCATACAGCCGCATTCCGCTGGTGGGGTCCGACAGGTGTTTTCCCGTGGTCAGCCAAATCGCGGCTGAAATCAACTTTGCGCCCACCGTCCGGATGCTGAATGGCCTTTTCTCTCCAATATACCGGGAGCCGATCACCACATCGCAGTGTTCCCGTTCCATGCAATCTACCATATCCGGAATGTACTCCGGAAGATGCTGCCCATCCGCGTCAAACTGAAGCGCCATATCATATCCTTTTTGACTGGCGTATTTCATTCCCGTCCGCACGGCGCCGGCGATTCCCTGGTTCGTCGGAAGCGAAATACAGGGATACCCATTCTGCCTGCACACATCCTCCGTACCATCCATCGAGCCGTCATTGACAACCACATAGTCAAATTGCGGACACACCTGCTGAAGGCGGGGGATAACACGCTTCAGATTCTTTTCTTCATTATAGGCTGGTATAATGATTAGCACGCTCATATTTCTTTCCCTCTTTCTATTTCAGGACCCAAGCAACGCGAAAAATGCATCAAACCCCGCCGAACTGTCCAGACTCTTTTGCCGTGCCCGCTGCCCATATGCTTTGCATCGGTCCGGATGCGCGATCATCCAAAGAATCTCATCGCTTACACTCTGGGAATCAAGCCGGCACAGCCGCCCATCCACATCCGGTTCAATTTGCTCTCTGTTTCCACTGCAGTCCGTTGCCAGGATGGGCTTTCCCAAGATCTGCGCCTCCTGAATGGCAATGCTTTTTCCCTCATAGCCGGTGGCATGCACATACAGATCACATCCCCGGTAATAGGGAAATGGATTCGCTTTTACTCCAAGCAGATGAAATTCCTTTTCTAAACCCAATTTCTGAATCTGCCGCTCCAGCTGCTCCCGAAGCGCTCCCTCTCCCAGCACATACCACCGCACCGGTACGGGGCTTGTCTTCTTTAACAGCGCCATGGCATCAATGGCCACATCGTAGCGTTTCTGTTCGGTAAGTCTGCCAACGGTCAAAATACGGACCCCATGAAACGCATCGGAAAAGCCCTCCCCTTCCTCCGCAAGGCGGCAGACCCGCTTCTGATCCACCAGGTTAGGAAACACCGAAACTTTATTTTCGTATGAAGGATAAACCTCCAGAAAATGCTCCTTAACCTCATTTGACACCGTGAAAATATGATCCATCCTCTGGTAACAGTCCAGATCCAAAGCTTTCCCATAACCCGCCTGTACATAATCAATGTGTACAAAGGCCGCTTTTTTCTTCGCTCTCACCCGATCTGCCACATAATAGGTGGCGCCGCCTTCCAGATAAGCCACCGCAAGGTCGTATTCCCCCTCCGGGGCGGGAGCGCCCTCCGCGAGGATACGCCAGCAGAGCTTGTCCGCCTGAATTCGTTTTTCCCTGCACATTCTGTAAAGATTTTTCAGCAGATACCTAGCTCGCTTCACCAAAAGCCCCTTGCCGATTCCCGCCCGCAATACGCATCTCAGCAGATGGGTTCTGCCCGCCTTTGTCAGTACAGAACAGTCGTTGTAATCTGCATTCAAAATCCCAACGTAGGCCGGGAGCTCGTGGATGAGCTCTCCCTGACCGGTCAGAACAAACAAGGAAATCTGATATTGCGCCGGGTCCAGAGCGCCCAGCAGATTGAGCAGCGCCCGCTCCGCTCCGCCATAGCCCAGTGTATTGATGACAAATAACAGTTTTTTCATCTGACTTTCCTTGCTTACACCCTTGCTTCGGTTTTGACCGGGATATCCTCTGCCTGTGTTGTCTGAGACGTATCAAAAACCTTTGGCGAAGGCTTGATTCCCTTGCCCTGCTTCATAATATTGCCACGACAGAAGATATGCTCATCCAGATGTTTTTCCATCCAGCGAAGCCGCATATACGCCGTGACAAACCCAATCAAAGAGCCTGCCCAGATTCCCAAGCCATAGAAGATGGGATTCAAATGGGTGGACAGCAGACTTGCCAACAGCGTAACGCCGCAAAAGCTGCCCGCTGTGAGCAAGGCTCCATACAGATCCTCAAAGTAATACAGGAAAATGATCTCGGAATACATTAAAAACAGCACAAAATATCCTGCCGCCACCATTGGGTAGATCCGCATGACCAGCCCCGCATATCCTCTGCGCGGCAAAAAGATCACAAAGATCAAATAGATGATAACCGATACAATAAATTGCAGCCGCACCAACGTCACGAGTTCACTGCCAAGCTGCCGAAACATATTCCTTCGGGTATTCCGGATATCGATTCCCCGGCCTCCGAATACGGCATCCGCATAAGCCTTGTAGCGCTCATGAAAATACATTTCCACTCTGGAGATAAAGATCACACTGGCTGAGACGTTGGTAAACATCGCCAGGCACGTTGCCATATCATAGGGCTGGTTGCATACAAAGGTATTCACCAGATGCATCGCCATATCGGTTCCCCAAAATACGAAATTGTGGATAAACAGCCCCAGGGTGTACAGGAAGTTGATCAGGACCAGATGCCAGTACCGCTTGAAGTAGACCAGGACTCTGCGGTATTCCTCGCTGTTGTCCGGAAAATACTGATGAATCTTCGCTGACTCCAACACGGATATCAGGAAAAAGCCAATCGCCAATGCCAGCAGCATACTGTAAGGAATGCTCATCTTCAAAAGAAAGCGAAAAAACAGTGACAGTAGAAAGGCAATCACCATGCCAATGAAAAAATACAGGGAGATCAGCCGATACTCTTTACAGATTGACAGATAAAGCATGTTATAAAACACCAGCACCAATCCGATATAGCCGCAATACCCCGTAAAAACATAGAAAATGCGCACACCGCCCACCAGATGCTCCCAGAGGCAAAACGGGATTCCCAAAAGGCAGCTGAAGCAGATATTCAGCAGCAAGCCAAGCCGGTAGCAGGGCAATACATCCTCATACCGCGATTCAAAGATCACATCGGACATGTACCTGGACAGCACCGCGTTAAAAGGAGACGCCGTCAGCAGTGCGAAAATAAAGATGTACAGAATCGTGCAGGAGAACAATTCTCTGTCAAAATAGCCGACTGTATTGAATTTCAGCACCTTCTGCATCAGCATCAGGTTGATAATGACGACCAAAACCGGCGCGATTGTCAAAACAGTGCTGTAGAAGAAGCCGATCACATTGGTTGTAATCGTATTCTTATGATAAATACGGTTCAGCTTAACGCCGATTCCTGCCATCTTTTTCCCTTACCTTTCCTACTTGTTCCACATCTGGCCCTGACGGGCGGCGCACTGTGCGTAGATCTGTTCGTAGATCTCCTTCATATCCTCAACCTTGTAGCGAGACATCATCCGCTGATAGCCGGCCTCTCCCATCCGCTTTCTCTGCTCCGGATGCCTTGCCATATAGATCATGGCATCCGCAATCTCCTGCACATTCATAATATGGGTAATGATTCCCGCAGGTCCAAAGTCATCCTCTTCCCCATACAAAAGCCCCTGGCAGTTCCCCACATTGGTGGCAATCACGGGTACACGGGCGGCAAAGCTTTCCAGTATGGTAAGGGGCTGTCCCTCACTGATGCTGGTCAGTATGGTGGCATCCATCCAGCCAAGATAATCCGTTATCTGGATTCTTCCTGTAAATACAATGTCCTGAAGGTTCATGGTCTGCACCATACGGAAGCACTCTGCCGCGTAATCCTGGTCCTCGTCAAAGGGGCCCATAATCCACAGCTTCAGCTCCGGCTGTCTCTCCTTGGCATAGGCAAAGGCCTGAATCAGCGTCTTCACGTCCTTGATGGGTGTCACACGGAGTATCGCTCCGATATGAATATATCCGGCATTTTCCGGACTGACGCCGGGCAGACGCTCCAGTCTTTGGTAGTCGATCCCGTTGGGGGTCACCATGGTTTTTCTCGCAGGGCATCCAAGCTCGATCTGGAGTTTTCTGGCATTCGGGTATAGACTGGTCACAATATCCGCCTTATCATAGGCTGCCTGCGATAGTTTCTTAAACTGCTGAATCCAAATCTTTTTGTACAGCCTTTGTACCCATTCGGCTTTTATCAGTTCCTCTTCTCTTTCTCGGGTGTAGATTCCGTGTTCGGAGACAATCAGCTGACTGGGGTAAAAGTGTTTGCCCATACAGCCAAGAATTCCCGCATAGCCCGTGGCCACCGCATGATAGACATCCGCCCGGGGAATCTCCATGGATAATGTGAGAAACAGCGGAAGATACATCGAACGCATGGTCCATAGAAAATCAGAGAATACAATGTCCGGATATTGAAGATTGTAGCAGTCCAGCACCGCGTGGTAGAAATCCTCTCCCATCAGCAAACGGTTTATGGATATCGGATTGTTCTTGAAAAAATCAAACAAGGCATCCCATTGCACATCCTGATTCAACATGAGGCTTCGCAGCGCATGAAATTCCTCCGGCTTTAATCTGGTCTTATTATGCTTATTCACACTTTCCCATTCCACATCTTCCAGAGAAAGCTCGTGAACCTCTGTCACATTGGGCGGCAGCGCATAAGCAAACTGTCCGCTCAAATTCCGGTTGGCAATGATCGTCAGCAAAATAAATTCCTGATCCGGGAATGTCTGAATCATACTGTGTATCCAGCTGGACACACCGCCTACCACATAAGGATAGCATCCTTCCGCGATAAAACAGATCCGCATGATGTTTCCTCCTGCTCGAGTTTACATTCCTTCGTAATAATAATTCTCCAGATCCGACTGCAGCACCACCGCTGCTGTGTCCGAGGTAAGATGCAGCAGGTAGGCATCCTCTTCTATCCGCTTCCAGGTGCCGCCCTCCATGGACTTCGGTTTCTCGCCGTGGGTCCGCAGCATCAGCCAAGCCTCGTTGTTAAAGTTCTCAACCTGCACGGTGATCTGCCTTCCTGCCTCGGTGTCGCTTATGCTGCTGGTGATTCTTTCGTTCAGAAAAATACGAACTCTTCTGTCGCTTTCCGTAATCGTTGTCTTGTCAAACGCGGCAAAGGGCTTCCAGTGAGTGTCAATATTGGCAGCTAATTCCTCCGAAACACACTCCCAGGCATCCTTTCTGGCTTCCAGCCAGACGACCCGGTACATATCCGCCTGAACATTGGAATACCCCAACGCCGTTTGCAGGCTCTTTAACCGAAAATTATCCATGTAGGTATGCTGATACCCATCTACGGTGATACTCTGCCTGGTGATCTGGTCTGTGAGCCAGGAGAACACCGCTTGCTCCGAACCGCCCTCCGTTACCACCGTTCGCATATCCGGGAGAATATCCATAGATCCATCCGGCTTCAACAGCCGGGACAGCTGCTCCTCATTTTCAGAGCGGATATAGCCGCCGGTAAAGGCGTAGGTCAGATCCATGGAATCTAGCTTTGCTTTCTCCTCAGTCAGGGATCGGCGGATATCGGTATCCTCTTTCCGGCCCAGGGCAATTCCGGCTTCCGCGGATTCTTCATTGTAATACTTCAAATATTCGGTGAAGAAATCCATATTCGCCTCCGGAGGCGTTGCATTGCTCTGTTTTACAGACAAAAAGGCTGAAATCTTCCAACCGCCGCTTTCCGTGGCCGCCACCAGGGAGGGCCAGATAACATCCCTGCAAAACTGCTGAGAATCGAATCCGTATACTTGCCGAAAGGCTTCCTCGTTTTCTGAGGTCAGGGTCGGAAACCCGGCCACAGATAGATTCTGTGCGTTTACAACCGCGTAGAGCGCATACTCTCTGGACTCATATACCATAGCGTCCAAAAGTCCGAGCGCAGCCTCTCCCTCCATATAGTCCCCGTTGACCGCAAATACGCAGCCGTTTCCCGTATTGCTTCTCCAAAGGATCGCCGGCATGTCCTCGTTGGAAAGTCCAGCGTCTCCTTTTTCCCGGGCTGTGACATATCCAACCATATAGGATTTGGTTCTGGCGGAAATGTCGTACCACGGAATCTCCCGTCCCATGTCGATCCGTTCCGGGATCTGCAGCTCATCGAATGCGTAGCACACCTCGCCACCCAATAAAAATCCTTCGTACAGCCAGATCTCCAAGAGCTCCACCGACTCCGCGCGAAGCTTTTGAATGCCCAGCAGCTGCCGCAAAGTATCGCAGCCTTGGATCGTCTGGTAATCGGGCAGGGAACAGAAGATGACCGTGCCGCCTTCCCGCACATAAGCTGTCAGAAGCTCCGCCGCTTGCTGGGTATCCTGCTCCAGCGCATCCCCGTCAAGCAGAAGATAGGCATCCGCTTTCTCATAGGCATCCGCCTGCGCAATGCCGGTCTCCACATCCGCCGCTTCGTAAAAGGACATCTTCCGATACCCGGCCCATTCCAGAATTGGCGGATAAAAGCCGGCATCCTGTGCGCCTACATAAACAACATGCTGCCGCGGGCCTGTAGCGAATTCGCTCCTTTCACGGGAAATTCTGTCTTCCAGCGCCGCATGATTCACATCATAGTCATTAAAATATTCTTTCATCACCGCAGTGGAGAGAAAAAGAACCAGAACAACACCAAACATGATGAGCATCATAGCCAAATTTCGCTTTGAAAGCATCGTATTTCCCCCATCGTCGTCTATCACTGAATCATGCGAATCAGCTCCAGCGTTTGATAATCGATCTCAATGTTTGACGCCCGCAGCTTTGCCAGGACCTGCATAAATCGCTCTGTCTGTTCCGTCTCAAAATACAGCTTCATACGCAGCGTATACGGCTGCAGCTGATCCGGATACTGATCGGCAAACCGTTCGCCCCAGACTTCTGCTCTGTCGTATGCCTGCAATTCAAGAAGGCGGCTGAACAGGCTGCTGTAGCAGCTCACTTCCAGCCTGTCCCGGTCATTGTCATAAAGGTCCTGACACAGCGTCTCCATCTGACCCACATAGTCCAGCTGCTCCACCCGGGTCAGCACCTGCTGCTTCAGAATCTGATCCATATCCCGGATCAGCACCAGAACCGCATCCTGGTACGGCTCTCCCCGGTCCTTCTGCTCCTGAATCATCTGCTTCGACTGCCGCACACGTTCCCGAAACGCATCCAGCTTGCTCTGGAGAAACGAGGCGGCGTAATGGGCCACCTCCGAATCGTCACTGTCCAGCGCCAGCGCAATGGCCGAAAGCGTTTCCCCAGTCTCGCCCAGCAGAATGTTCAGCATATTGGTCCGCTTCTTCTCCTGGTCTGAGATCATGATCGATTCCTCAACCGGTACAATATTCCGTTCCCGTTCTTCATCTGCCTTGACACGCGCGGCATGCCTTTGCTTGCTGAACTCCACATCCGAAAGGTCCCTGTCTCCGAACTTGATAAAACGATATTTCAGGTACCCGCACAGAAAGAACAATGGGCCAACCACCGGACAAAGAACCATGATTACGGCGTGCATGATATACTGCTTGCGGTTGTCCTGATCCCGCTTGAATATCAGATACCATATCAGATATCCCATCGTCACCACGCAGTTGACGATCACGACAGCAAGAAATCTGATCCTTTCCACGGTCATAATCCGCTCTCCTCGCTGATGCTGGAATGGATGCCCAGCTTCTCCAGCTTCTCCTGCACAAGCGTACCGCCCTTGCGGTCCGTACAGGATAGCAGAACATAGAGATTGCCATCGGACAGCCTACCAATGTAATCCATCTCACACAGCGTATGGCACAGCACCCGGGCTTTATCCCTCTGCTCCGCTTTTGTACAGAGAATTTGCAGCAGCGTATACTCTGTCAGGTTCTTCCTTCCGGCATCCCGATAGGCAGATACCAGTTTCTCGAAGGCATCCTCTCTGAGGACATTTTCTGAATAAAGCTCTGTTCCCTCATGCAGGGACTGCAAATAGCGGTCGGCTCTATGTATGGAGTTTTGAACCAGCTTGCCGATAATGACCAGCCGGTTTGCTTCCGCAATGGTCATCCTCTCCAGCGGCAGATTCCAAATCAAAATACAGGTCTGTATCTTTTCTGCCGTTGGAATTCTGTATGCCATCATTGGGTATGCTTTTTCCATGGATCGGTTCACATAAACCTCATTGTGTGAAAACGCCTCCTCAAGGGGTTTTTTGTCGGGAATATAGACTCTGTTCCCCATGGAAGCGGCTCTCTTTGAGGAATAGGCAATGAGATTGGCGTAATGATCCTCATTCATTCGATAAATGGCCACATCCCGGCACTTCATCAGCTGCTGAATGGTAGAAATCGCGTGAAAGAGAATTTCCACCGGCTGATCCTTTGCCAGCTGCTCCGTTGCCTCATAGACCGTGCCCAAACTGTTGTCATAATCGATGACCTGATTGATCAGCCCTTCCTTAACCCGCTGGTTGCTGTCATTGATATCACCAATATCCGATACACGCTCCTGCAGGAAATCCACTTCCTGCTCCTTCTCCTCCCGGAGGAACCGCAGCGTGTCCTTCATATACCCGACGGTCAGTCCCAGAATGAAAATCTCAGCGATCCACACATAGGTATTATAATCCGTCACAACCGCCAGGCCGGTACGGCCGTACATCTGCCGGAACAGGTATCCCATGGTTGCCAGCGCCGCTGAAAAGGTGGCCTGCCGCTGTCCGTGGACGATGGCAAACAAGAGCACATACAACAGATAAAAATCAATTTTTGAAAAATATTGGCTGTCTGTCGCCCGGTTATTCAGCATGAAAAACGGAATGAAGAATACCATGTTTTCCAAATACGGCACCAGCGCTCCCAGCGTTTTCATCACGCGATAATAGATCCTGTGCCACAGATCCAGCCCCTGATGCTCCGCGTCCAGGAAGCGGAAGCTGTGCTCGTGCATATACCGCAGGCTTCTTTGGACGGTATCCTCCGGCTCACGCCAAATGAAAAATCCAAATTCCTGCTTCAGCCGCTCATTGGAAAGAATTACGCAATAGCCTTCCTCCAGGGTGTTATCAATTCTCTCTACCTTGTCTCCCAGAGACTGGCAAATCGCGTCCACGATCTGCCGTTCCGAAAAAGCCTTGGAACTTGAGATATGATACAGCCATTCCCTGTGGGTCTGGCAGGACACAAGCTTGTTGATGCTCTCAACGGCATCTCCAAGATAGGTAAGTCCGTAATGGTAATTGCTTCTGTAGGATACCGAACCATCCCGAAAGGCATCCAGACATTTTCTTCCGCAAATCATCTCCGAAGCTTCTCTTGGATTCACAGGAACATCGTGCAGACGGTCCAGGCGAAGAACCAATACATCTCTGCCCAGGTGCTCGTGATAGAAGCGGCAGCTTTCTTCTCCCTGATACAGCATCAGCGAACGAATCCCTTTTGGGGCAGGGGCCATCGTTTCCGATACCGGCATCTGATAAGAGTCGCCGTAAACCTCCGCTGAGGAAAGATAGATCAGACGCCCTTTTCCGATGGCCGCCCAGGACAGCAGGATATTTTGCAGGCTGGCCGAAAAACGCACCGTCTCCCTCTTCTGATCCTGGCCGGTAAAATTTCCGTCAAAGGCGCCCAGCAGGATCGTTACATCCGGTTGTACGCTGCGGAATACCTCCTCAACAGAAGGACAGTCATAGGGAAAATCATACTGTTCAAAGACATGTTGATAATGATTGCCCGGATCTCGGCTTCCTGACAGAACATACAGGCGATGTCCCTCTTTATGCAATTTAGATGAAAGCGCCCGCATCATCAACGAGACGCCGCCTACCAACATGATGTCCATGTTTGCTCCTTTGACCGGTCATTTTAGTCATATGAATTACATCCATAGTCGATGGCGAAGTTGTATAATCGATAAGGGTTTTGTTCAATATAATAGCAGACAAATCGTTCATTCTCGTAATATACTTTCAGTTCGTTGGGATACAGTTTCCGGAATGCCTGGGCCCAGTAATACATACGCGACATGGTGATGGCACGGTTGGTGCCATTGTATGCGTTAAGGCTGAAGTTTGTCGGAAGGGGCTTGCCCGCTTCCTCCTCGGACACCTCCGGAATGATTCCGTTGTAGCCGTTGGCATAATTCAGCGGCTTCTTTTCTATGTAGAAGTATACCCGATCTGTCGGAATCTTCACTTCCTTGTTTTCATTCCAGTATTCCATATTCTCCAAGAACGTGATGGTCTCTGTATGCCGGCCATACTGCTCCGTCATTCGCAGCTCATCATTGGCAGACACAATGGTCCATTTGTCATTTTTCCCCTGATTGTCCCTGAGAATATTGGTTGTGCAAAGAATCGCCTCGTTCATCTCCAAATTGCCGCCGCCAAAAGCATTTCGCAGAAGACCTGCCTGACTTCCGCAAACCAGCAAAGCCGCCGCTAAGACCCAGGCCGCGGCCCGCCGGATGGTGCCGAAACGCACCGGGATGAGGATCTGAACAGCCCCATCCAAGGTCATCACCGCAACCACAGGAATCAGATACGCGGTATAAACGCAGCTGCGGGCAGGGTCCATCAGGACCGGCCATCCCAGCCTGCCGCTGACAAGCAGCAATCCCCAGAGCATTTCCGCGGCCAGCATTGACAGGCATGCCGCGCCATCCATTCTGTCCATAAAATACCGCTGGATAACCCCGACAAACAGAGCCGCCGCCGCGCCGTAAAGGAGCCAATTTCTGTCAGGCAGCTGAATTACATTCTGGTGGAGCCCCCATAAAATCGTGCTTTTGTATTTCCAACCGATGTACAGAACCGCCGCCAATAACAGGACCCCGATGGCCTGATGGACCAAACCGCCAATCCGTGAAGTCTTTGGAACCGGCTTGTCCTGAAAGGAGAGTTTCCCTTTCCTGATCTGAACCGCAACCAGAACAATGCCGCCGACTGTCACAGCCACAACGCCGACGCAGAGGATTTGGAAGACCAGCTCCGTATAAGCCCGAAGTCCGATAATATTCATAGCCCAGTACATAGAGCCCTGCAGACTCTTGCCCGTCAGGAACGCCACAGCCATGGGCAGGAATGCCATCAGAATGCTGAGAATGCCCGACAGCATAATGCGCCAGAAATAGGCTTTTCTCCAGATCCAACCGCTGTAGCCCACCGCAATGCCAATGCAAATGATTCCCGCGGCCATCGTGTCATAGAAGTGGGAGGTCAGCGTCAGGGAAAAACTCAGGGAAAATCCCAGAAGGAGCCAGGAAGACGTACAGCGGATGCGGTTGATTCCCCGCTCCAGCTCCGCCTGTCGCTCCCGAAAGAAGGCAATCACGAAATAGATGGCGGGAAGAATATACATCATTCCAAATTCCTGCGGCAATGTGGCGCCAAATCTGGAATAGGTGATTCCCACAAACCATTTCAGCCCCACGAATCCGATCATTCCCAAATAGGGAAGGAACCGGTTTTTGCAGCAGCCTTTTAAAAACGCCAGCAGCACCACGGCGATCATCGCGTACTGGATCAGCCAAAATAACCGCAGGGTGACATACACCGGTATATTCAAAATCGTGGCCAGATAATACAGCATGCAATGCATCCCCATGGGGTAGATGCCCGCAATATACAGCTCGTTGTTGATCAGGCCGTTAATCCAATAGTTATGTACCGGAACATCCGACGCGCCGAAGCCCCAGCTATTCAGAATGCCAGGCCAGCAGAGCTTCCAAAGTACCCAGAGGAATACCGCCAGGAACGGAATATCAAGCCACACCTCTTTCAGCAGCCGCCATAGCTGCTTTCCGGCCCAGCGCAGGAAGCAGGTCAGTTCCAGAAGCCTATGCCGCCAGAAGCTTCGAAAGCCAAGCTCCTTGAACAGATAATGCTGGAGTTCGTCCGCTATTTTCCTGCAATACGAAGCCACTGGCAGCCGGTAAATTGTTATCGCCGCAAGTGCCGCCGGAACAAACGTAAACAGCAGCAGCGTACTCCGATAAGAGCAATAGACCAGCTCCAAGGTCTGCACCAAATTAATAATATAAAAATTACCTATGGTAAAATAAATCAGAAACCTCACTGCCGCCGGGAAGTCCTTGACCTTGCGATAAAATACCAGCGCCGGAAGCAGAATGGTAAATCCCAGATA
>CAMAGI010000043.1 GCA_945833775.1 uncultured Lachnospiraceae bacterium
AACGGTCTTTTTTGAAAGGAGGGTTTAACGTGAAGGTTAGATCATCAGTAAAACCGATTTGCGAAAAGTGCAAAATCATCAAGAGAAAAGGACAAATCAGAGTTATCTGTGAGAATCCGAAGCACAAACAGAGACAGGGATAATCACCGCTTGATCGAAAAATGATCAAGATGTGAGTTCTTGTCCTGTTCGTATGTATGAGCGGCTGAATCGAAAGCGATAAAGGCTTTCGGTTTTCATATAGAGAATGCGGATAGAGCTTACGGGAGATTACTTGTTGATACCGAAGCGGCGGTTTAAGGTCGCTGCCCCGGAAAGATCGGATGATTTGTCCGATTGGGTGAAAGCCCCAATCAACCTGGTAACAAAGCGCATGAATAACAGACCAAAAGAATGCGCGACGCACAATTCGTGCGGGGTACGAAGTGTACCACGGTACAGAAAGTACCGGGGCACCAATGGTGCCGAAAGCTTTTTAGAGCAAGAAGTGGAGGAAACGTAAATGGCTCGTATCGCAGGTGTTGATTTACCCAGAGAAAAAAGAATTGAGATCGGTCTGACTTACATCTATGGTATCGGAAGACCTACCGCAACCAAGCTGTGTGCAGAGGTTGGCGTAAATCCGGATACCAGAGTAAGAGACATCACCGACGATGAGGTGAAGAAGATCACTGAGGCAATCGAGAAGATGGGTATTCTGGTGGAAGGTGACCTCAGAAGAGAGGTTGCTTTAAACATCAAGAGACTTCAGGAAATCGGCTGCTATCGTGGTATCCGTCATCGTAAGGGTCTGCCCGTTCGTGGACAGAACACCAAGAACAACGCTAGAACCCGTAAGGGACCGAAGCGTACTGTTGCTAACAAGAAGAAATAATCAGTAAGAATGTAACTCGCAAACAAATATGAGAAAGTAGGTTAGTTTAAATGGCAAAGAAAGTTGCAAGCGCAGCCAACAAGAAGGTGGCAAAAAAGCGCGTAAAGAAAAACGTTGAACGCGGACAGGCACATATTCAGTCTTCCTTTAACAATACCATTGTTACTTTGACTGATACCGAAGGAAATGCCCTCAGCTGGGCAAGTGCCGGTGGTCTCGGATTTAGAGGTTCAAGGAAATCTACTCCATATGCTGCTCAGATGGCAGCCGAGACGGCTACCAAAGCTGCTCTGGTACATGGACTGAAATCCGTTGACGTATTCGTAAAGGGACCCGGATCAGGCCGTGAGGCAGCAATCAGAGCATTGTCTGCTTGTGGTCTTGAGGTTGTCAGCATCTGTGATGTAACACCCGTTCCTCACAATGGATGCCGTCCTCCCAAGCGCAGAAGAGTTTAGTAACTTAATCGTTGGAAGAAGGCGCTTTTTAAGCGTTGTAAACAGACAAGAAAGGATATTAATAAAATGGCAGTTAATCGTGTTCCCGTATTAAAGAGATGCAGATCTTTAGGTCTTGAGCCCTCCTATCTGGGTTATGACAAGAAGTCCAACAGAACTTCCGCAAGAGCGGGCAAGAAGGTAAGTGAGTACGGTCTTCAGCTGCGTGAGAAGCAGAAGGCAAAGTTCATTTACGGCGTGCTGGAGAAGCCTTTCAGAAATTACTATGAGAAGGCTGACCGTATGAAGGGCATGGCCGGTGAGAATCTGATGGTTCTTCTGGAGAGCAGACTGGACAGCGTGGTGTTCAGAATGGGCTTTGCAAGAACCAGAAGAGAGGCCAGACAGATCGTAGATCACAAGCATGTTACCGTAAACGGTAAGGTTGTAAATATTCCTTCTTACCTGATCAAGGCAGGCGATGTAATCGCTATCTCCGAGAAGGCAAAGTCTCTCCAGAGATATAAGGATATCGTTGAGGTTACCGGTGGCAGACTTACTCCCGAGTGGATGGATGTTGATATCGAAGGCCTTAAGGGTACCATCAAGAATCTTCCCACCAGAGAGATGATCGATGTTCCCGTAGATGAGATGCTTATCGTCGAGTTGTACTCCAAGTAAAGCGTGATCGGTAAAGGAGGGTATTGGCAGTGTTTGATTTTGAAAGACCGAATATTGAGGTTGCTGAGATTTCTGAAGACAAGAAGTACGGTAAATTCGTAGTTGAGCCTTTGGAGAGAGGCTATGGTATCACTCTCGGAAATTCCCTGAGAAGAATCATGCTCTCCTCATTGCCCGGCGCTGCTGTGAGCCAGATCAAGATTGACGGTGTTTTGCATGAGTTCAGTTCCATTCCCGGTGTAAAGGAAGATGTCACTGAGATCATCATGAACATCAAGAGTCTGGCAATTAAGAACAACAGCGAGACCAACGAAGCAAAGACTGCTTACATCGAGTTCGAGGGTGAAGGCATTGTACGTGCTTCCGATATTCAGGCTGACCAGGATATCGAGATCTTAAATCCCGATCTTCCTATCGCTACCTTGAGCGGTAAGGACACCAAGCTCTATATAGAGCTTACGATTACCAAGGGTCGTGGCTATGTGAGTGCTGACAAGAACAAGCATGAGGACCTGCCGGTAGGTGTCATTGCTGTTGACTCCATCTACACTCCTGTGGAGAGAGTAAATGTAACTGTTGAGAATACCCGTGTAGGACAGATCACTGACTTTGACAAGCTGACACTCGATGTTTATACCAACGGAACCCTGGTTCCCGATGAGGCAGTAAGCTTGGCAGCTAAGGTTCTGAGTGAGCATCTGAGCCTTTTCATCGACCTTTCCGAGAACGCTAAGACCGCTGAGGTTATGGTGGAGAAGGAAGATGATGAGAAGGAGAAAGTGCTTGAGATGAGCATTGACGAACTGGAGCTCTCCGTTCGTTCCTACAACTGCTTGAAGAGAGCGGGTATTAACACCGTTCAGGAGCTTTGCAACAGAACTTCCGAGGATATGATGAAGGTTCGTAACCTTGGTCGTAAGTCCCTCGAGGAAGTGCTTGCTAAGCTGAAAGAGCTGGGACTTCAGTTGAATCCCAACGAAGAGTAAAAGAGCAGATATGACCCATGCAGTAAGACCGATGTGTTTGCAGGGGTTCATCTCTAAAGTGGATATTTGTAAATGCTGTCCGATGACAGCCCAGGCATTCGGTAAGTAAGTCCAAAGCGCGTGGCCGGATGTACCATGAAAAGAGAAAGGAATAGTAAAATGGCAAAGTACAGAAAATTAGGTAGAACTTCTTCCCAGAGAAAGGCACTCCTGAGAAATCAGGTGACCGCTCTGATCGCGAACGGCAAGATCGTTACCACCGAGGCTAAGGCTAAGGAAGTAAGAAAGATCGCTGAGGGCCTGATCGCTCTGGCAATCAAAGAGAAGGATAACTTCGACACCGTTACCGTAACCGCTAAGGTTCCCGTAAAGGATAGCGAGGGTAAGCGTGTAAAGGAAGTTGTTGACGGCAAGAAGGTTACCAAGTATGAGTCCGTTGAGAAGGAGATCAAGAAGGATCAGCCTTCCAGACTGCATGCAAGACGTCAGATGCTCAAGGTTCTGAATCCTGTGAAAGAGGTTCCCTCTGAGAACGCAGGCAAGAAAAAGAACACCAAGGACATTGATCTGGTAGCAAAACTGTTCGATGAGTACGCTGTAAAGTATGCAGATCGTAAGGGTGGTTACACCAGAATCATCAAGATCGGTCAGCGTAAGGGCGATGCAGCTATGGAAGTTGTACTTGAGCTGGTATAAGCCTACCGGTGTTACAATTACAAAACAGTTTTTAAAAGGGAATCGGCATGTACCGGTTCCCTTTTTCATATCGCATGTACGGTGGTGCGGATTGCAACCTATGACCCCAAAAGTGCAACTTGCGGGGAAATGGGTTGTTTTTATGGGGAAATTTCGATATGGTTAGTGTAGAGCTTCACCAAGTATCGGAAAGGTATGGACGGAGAGATGAAGATCAGACTGGAACAGATAGCGGAAGGAAATGATGAGGTGATTCTCAGGTATCGCGAAATGACTCCTCAGATAACGGCTCTGCTGCATTATCTGGATCGAACGGGGACGATGCTCGTGGGGAAGCAGGACGGGCAACAGGTTGTACTGCATCCCCGGGATGTAATCTACCTGGAGAGCGTGGACGGTATCACCTATCTCTACACACCGGATGAAGTGTACAGCTCCGGAGAGTCTTTGACGGCAGCCCAGGAAAAATATTCGGAGGAGGGGTACTTTCGATGCAGCAAATCGATGGTGATGAACATCTACCACATCGATCGACTGCAGAGCCTTTCCGGGAATCGTATTGACGCAGAGATGAGCAACGGGGAGCATGTGATCATCTCAAGACATTATGCAAAGGAGCTTCGCCGCATTCTGAAAGGAGGAAAAAGATGAACCGTTTCAAGAGGTATTTAGCTGTCGAAATCGGAATCGAATTCAAAGCCAGTCTGTACTTCTGGGCAATTTTGTTCTATTATTGCACCTACCGACTGATCATCGGAATCTATCAGGCAGATATCCTGATCATTGCGGAAATGATCATGACGACCTACATTATGGGGTATGTGCAGGTGTATCTGCTTCGCAATTTTGAGGAGACGGACAGACTGGGCCTGTTTGAATGGGTTGCCTCCCTGGGCTGTTCTGTCTTCTACGGAGTCGAGAGCTATCTTTTGTCCTGGTTTGCGCGAAATCCTTGGGTCAGCCTGGGCTTTGCATTTTATATGCTGGTCTGCTATCTGTGTTTTATCGCAGTATACTACGTCAAAAGGAAGTTTGACACCGAGATGCTGAATCAGGAATTGAACGTCTATAAGAGGAAAGGAGAACAGTAATTGAACGCGATCGAAATCAGGAATCTTACCAAAAACTATGGAAAACACCGTGGCGTCACCAATCTGACACTGACCGTGGAGGAGGGCGATATTTACGGGTATCTGGGCCCCAACGGCGCCGGCAAATCCACAACGATCCGAAGTATGCTGGGACTTACCCATTTTCAACAGGGAGAGATTAAGGTGCTTGGGATGGATGTGAAGACCCGGACCGAAGAAATTCTCCGTGAGGTCGGCTATATGCCGTCGGAGGCGCAGTTCTATCCGTCCATGAAGGTAAAGGAGGTCATCCGTTACGCGGCGAGGATGCGCGGCATGGACTGTGAGGACGAGGCAGAGAAATTGTGCGAGAGACTGAAGGTGGACCGGGAGAAGAAAGTGGAGGAGCTCTCTCTGGGCAACCGCAAAAAGGTGAGCATTGTCTGCGCAATGCAGCATAAACCGCGGCTTTTCATCTTCGATGAACCGACCAGCGGGCTGGATCCTCTGATGCAGGCGGAATTTTTCAAACTGATTCTGGAGTACAACAAGGAGGGAACGACCTGCTTTCTGTCCTCCCATGTGCTGCCCGAGATTCGAAAATACTGCAGACATGCGGCCATTATCCGGGAAGGCGAGCTGATCCGTACGGATACCGTGGAAAACCTTACCAGAACCAATGCCAAAAACATCCGCATGATCCGGGATGGGGTGGAGGAGCATTTCGTTTATCGGGGAAACCTAAACGACCTGTTCCGGGATCTGGCGCAGCATAACATTGAGGATATTGTCATTGAGGAGCCGGAGCTGGAGGATATCTTCATGCATTTTTATGAGAAGGAGGACTGAAAGAATGAATCTGTACAGACAGGAAATGAAAATGAACTTTAAGAGCTTTCTCATATGGGTGCTGTGCGTGGGCGGCATGTGTTTCGGCTGCATTCTGCTCTATGGAAGTGTGGAAAGCTCCCTTGCGGACATGGGAGATCTGTTTTCCCAGATGGGAGCCATGTCGGCGGCATTCGGTATGGATCGCCTCAGTATCGGTACGCTGTCGGGATATTACGCCACCGAGATTGCCATGATTCATTCGCTGGGCGGGGCTATGTTTGCGGCGATGCTGGGAAGTAACCTCCTCTCCAAGGAGGAATTCGGACATACCGTGGAATTTTTGGCAGTGCTGCCGATTTCCAGGAGAAGAATCGTGTGTGAAAAATATCTGGCATTGCTTAGTTACCTCGTCGCCTTCCAGGTGCTTTGCACGATAAGCTATATCGGTGGCTTTGCCATCATGGGAGATGAAATTGAGATGGGACATATGGTGACACTGGCACTGACCCAGCAGCTGCTCTTAGTGGAAGTGGGAACAATCTGTTTCTGCATCTCCGCTTTCTTTGGAAAAAACATGATGGGCGCGGGTCTTGGAGTCGCCCTGCTGTTCTTCACGGTTGATCTGATGTGCCGCATTGTCCCGGCCATTGAGAACCTAAAATACATTACGCCGTTTTATTACTGTAATGCCACGGATATTTTCACGGAGACCGAAGTTTCCGCGGGAATCTTTGGAATCGGAATCGGCATCACCGTCCTGGCACTGGGGCTTGCCCATTGGCAGTTCTCCAGAAAGGATTTCGGGGCGTAGGACAGACAATCCATTATTTCTTTTGGAAGTGCTGATAATCCTTGCAGGAATTCCAATTGCCGCCCCAGGTAAAGCCGTGCTGTCGGAAGAGCTTATAGCACAGGTCGTCCTCGTCGATCTTGTAGGGGAAGTTCGTACCCCGGTCGGCGTACGATTCGGAACCTGCGGGAGAAATCGTTTCAACACCGTCCGGATAAGTTACATAAGGGTTATAGAAAGGGTTGATATCGACAGCCAATCCGAGCGCATGCCTGGAGAGGCTGTCACTGCCCTCTACGGTGCGATAGTTAAAGCAGGAGGTGTTATTGTCCTCCATGGAAGCGGTATCGTCTCCGTCGTACACATCAATTAGAAGAATCTTTTCAATCTGATATTCATTTTCGTACAATTCATAGAAAATTTCCACCAGATCCTGGGCGATGGCGCTGTTGCAGATTAGTTCCCCCTCCGCCACATTTCCCTCAAAATCCACGTGCAGCAGATGCAGATAAGAGAGCTCGTCCAATGTGATTGCAACAGCCGCATCGGGAGCGGACGGGTAGGATACCCCTGTAATGTAGCGTTTTAAGTCATCGGAGAGGGGTTCGTAATAAAAAGCATCGGCGTAGGTTACGCGCAGGGGTTCGTCGCCCTCTGCAAAGATGCTGCCGTTTAAGGTGGCTCCGATCAGAGAGGAGTCGGAGGCGGGATTCGCCGGAGTGGTGCCGTCAGAGACTTGACCCGTCGAGTCCGTGCTGCCGGAGGGGTGCTCCGGCGAGTCGGTGCTGCCGGGGATCTGCTCCGCGGAACTGTCGTCGTCAGGAGTTGGCTTTGCCAAATCCTCATCTTCTGTGCTCTGCGTGGGATGGAGAGCTGCGTTTTGCCGGGCATACTCATCCAGCGTCAGAGAATTGCGCTGATGGATTTTGGTCAGCAGGATGACGCCCAGGGTGAGCAGTGTCAGAGTTCCTATGGCTTTTAACAGTTTCACTTTATCCAGTCGATTCATGGGATACCTTTCTGAACAATCGGGTTTTGCAAAGACATATCCAGAATAACACTTTCACGGTTTTTTGTAAATTAAGTTGTAATTCGGCGGCTAATTTAGTATGATGTACGTTAGGAAAGAAGGTCATTCAGGATTTGTAGGGATGGTGCAGAAAGTGGGAATAATCAAAACAGACGATTTGGTATTTGAATACATCAGACGGGATGAAGAAGGAAATGTGGAAGGAATTACCACGGCGGTGGATCATGTCTCGCTGGATATTGCGCCCGGTCAATTCATCGCAATATTGGGACATAACGGTTCCGGCAAATCCACTTTGGCAAAACACATCAATGCCATCTTAAATCCCACGGAGGGAACGGTCTGGGTGGACGGAATGGATACCACAGACGAGTCAAATATCTGGGAGATCCGACAGCGTGCGGGCATGGTGTTCCAGAACCCCGACAACCAGATCATCGGCCAGGTTGTGGAGGAGGATGTGGGATTCGGCCCGGAGAACATGGGGATTCCCACCAGGGAAATCTGGGAGCGCGTGGAGGAAAGCCTGCGCGCCGTCGGCATGTATGAGTTCCGCAAGGCATCCCCCAACAAGCTTTCCGGCGGACAGAAACAGCGCGTGTCCATCGCGGGCGTTCTTGCGATGCACCCCAAATGCATTGTCCTGGACGAGCCCACGGCGATGCTGGATCCCAACGGACGCAAGGAAGTGATCCGGGCGGTGCGAGGACTCAACGATGTGGAGGGCGTGACCGTCATACTGATCACACATTATATGGAAGAAATCATTCATGCGGACAAGGTTTTTGTCATGGACAAGGGGAAGGTCGCTATGGAGGGAACGCCCAGAGAGATCTTTTCTCAGGTTGAACGATTAAAGGAACTGCGGCTTGATGTGCCGCAGGTGACACTGCTTGCCTATGAGCTTCAAAAAAGGGGAATGGATCTGCCGAATGGAATCCTCACGGTGGAAGAGTTGGTGGAAGCGTTGGAGAAGCAGACAAAGAACGGAAGGAATTGACAGATGCAACTGATTTTAGATCATGTGGATCATGTATATGAAGAGGGAACGCAGATGGCCAGAAAGGCCCTGTCGGACATCTGCCTGACCATTCCCAAGGGACAGTTTGTCGGGATTATCGGTCATACCGGTTCCGGCAAGTCGACGTTGATCCAGCATATGAACGGATTGTTAAAGCCCACTTCGGGGCATATTTACTTCGAGGGCGAGGACATCGCTGAGAAGGATTACGACCGCAAAAAGCTGCGCAGCAAGGTCGGCCTTGTCTTCCAGTATCCAGAGCATCAGCTGTTTGAAATCGATGTTTTTACGGATGTGTGCTTCGGCCCCAAGAATCTTGGCCTGGATAAGAAGGAGGTTCAGCTGCGGGCATTCAATGCACTTCGCAAGGTGGGACTGCCGGAGGATTTGTACTATCAGTCACCCTTTGATCTCTCCGGCGGGCAGAAACGCCGCGTTGCCATAGCAGGTGTGCTTGCAATGGAGCCGGAGGTCTTGATTCTGGATGAGCCCACTGCGGGACTGGATCCGAAGGGACGCGAGGAGATTCTGCGACAGATCAAGTCCCTGCAGAAGGAGACCGGCATGACCATTCTGCTCGTCTCGCACAGTATGGAGGATGTTGCGGAGTACGTGGATCGGATCATCGTGATGAATCGCGGAAGCATCCTGTACGACGACGTGCCCCGCAAGGTATTTCAGCACTACCGGGAACTGGAGGAAGTGGGACTGGCGGCTCCCCAGGTAACCTATATCATGCATGCCCTCAGGGAAAGAGGTCTCCCCGTGGACGCGGATGCGACCACCATCCGGGAGGCGGCGGATGAAATCTGCCGTGCATACGGAATTGCTTAAGGCTGGTTGAAAGGTTTCATTTTTCAGAGAGAGATCACAAAGAGATGATACGAGACATTACATTAGGACAATACTATCAGGTTGAATCGACTATTCACAGACTGGATCCCAGAGTGAAACTGGGGGGGACATTGTTGTTTATCATATCCCTGTTTTTGTTTCACAACTGGCTGGGATATCTGATTGCGGCAATCGGCTTGTGCAGTGTGATAGCCCTTTCCAGGGTACCGTTTAAGTTCATGGTACGCGGCATGAAATCCATTCTTTTCCTGCTGCTTATCACGGTTGCGTTCAATTTATTTCTGACGCCCGGAACGGCACTGGTGACAATCTGGAAGATTACCATTACCATAGAAGGTGTGAAAACGGCCCTCACCATGGCGGCGCGGCTTACCATGCTGATCATCGGTTCCAGCATTATGACCCTCACCACAACGCCAAACAACCTGACGGACGGCCTGGAGCGCATGATGCGCCCGCTGAAAGTCGTGAAGGTGCCCGTTCATGAGGTGGCCATGATGATGTCCATAGCCCTGCGCTTCATCCCGATTCTTCTGGAGGAAACGGATAAGATTATGAAGGCACAGCTTGCCAGAGGGGCGGACTTTGAGAGCGGAAATATTTTCCGGCGTGCGAAAGCAATGGTGCCGATTCTGGTGCCGCTGTTCATCTCGGCATTCCGAAGAGCCAATGACCTTGCGATGGCGATGGAGGCGAGATGCTATCGCGGCGGAGACGGGCGAACCAAGATGAAGCCGTTGATTTACAGCAGAGCCGATTATATGGCGTGGGGCTGTATTGTGCTTTACCTGGTCATTTCCATTGTACTGGGAAGAATCGCATTCTAAAAGGCCGGAGAGAAACGGATGGATACAAAGCGTGTGCGCCTGGTGGTCGCTTACGATGGTACGAACTATCACGGCTGGCAGTTGCAGAACAACGGAATTACAATCGAGAGTGAACTGAATCGATGCCTCTCGGAGCTTTTGCAGGAGGACATCCGGGTGACCGGTGCCAGTAGGACCGACTCCGGGGTACATGCTTACGGAAATGTGGCGGTGTTCGACACGACCAGCCGTATGCCTGCGGAGAAAATATCCTACGCCCTGAATCAGCGGCTTCCGGAGGATATTCGCATTCAGAAGTCGGAGGAAGTGGCTTCCGACTGGCATCCCAGACATCAAAACAGCCGTAAGACCTACGAATATCGCATCTTGCGGGGGGAATTTCCGCTGCCCACAAAGCGACTCTACAGCTATTTTACCTACCGGCCACTGGATGTGGAGCGGATGCGAAGAGCGGCTGCCTATCTGGTGGGGGAACATGATTTCAAAAGCTTCTGCCAGGTGGGGGCGCAGGTGGAGACGACCGTGCGTACCATTTATTCACTTGCAGTGGAGGAACAGGGAGCAGAGCTTGTGATCCGTGTATGCGGGAACGGCTTCCTTTACAATATGGTCCGTATCATCGCAGGTACCCTGATGGATGTGGGACAGGGGAGAAAAGAGCCCGAGGATATGCCGGCGATACTGAGAGCCTGCAGTCGGGAAGCAGCGGGGCCCACGGCGCCCGCCCACGGATTGACGCTAATCGGTTATGAATACGAGACTGCAGCAAGAGGAAACGAAACGGCGCGGTAACGGGAAGATAAGAAGCGGTAAACACACAGAATGAGACAAATGATGAGGAACAAAATGAATAGAAATGGTATCCGGTTCGTATGCGGGGTGCTGTTGTGCACTCTCATCGGCTGCGAACTGCCGGGTACCACTCTGGCAGCGACCTGCACGGCCCGCAAGACAAACCTGTCCGCCGGACTTTTGCTGGACAGCTTTGGAAGCGGTGTCTATGTGAGTCAGCTGGAGGAGAACGGAAGCGTTCTGACCGATGAATTGATTGCGCAGGAACTGGGTCTGGAGGAAAGTGAATACGCGAACCTGGCGATTGCCAATGTCAGCGACTATGTCAACGTGAGAAGCCTGCCCGGTACCGACGGGGAGATTCTGGGCAAAATATATGACGGTGCGGTTGCCCAGATCCTTGAGACTGCCGGAGAAAATGAAGAGTGGTTCCATGTGATCTCCGGCAATGTTGAAGGCTATATCAAAGCGGAGTACTTCCTGTACGGAGATGCTGCCCTGGAGGTCATCGAGGACTATGTCACGCGC
The DNA here is from genome assembly GCA_945833775.1 of uncultured Lachnospiraceae bacterium. Classification (GTDB taxonomy): domain Bacteria; phylum Bacillota; class Clostridia; order Lachnospirales; family Lachnospiraceae; genus Acetatifactor. The sequence goes on from CAMAGI010000043.1 coordinate 11,419, forward strand.
TACGCAGTGGTTCAGGCGGATCGGTTGAACGTGCGCAGGGAGGCAGATATCACATCCAAACGAATCGGATACCTCGACAACGGAGAAAAGGCAAAACTGATCGAGGATTGCGGTGAGTGGCTGAAAATACAGTACGGGGAAACCTCGGAAGGGTATGTATCCGCCCAGTATGCAGTGGTGACGGAGGAATTCGTCTATGCCAAATCCATCGAGGAGGAGCGCGCGGAGATTGCCGCCCGCAAGGCTTTGGAGGAACGCCGAAAGGCAAAGGAATCCCAGACACCGGAGAACACCACAGTCACCCCGCCCGACACCACTTACGGCAGCAATGCGGAGCTTCGCAGCTCGCTTGTGCAGTATGCCCTGCAGTTTGTGGGCGGACCCTATGTACACGGCGGGAACAGCCTCACCAAGGGAACGGACTGCTCCGGTTTTACCCAGCTAATCTATGCGGAGTACGGCTATTCCATCGGACGCACCCCCTCCTCCCAGTTATCCTCGGCGGGGCGCAGTATCGACTACAGTGAAATCCAGCCCGGCGACATCATCTGCTACAGTTCCAACGGTGGCAAGAGCTGCACCCACGTAGCGATTTACATCGGTGACGGACAGATCGTCCATGCGGCAAACTCCAGGAAAGGAATTGTCGTGTACACCAATGCGAAATACGAGACGATCATCGGCGTGAAAAACATCATTGATTAGTCGGACGCCACCGGTGACCCCACACAAAGTAAACGATAGGACTCCCGACGTGTTGCAAAACAACATGCCGGGAGTTTATTTTTTGATTGCATTTTCTTTCTATATGGAATATAATGAGCACAAAGCAAATGATTTCTTAATCTATTCGATTCTGTATATCTGATTCGTATTCTTTTTTCATTGAAATCCTGCTTTTATTTTCCCGAGAAACAACAACTGAATAAGCAGGGGAAAGGCATTCGTAAGTGTGTCCGCTTACCTTTACCGGTAAAAAGAGACAGAGGGCGGCAATCAGGACCGTGGCTCAATTGGCAAAAAACCACATTGCCGATGAAGAACAACAGAAATTTGTCCTATCCGGATTACTGACTTTTTCGGATAAGATCATTGATGCGGAAGCAGCAGAAGACATAAGGAGGGCATTGACTATGACAAAAGTAGGAAGAATTATTGCGGAAGAGATGGTTGCGTATGGCAAGAAAGTGGAGGAGGAAGTAACAGAGAGCAGCATTGTTAAGCTGATACTGTTCGGTAAGGAAATGAAAGCATCCGCGGAGGATGTGGTTCGTTGCCTTGTTGGCAGCTTCAACCTAACGGAAGAGGTTGCACGAGAGAAAGTACAGTTGTATTATCGATAATATATGATGCGTTACCTAGTCATCGCTGTCCTCGAGTAACTCCTCCGCTTTCATGGCGTAATCCCCCAGGATCTCCAGATTCCACTGCTGTAGGTCCTCCAGGTGTAAGGCCTTGCCGCCGTAGTTTAGGATGCCGTGTGCGTCGGCCAGCTCTGTGGTGTAATCCTCCAAAGGATATACCGCTTTTGCGCGTACGGGGCCGCTGGTGTAGTGGCAGACCAGCGGCAGTGCGCCGCTGTCCTCCAGACGCAGGCTTACCCCTTCCTCCTCGTGGTAATGAAAGGTAACCCATGCCATCGCTTCAAACATACAGATAGGCTGTTTCTGGGTGGATACATAGTTGCCCAGGGAGTAGTAGCAGAGCGAGGTATTGCCGTTTTCGGCAGTAAGGAATTCAACAGGCTGTACCACATGGGGATGCGTGCCAATGATCAGATCAGCACCGGCAAGGGTCATCTGCATGGCCCAGTCCTGCTGATAGCCGGAGGGAGTGGTCATATACTCGGTTCCCCAGTGGGGGCAGACGATGACCACATCAGCCAATTCATCAGCCCGTTCGATGTCTTCGATTACCTGAGGATTTAGTTTGGTAAAATTCAAAAGTCCGCTGGAACGATCCCAGTCGCAGAGGATATTGAGATAACCGCGGATGTTGGAAGGAATGACCTCCATATTGGGACCGTAGGTGTAATTCAGGATTGCAAAGGTGACATCCTCCACAGTAAAAAGAGGAATTTCCCGCTCTTCGTCATCGGCAGTTCCTTCCTTATTAATACCGACCATCAGAACCTCCGGCTGCGTCTCCCAGTAATCTACGCAGTTTAGGAGCCCCTCAATGCTCATGTCGGCGGCATGGTTGCTGGCGTGCAGGATCACATTAAAGCCTGCTTTGACCAGAGCATCCCCGACTTGGGTGGGAGAGTTGAAATGGGGATATCCGGAGAAACCGGAGGCGTTACCTCCCAGAATGGTCTCCTGATTGACAATGCGGATATCAGCCTTTTCCAGGAAAGGAGCCAGTCCTTCATAAAGAAAGTCATAATTGTAGGTACCATCCTCCTGTTTGCCGGCATTGACAACCCCCATGTGCATCAGATTGTCACCAACCGCCATCAGGTGAATGTCATATTCGACGGGGATGTAGGGCTCGGGTTCCGGCTCAGGCTCGGAGGATATCTCGGGAAGATCCGGTACTTCCTCCGACCCTTGCATTGCCTCGATGCTGTCTGTGTGCTGCGTCAGTTCCGAATCTGCAGGGATCAAACGATCCCCAAGAAAACCACTCTGCGAAAGCCCGTAAAGAATCAACAGGACACCGAGTATCATTGCGGGTATGGTCACTGCGAGAATACGTATCGTTTTTTTCTTTGTGAATTGATTTTTCATAAATACATCCTTTTGTGCGTTGCAGGCCAAAGCATACTTCCTGCGGGATGGTAATTGACAAGACATATTGTAAAATAATTATGGTAGAGAAGCAAGACAGGGCGTGTAAAATGTTGGCAAAAAAATAATTTTTACCCCTTGACACCGTGCCGGGTGTACCATATAATAGATAAGCGTGGCGCGATGGTATTATTGCGCTCTCAAGTCGTCAAAAATGCTTTCGTCAAAGCCCCGACGGAGTGTTTGAGATAAATTCATTTCAGGAAATGTTTTCTTCAGATTTTGCATTGCGGCCCGGACATCCGCTGTGTGATGGATGACAGAGAACGAAACAGACAACAGTAATACGGAGGAAATATCATGAAAACATTTATGGCAAGCCCCGCTACAATCGATAGAAAATGGTATGTAGTAGACGCTACCGACATGACCCTCGGCCGTCTGGCTTCCGAGGTTGCAAAGGTGCTGCGCGGTAAGAATAAGGCAATTTTCACCCCTCATATCGATACCGGTGATTACGTAATCGTAATCAATGCCGAGAAGATCAAGGTAACCGGTAAGAAGATGGATCAGAAGATTTATCATCATCATTCCGACTATGTAGGAGGAATGAAAGAGGCAACTCTGAGAGAGAAGCTGGCTAAGAAACCCGAAGAGGTTATTGAACTTGCTGTCAAGGGAATGCTTCCCAAGGGACCTTTAGGAAGACAGATGTACACCAAGCTTCACGTATATGCAGGCCCTGAGCACAATCACGCTGCTCAGAAGCCCGAAGTACTGACATTCTAAAGGACTGAGAGGAGGATAATGAATCATGGCTAAATCTGAGAAATACTACGGAACTGGTAGAAGAAAGAAATCCATCGCCAGAGTATATCTGGTTCCCGGTAAGGGTGATGTTACCATCAATAAGAGAAGCATGGACGAGTACTTTGGTCTTGAGACCCTTAAGGTTATCGTTCGTCAGCCTCTGACCGCTACCGAGACTGTTGATAAGTTTGATGTAATCGTTACCGTTAAGGGTGGCGGATATACCGGACAGGCAGGCGCTATCAGACATGGTATCGCAAGAGCTCTGCTTCAGGTAGACAATGACTACAGACCCGTGCTCAAGAAGGCAGGCTTCCTGACCCGTGATCCTCGTATGAAGGAGAGAAAGAAGTACGGCTTGAAAGCTGCGAGAAGAGCACCACAGTTTTCAAAGAGATAAGCAGTTACTTGCGAATCGAAATGCATATGGAAAGCCCGGAATGCTTGCATTCACGGGCTTTTTATTATGCATTTTGATTCATTAGAATGCAAGAAATGACGAAATAAATGCGGAGCATTTATGAGTTATTTCTTGTATTCGCAAGTAACGTCAGAGAGTTCACAAAGAGTTAATCGATCTTTCAAAGGATACGAAATGCTATCGAAAGCCCCGAAAACACTATGTTTTCGGGGCTTTTCCTATTTTATAACTTATTCTTTTCCCAACAACCAGTCAGACAGGTTTTTGACCTGGATGCCGTTGTAGTTCCCTACGGTGAATCGATCTCCGGTCAAGACGATTTTCTCGTAGTTGTCCCGGATATTTGAGAGTGGCTTCATCTCGCGGTCGAAGGTGTCTTTCGCAGTCATATCTGCTGTAACCTGAAAATAGGTATAGGTTCCTTGCTTTTCTGCAACGAAGTCTACTTCCGTATTGCCGACCTTTCCAATCATAACACGGTAGCCTCGACGAAGAAGCTCAAAATAAACAATGTTCTCCAGCGAAAATCCCCAATCGTATTGACTGCGCGGCAGGATATGGTTCCGTAAGCCAAGATCTACAATATACAGCTTTCGATTCGCTTTCAAAAGCTGTTTTCCCACGATGTCAAAACGCTCTGCCGGATAGAAGATAAAAGATTCTGTGAGAGCCTCAACATAATCGCTCACCGTGTTAGGTGAGACTTTTCTTCCGTTTGAGGTCAGATAGTCGGTAATGCTTCGGATGGAGACCGGATTTCCGGCCACACTGGCCAGATATTTGGCTATGGTCTTCAGCAG
>CAMAGI010000044.1 GCA_945833775.1 uncultured Lachnospiraceae bacterium
GCAGCTCTTCCAGAAGATGACATCCGCACTTTTCTCCCTGCGTAAGCATTTCAATGATTCTGAGTCTGTTGGTATCTGACATTGCTTTACAGATAATCGCAGCTTCTTCCCGCGTCACATGCATCACCTCTTTATATTGACGCTCATCTATCTGTAGTATATGTCACGCATCGATAAATGTCAATGTATTTGTCATGGCAAATCCGTTGATATTTTACATTTCTTTCTCATATTTCACTCGATAAAAGATTCCATAGATGTGAACGAATAAATATGCCGCAACCAAAAGCAATGTAGCAGTCAGATCAACATTCATCAATGCAAATGTTAACATTAACATTCCAAACACATACGTCATCAGATCATAAGCCTTTGCTTTTGCCTTATTGGCAATTGCGATATTCCGCTCATCATTCTGTTCTACCGCAAGCCGCTTTTGCAGCGATGCATCCTTGGCAATCGCCTTTTTGGAAATGATGTTGCTCATGCCATATCCAAAAACACCGCATCCCACTCCAACCAGTACATATGGTAATGTCAACAGAATCCCCTGGGCACTCTCAATTGTCTTTACCAGATACAACCCTGTGCCCAACAACAAAACACCTATTACCGTAACAAAATAGTCTACTCTTTTCATTCTGAATCCTCCTCATAAATAAAGATATCCTCGATCGACATTCCAAAATATTTCGCAAGCTTAAATGCCAACAAGATGGATGGATTGTATCTTCCATTCTCCAGCGAACCTATGGTTTGTCTTGAAACCTCCATTGCATCCGCTAATTCTTCCTGTTTGATTCCTCTTGCTTTTCGCAATTCCTCCAGCCTGTTCTTCATGACTGGTTTATCACCTCCATTATGTAAAGTTTACTTTCCATGATTCCATTATACATCTCTTCCGGGAAATGTCAAGCGTACTTTCCATTTTTTATTTTCTGTTTTCATCTTTTTATCTCAGTTCCGTCTCAATTCTTACGTTTCCTTTTCTCACCCGCACGCAGCTCTACTTGGGGTATTTGCTCCCCTGATTTGTCTCCCATACCCCGCTTGCTACATAAACACTCCGCGGGATATATTCATGTAACGAATAACTATACATTGCGATTCAGCGGGAACACAATTCCGAAAAGGGATTTTCGAAAAGGGCAAGAAAAAGACCCAAACCACGATGGTTTGAGTCTTTCGATTGTTCCTCAGACATCCTGTTTATTTTGTTTTTTAGTTTGTCGGAGAAATCTGTTCGGAACTTAACCTCATGGTAGTGATCATGTTTGTCTCTCATGTAGATCGCTTCCCCGGATACGGTGCAGAATCTGTGATTATGACACTCATCTCCCTCATCAAATATTCCGGTGCTGCCGGTTATTCATGAACATGCTTTTATTCTTCCCAGTCGCACTGGTCGTTGTTGTAATTGTACATTCGAAAAACTCCTTTTTCTTATAAATTATGACAAAAAAGGAAATCTGTGTATTTCTATTTTCTCGAAATACTGGTATAATAGTGATCAGATAGATCGTCTTTGAAACAGGCACACGAAAGAAAAATGGCGGAAATCATGATGTTGAAAAAAATAGCATTCTTTGTAGGTTCTATCATACCCGATTATCAGTCTAAGACCACTCGGGCGATTGCCCGGAGTGTGGAAGGCAAATTTGACCTGGAGGTTTTCACCAGCGTTGGTTCCACCGGTGAAAGCTACTTTCATGGAGCAAATGACAGGCAAATGGTGAATATCCCCCATCTGAAAAACTATGCCGGTATTATCATTGAACCGGACTCCTTCAGTTTTCCGGCAGTCTATGAGGAACTCGTAAAAAAGATTGGAGAAGAGGCGACCTGCCCCGTGGTTTGTCTGCGTTACAGGGATGATCGTTTCTACAATGTTCTCGTTGATGATTACGGCGCCATGGAATGCATGGTAAAGCACTTTGTTGAAGTGCATAAGTTCCGCAAAATCTGTCATATGACCGGACTTCTTGAGATGGAAGATGCCAGATTAAGGCTGAAAAGCTATCAGGATACCATGGCCAGGTATCATCTTCCGGTTACGGAGCACATGATATTTGAGGGGAATTACTGGACGAACAGAGGCGATGCTGCCGTGGAATGGTTCCTTTCGGATGGACCGGACACTATGCCGGAAGCCATTGTATGCGCGAATGATTATATGGCGATCTCAGTGACAGAGGCTCTGAAAGAGAGAGGCTTACGGGTTCCCGAGGATATTTGTGTTTCCGGCTTTGACAACATCGCCGAGGTACTCTATTCCGTCCCCCGCATTGCCAGTATGAATGTACCCGCAGAAGACATGGGCATTGCTGCGATCCGGATTCTGGAGCGTCTCCTGCATGGAGAAACTGTGGAACAAAATACCTATCTTCCGGTTGTCCCCTGCTTTGAAGGAAGCTGTGGCTGTGGCAGTCAAGTCTCCATCAATCACAACTCGGAATTGCTGGAACAGATTAACGATCTGAACAAAACAATAAGACAGATTACCTACATGAATTCGGATTATGAGAGCTGTCTGACCAATGAAGAGCTAATCAATTGCGCCTTCCGAAATTCATTAAATTTGGATTATGAGAATATCTATATCTGCCTGTGCAAATATGACGAAGCGGAAGGCGATGACACAGCAAATATGGATTTTCTGGATCAGTATTCCGATAATATGATACTGTACAGCATATTATCACGCGAGGATAACAGTTATCGCTTCTGCCATCAAGAGTTCCCGCGCCATAGTATCCTGCCCGCAGAACACAAAGCCGATGGCAAACCGTTATATATTCTGCCCATTCACTACAAGAATAATTGCTTCGGCTACACGGTTATCAAAACCCGGAATCCGGAAAAGCTGGCACGTTTCTTTATTCTGTGGATGCAGGGTCTGTCCGGAGCGATGGACCGTATTTACCTTCAGCACAAGAACAAAGCCTATTTTCAGTTCGTTCAACAGAGCAGGCTTGATGCTCTAACCGAATTGTACAATCGGCGGGAAATCGAGAATATTCTGCGCCGCAAAAAATACGATGCATCAAGGAAGAACCCTTTTTATATCATGAGCCTTGATATGGACGGACTGAAAATGATCAATGACACATATGGTCATCTGGAAGGAGATCATGCACTGAAGGCACTGGCTGACATTCTGAAAAAAGTATCCAATGACCATATCAGTGCGGCCAGAACCGGCGGCGATGAATTTCTCCTCTGCATCACAGCAAAGAATGATGAAGTTCCGCACCGGATTCAGACAGATATTCAAAGAATGGTGGACGAATATAACAGGACAAGCTCAAAGCCCTATATTCTGTCCGTAAGCATCGGTTATGCTGAATTTACAAAAGAAGGCGGTATCATCAAATGTATGGAAAGGGCAGATCAGAAAATGTATGCTGATAAATTTGCCAAAAAGAATACCCGGAGGAATGGCTCCAATTGAAGCCATTCCTTCGCTTTTTTTAAACATCTCATTTACCTCTTATGTATCTCTACAGGAAACAAAACCGATCAAACTCTGCAATTACGCCGATCTCTTCCGAAAGAAATTCGAAGTATACCGCATGCTTTCCAATGACTGCGGAAGTAAGCGCCGATACCTTTTCACACTCATCCTCCAAAAACTCCATGGAAGCGACAATACGCCCCCGATAAGAATCAATTCTGACATTGACCTGCAGCTTCCTGTGTGCCCCCAGAACCACCTGCACCTGTTTCGGTGTATTGTTTCCGAACTGCAGATAACGGAAACCTACGGTTGTACCGGACGAAAGATCCACAACGGGAGTGGAAATATCCTCCCTCTGCTCATATCCCGGCTTGATGTATGCTCGCGTACTACTGCCATGAATGTGACATGCGTAACCTGCGGAAATCCACTTATATGCATCGAGCCCGTTGATGTGCGGTCCCTGAGAGGTCATCTCCACAGGAACAGATGCCACCGGCTCTCCGTTTAAGAATTGAATACTGCCGATATATAGTTTTCCGTCCCTGCCCATCGCTACATCGATCGGCTCCATCATAGCCTGCCTGGAAAACTCATTCACACCGGTCTGGCGGTGGTAAAATACATACCATTTCCCATTTATTTCCATAATGGAACCATGGTTATTTCCCCACTGATAGGTCATTGTACCGCAGCCATCAGCATCTTTTAGAATCTCTCCTCCGTTAAAGCTGATATCCCCGCCGTCATGGAATGGGCCAAACGGCGAGTCGCTGAAACGATAGGACAGAAATCCGTTATTTGGCGTGTACACCCCAAGCTCCGGAATCGGCTTCTCATAACGTTTGGAATAGATATAAACATACTTTCCCATGACCTTACGGGGACTTGATGCCTCGAAAAAGCCATCGATCAGGGAAATATGTCCGTCCTCTACAGGATTCCAGGGGCATGTGGAATGTCCCAACGGGTTGGAAACCAGCGTACCCTCCTTGATGGTCGCCATATCCTCTTCCAGTTCTGCAATATAGCATGGTGCCGCACAGCCACCCCAGTAGGCGTATACCCTTCCATCGTCGTCCACAAGCACTCCCGGATCAAATCCAAGTTTGGTTTCCACCGGATTTTCAAAAGGGCCCCAAGGGGTTTTGGAGCTGGCAACAACGATCAGACTGCCTGCATGCTCCGCTGCATACATGTAATAAGTGTCGCCCTTTTGTACCACATCCGGAGCATACAGGACGGAATCGTAATGGGTCTCATAGGCAACTCCATGACAAGTCCAGGCCGTAAGATCCTCAACCGGTGCAGACCACACGACATAATTACGCCCGCAATACTGGGTTACCTCAATATCGTGAGACCCGTATACATACACTCGTTTCTCACCGTTATACTCGAAAACCCGCGGCTCACCATCCGGCACATGCTCCCATAAAGGCATATACGGATTGGCTCCCTTAATAAATTCCTTCATAAAACATCCTCCTTATTATTCATCTTGTGTCATTTTCTCGAGTTCGAGTTCTGTCTCAACAATCCGCTCAAGCAAAGATTCCTGTCTGTGATTCTCCTCATCAATAGACGCCTGAATCTCCATGAGACGTTCAAAGTTCGCAGAAAGCTCCGGGTTTAGCAACTCCATCTGCAGATTTGCCGCCTTTTCTTCGCTCTCGGCAAGTTGTTCCGCATATTTGTCCAACTGTTTCTTTAACCGTGACAGTATTTTACCCGGGTTGTAATACCTGGTCTTATCAAAGACATCATCCAATGTCGGGTCTTTTCGCGTGCTTTGTCCTACCGTTGTCTTAGGAGCACATCCGGATACCTTTGACCCAGCTCCGGGGTTCGAAGGCATCCTTTTTTCCCTTTCTGTCAGATAATCCGCATATCCCATCCCGTAGAAAGAGACAGCATCCGATTCGAAAGCCATTATCCCTGTTGCAACACGATCAATAAAGTAGCGGTCATGTGATACAAACAAAACCGTTCCCTCGTAATTCACAAGCATGTTTTCCAGCGCTTCTTTGCCAACCAGATCCATATGGTTTGTAGGCTCATCGAGGATCAGAAAATTCGGCTTCGTGTAGAAAATCCTGCACAGTTCAAGTCTTACCTTCTCTCCACCGGACAATTGTCCCATCTTCTTTTCCACTTCCTCGCCCGAGAACAGGAATGCCCCCAGTGCACTGCGCACGTCATTGCGAAGCAGATTCGGGTAGATGCTCCAGAAATAATCCAGAACGCTCTGTTCGGGATCCACCTCCATGTTTACGGCCTTATGCTGATCGAAATATGCATAATCCACATTGTTGCCGAATCGGAACTTGCCGCCCAACGCCGCAATCTCTCCCACAACGGTTCTTAAAAGCGTGGACTTCCCCCCGCCGTTTTCGCCTATGATTGCAATGCGCTCCGCTTTTCTCACGGTAGCCGTTACCTCGCTCAGCACACTGTCATAGCCGATCTTTAGCTTGTCCATCACCAGCACTTCCGTGTAACTTTCCCTTGCAGGTTGAAACAGAGCCCGAAACGCCTTTGTATCAAAGCGTCTCGGCTTCTCCACCTTAACCATATGCTCAATCGCCATTCGTTTTGAGCGCGTTGCCGCAACTTTGGTAGGCGTATTTTTCCACTTTTCAATCCAGGCAGTGAGCCGCTCAATCTCCTTTTGCTGCGCCTCGTAATCCTTTTCCTGTTTCAGTAATGCTTCCTCTTTGAGCCGTACAAACGCGGAATAGTTCCCGGGATAGCGCTTAATATCCCCGTATTCGATCTCGTACGTCACATCAATGACACGATCCAAAAACATTCGGTCATGGGACACAATGACGACCGCACGATCATAACTCTTCAGGTAAGTTTCCAGCCATTCAACCGTCTTGATATCCAAATGGTTCGTCGGCTCATCCAGAAGTAAAATATCGGGACGATTTAACAACAACTGGATAAAGGCAATCTTTGTCTGTTGTCCGCCTGAAAAATTACCGATCGGTTGCTCCAGATCACTCAATTCAAAGCCGAATCTCTGAAACATCGTCTCCATGTCCTGCTTCCAGCTGTACCCATGTAAACTCTCCATTTTCCGCTGGAGGCAATCGTATTCGTACAAAAGCTTTTGATCCTGTGTATCACCAAGCAAACCTTCAATTTCCTTCATTCTTGCCTCACATTCAAAAACTTGTGAAAAAGCCTTTTTCAGCTCGTCTCTTACCGGGACGGATCCGTCCTGAAAATTAATCTGTCGCAGGAAACCGATGTTCTGTTTCCCGCTCATGGTAATACCGCAGCTTTCATCGCTGTCAAGATTACTCATCTCAATGTCGCCGGCAATCAAACGCAACAGTGTAGTCTTGCCACAACCGTTTCTGCCGACAATTGCGATTTTTTCCGTATCGTGAATTTCAAAATTCACACAGTTTAAGATTGTATCAGCCGCAAACTGTACAATCGCATTTCGTATCTGATACCTCATGGTTTTCTTTTACCTCAGTCAAGTCTTCAAATTGCATTTTAGAACGCTCACCGATTCGCCGGGCATGGATTCTGTGTCCCGGCATTATCGGTAATACTGTGCCTGCGCCTCAAACATTCTTGCATAGATTCCGTTTGAGATTGAAGCAAGTGTGCTGTGATCCCCGTACTCCGCAATTCTACCGTCGCTAAAGACCGCAATTTTGTCGCAGAATTTGCAACTGGAGAGACGATGGGAAATGTAGAATGCTGTCTTGTGCTCTACCAGTTCATTAAACTGACGGTATATCTCATACTCGGCAATCGGATCCAGCGCCGCCGTTGGCTCATCCAATATGAGAACCGGTGAGTCCTTATAGAGTGCTCTCGCCAGCGCAATCTTTTGCTGTTCTCCGCCGGACGGTTCCACGCCCTCCTCGTCAAAAACCTTGGTCACTTTTGTCGCAAGTCCGTGCGGTAGCTTGTCGAAAAACGAATTCATTTCCAGCTGTCTGATCAGATCCTCGCATCGTTTCTTCTCTTCCGGCGTCATTTTCGTATCTTCTTTTACGGAAATATTCTCCGCGATGCTGAATGCAAATATTTTATAATCCTGGAAAACAGGCGCAAACTGTGCAACATAGGAAGAAAGCTCATACTCCCGAATGTCGACTCCGTCAAGCAAAATCGCCCCTTCGGTGGGATCGTAAAGTCGGCATAACAGTTTGATGAATGTTGTTTTGCCCGCACCGTTTAATCCAACAATGGAAAGCTTTTCGCCCGGACGAATCCTGATGCTGATCCGGTCAAGTACCTTTCGATCGGTACCCGGATAGGAGAAAGAAACCTCCTGAAACTCGATCTCGTGCATACCTTCCCGCACTTTCTTCGTTCCCTTGGTCATGCGCTCCGGGTATTTTGCAAACAATACATATTCATACGCATAGTTGCTTCTTTTGATAAGTTCCTGTACATTCCAAACCAGTCCGCCGAGGGTAGCATCCAATGCACTCGTCGCCTCGATCAACTGGGTTGCCGAGCCAATCGTGATCACGTTCCTGATAACAAGTACACCACCCCAAAAATATGTGATAAAATTACGTAGAAGTCCGGTTACATTCATCAACAGATGGTTCGGCAGTTGTGTATCTGTCTGATACTTCCAGGTTGAAATCGACTCATCCGTGGTAGTATCCCACCTCTCCAAAAGCATCTCCTGGGCTTCGTAGAGACGAATGTCCTTTCCGTACTTAAAATCAACCGTCTCCCATCCAAAATAGCCGAAGATCCGATTGGTCTTTGCCAACTCCCCGTAACATTCGATCTCTGTTTTATTATTTTTTGCGCTTAAGCGGCCGTTTACGATCACATAGGCAACCACCAGAATGAGAAGAAGCGGCGCATAGTGTATAATCACGGCAACGAACCCTGCAATCTTCAGAACATTTCCCAAAAAGAAGAAAACCTGCTGAGCCATTCCGTAAGCTCCGCCCGAGTACCATGACATCCCTGTTTTGGCTTTCTCAAGCTGATCAAGACATTTTTTATCCTCCGTCAATTCAAAGTCAAGACACATCGCGTGCCGACTGATCTCCATCGAATAAAAGTTGTTCAGCCTCTCCTGATATTTATCGAGATTACTGCGGCACATGTCGGAGAGGATAAAGGTGATCGATTTGCCAAGCACCAAAACCAATACATAGGTGAGCAAGACCCGCATGCGCTTTAGACCCAGCAGTTCGTCGATGATCAGCGGAGTCAGCATAAGGTTGATAAACGGATTCAGGACATCCAATAATGTGTAGAAGGTTTCAAACACAAAAAACAGCGGGAACCGCTTCGCCGCGCCGCTAAACAGAAGAGCACACACTTCCTTTACCTTTCGGAGAGAGGATACCTCACCGTTTTCTTTTGGTTTACGCATCTGCCTCTCCCCCCTTCTCTTCCTGATAATACTGCGCCTGCACCGCAAACATGGCAGCATATTCGCCATTTCGTTCCATCAGCTCGTCATGGCTTCCGTACTCAACCATCTCTCCGTCCCGAAACATCGCAATGCGGTCGCAGAATCTGGTTGACGCAAGGCGGTGAGAAATGTAGATTGCGCTCTTGTCTCCGATCATTTCATCAAACGTTTCATACAGACGCTGCTCAGCAATAGCGTCCAGAGCCGATGTCGGCTCATCAAGCACAATGATGGGGGCTTCTTTGTACAGTGCTCTTGCAAGCGCCAGTTTCTGCTTTTCACCTCCGGAAAGATCAATCCCGTCTTCTTCAATCACTTTTAGCAGGTTACTGCGAATGCCTTTGGGCAAAGTCTCGATTTTTTCACGAAGACCGGCTTTTAGGATGCATTCCATTGCCTTTTCTTCATCCGTTTTGTCCGAAGGCTGCATGGAAACATTTCCCGAAACCGGAAATGCCATGACCTGCACATCCTGAAACACCGGTGAAAAGAGCCGAAAATACTCTTCTCTGCGATATTGTCTGATATCCACTCCGTTGATGGTAATCCGACCGCTTGTCGGATCATACAGTCGAAGCAGCAGCTTTATCATCGTCGTCTTACCCGCACCGTTCAGTCCGACAACCGCAAGTTTCTCCCCGGGGCGAATCGTGAGCGAAAGGTCGCGCAGGGCATACTTATCGGACTTAGTATACTTATAGCTGACATTCTCAAAACAGATGCAGTAATCGTTCGCAATCGGCAGCGACAGCGCATTCTCACTCTCCTCCGTCTTTAAATCCAGAAAAGAACGAAAATCATCCACTTCAAGAGAAGCTCTGTTATAGTCGCCGAATCGATGCAAAAACTCCAAAAGCCCGCCCGAGAATCCCATCGCAAAAGACAGATACATTGTGAAGTCGCCGATTCCGAGTCCGAGATTCAGCACATTGTAGATCAGTACATAATAAATAAGCAAATTGCCGATTGTGAAGAATATTTGTGTTACCACAGTATGGGCAACCCAGATATTGTAATGGTAGTCCATCCTCTCCTCGCGCACAGCAAAGGTCTCCTCTTCCTTTTTCAGGAGAAAGTCCTTCATGTCAAACAACCGGATATCCTTAGCCGCATCAAAGTTTGTCGTTGAGCGTTCCATATAATGGACACGTCTCCAAACGGGTGAAAGTTTGTCCCAGACCTGTACTTTATCCAGCTTAATCACATAATTATAGCAAAGAAACTGAAAAAAAGAACAGCAGGCCAGTACCAGAATCAGTCTCGGATCGAGCACTAAAACAGTGGTGAATGTCATAATAACCGTAAACAGTTTCGTTCCGAGCATAACCATCAGACGCATCATGACTTCTATGCCGTTCTGATTTCCGTCCGTTGCTCTTGTACAACGGTCATGAATATCCAGAACTTCCGGTTTCTCCAACATCTCATAGGGCAGGTGCAATGCCTTTCGCACGCGCTCTTTGATCAGACGCATCCGAATCTTAATAAACAGGTATTGGGATTTCTGCTGTGCCACCGTATTGCTGAGCTGCAAAATGAGTGCGACTGCTGCCAATATCAGGATACAAAAAAACAGCCTATGTATTTTCTTGTCCATCGCCGCCGAATCCTGCACGATATCGATGACCAGTTTACTGACAATTCCCCAGAATATCGTTAAAACGGAACCGGTTACAATCGCCGTCACGATCATTAACAAAACGCTTTTCTGATAGGTATTGATCTTTCCCAAAACATATTTTGTATTACTCAATAATCCATAGTCCTTATGCAGCGGATTATCCTTGCTCTCTTTAAACTCTCCCATCTTTCCCTCACACTCTCATCGCAATTTACGCTATACGTTTCCCTGCATATATTTCTCAAAAAATCCAAGATGAAGATCCAACAGTTTGTGGCTCATGATCTCCGCGTCCGTCTTGCCCATCATCCATCCGGATTTACAAAAAAAAGCAAGGTCCGTAAATCCCATATGTGTCGTACCGTCGAAAACTTCATATTCGACCGGCGCATCCGTATCCAACAGCGCTTTACTTACCACGGAAACATTTCCGCGATTGCATATCTGCAAGAAGGCCCTCTGCATTCTCTGACCGCTATACTCTCCGAATATTGCGCCATCGATATTAACTCCGCACACGTATTCCGGATAATTCATGCACATGTAATAAGCCAGATTTCCGCCAAAGGAATGCCCCGTTATTCCGATTCCCCTTGTAAAATCGATCGCGCTTGCATAGTCCCTTCTCAGAATACTCTCAACACATCGAATATCATCCGCCCATTCTTTCAGTCTTTCATTTAAGAATAGACAGTATCTTTTTTGAAAGGCGTAAAAGGATTCGTACATCTCCTTTGGCGTCCCTTTCACTTTTTTCATACGAAGCGCCGCGATCGTTCCTCGGACTGCGGGACTGATCTGTCTCTTCTTGATACTTTGGTCAAGCTCAATCACGGAACCATCTTCCAGTTCGAAAGGATCGGATTCATATGCATGCCCCACAGATGCAACAAAATACCCATTTTGCGCAAGCACACAGCACAGTTTGTTATTGGCCTCCATATAAGAACCATATCCGTGATTGTAAATAATCAGTGGATATTTCCCTTTGTAGATCGTCGGACTTTGATACATTTCTCCCGCAGCATTTCTGATCGTTACCCCTGGTTCCCCCGCATATATCGCCGGATAGTACAATCTGGCGGAAATGACCCTGTTCCCGCCTGTTTTGCCAAGCATTTCCTGTCTCTTCTCGTCAACAGTGGTGATTAAGCAGGTACCTGCAACTGTTTTTTTCTCTTCCATCAGCCCGATCAACTCCTACATTCTCGCATTGGTACTTTCCGCACCCACCTATATTATACTTGCTTTACGGATTATTTACCATAGATCTTATCTATTCTCCCTTGGGACTAATTCCACCTTTAGTTCACACCCAAGCGCATGTGCATACCTGATCATCAGTTCCAACGAAGGATTATACTTCCCGCTCTCGAATCTGGAAACATCCGGCCTCGCCATACCGGCAGCATTTGCTGCCTGCTCCTGAGAGATCTTTTTTTCTTTCCGAATATCCTTGAATTGTCCCACAATCTGCTTCTTCATCTCTACGGGGGTCAGCTTCAATCAATATCTGTGTTCCGTTCTTATTCACAATATAATCCATGTTTTCTCCTTTATCAGCCCGCTCCGCTGCTTATATGTTACACAATTATTGTGGCGTATTCGATACTGTTTGTAAAGATAAATTCTTCCACTCCTTCATTAGGAACTTCGCTACACCATCCTCCTCATTACTATCAATAATACGTGTTGCCTTCTCTTTTACTTCGTCTATGCCATTTGCTACCGCATAGGCTTCATCCGCAACAGCAAACATGGAGAGGTCATTTACGGAATCGCCAAAAACAACAACTCTGTCGCATCCGAGTCTTTCCTTACACCTCAATACAGCCTTTGCTTTTGTGGCGCCGCAAGGACATATTTCCAGCCAATACTCCTCTCCGTAGGTATCTTTTTGAAAAACACATTCCCAGTTTCCGGCATTGCGAACCTTTTCATAGATTGGCTGCAATTCTTCTTTTTCCGCAATCAAGGTAACATATGTGACGATTCCTGCAAATAAATCGATATCACCCGTAACAGGCCTCATTCTTTTATCATTCGAATGGTCATCAACATACTTCTGCAATCCTATGCTCAATTCTCCCTGCCGATAGGACTTCGTCATATGACCATCAAAATAGGCTGTAACAAATCCCATAGGTTCAATGATCCCCGATAACATTTGCCTCAGCTGATTTACATCACCATCCCCAAAACGCGAAATATCGGTTTCCCTTTTTTGAATCTGATCCGCCAGCACAGTCCCATTCCGTGTTATTACAGGTACGGAAAAATGAATATCTCTCGTGATTTCCCATGCGCTATGGAAAGAGCGAGCCGTGGCGTAAGTAATAATCATCCCCTGGTCAATCAATGAATTAATGGTACGAATCGTTCTGTCCGATAGAGTTTTGTCGTTCCGCATCAAAGTGCCGTCCAAATCCGTAACATACAATGTTTTCATATTCTTCCTATAACCGTACCTTTCCATTTTTCATCTCGTTCAATTCTCAGTTGCCAGCTTGCACCTTTTTCATTGTACTATACAAAACAGGAAAAGCAAAAGGCTATTGTCAAAGTAATTACTGTGGTGATATGGTTATTTTATAGGAATGTATGGAAGGATCAGCAGAAATGGGAGGAAAACAAATGATTCGTACCTTTGAAACACATAAAGTCAGAAAGAGCAAAGAGCTGTCAGGGTGTCTTTGGAATTTTCACACATTGAGCGGTGAACAGAAAAGTATCCTACGGCAGGTGGCGGTGCCGGGCTGCTGGGAAACCTACCCTGACACCATCCGTTATCGGGGAAAAGCGTCCTATTCCCGCACCTTCGAAGCGGAGGGCAATGTGCGTTTAGAGTTCAAAGGTGTCAGCCACACAGCTACGGTATTGGTAGACGGCAAGGAAGTGGCGTCTCACTATAATGCATATACTATTTTTGATGTGATATTGTCCAATATGCTGCCCGGCGTACATACTCTGGAAGTAATCGCGGATAATTCCTTTGGACCGGAGTCCGCATTGCATGTTCCGAATGATTATCAGTCCTACGGCGGTATTTCCAGACCCGTGGTGATGGAGCAGCTTGGTGACGCTTATGTGCAGTTGCTGCACTTTACTCCTGTATGGAAAGGAGCGGCCGGCGAGCTTTCGAAAGAGGGAAAACAGAACGGCTGGTACGGCAGAGCGGATATCAATCTGCGCAATCTGTCCCAAAGCCGTTTTTGCGGGACGGTGGAGATCAGGCTGGAAAAAGAAATATGGGCTGTGCTTCCGGTGGAACTGGAAGCCGGAGAGATAAAAGCGTTTCAGACGCAGGAGCTTGCCTGTGCCGATGTGGAAAGCTGGTTTCCGGAACAGCCGAGCCTGTATCATATCACGGCAACTTTGCTGGACGCATCCGGAGAGGCTGTGGACGACCTGATAGACAGAGTAGGTTTCCGTCAGGTAAAAACTGAGGGTAAGGATATTCTTCTAAACGGCAGAAAATTGTTTATCAAGGGATTTTGCCGTCATGAGGATCATCCGCAGTTCGGATGTGCGCTGCCGTTTTCCGCAATCCAATATGATCTTGCACTGGCAAAAGATCTGGGTGCCAATTCCATCCGGACCTCTCATTATCCCAACGACGAAATTTTTCTGGATTTGTGCGACGAGCAGGGTATTCTTGTATGGGAGGAAAACCATGCCAGAGGTCTGTCAGAGGAAGATATGAGGAATCCTCACTTTGAACAGCAGTGTGAGGATTGTATCCGGGAGATGATTACGTCCCACTACAATCATCCGTCCATCTATATCTGGGGCATTCTGAATGAATGTGCCAGCCATACGGAATACGGCAGGAAATGTTATGAGGCGCAGTATGCACTGATACGTAAGCTTGACACTTCACGCCTCCGTTCTTCGGCAAGCTGTCAGTTCAAAACGGATATTTGCTTCGGTTATCCGGAAGTGGTTTCCTATAATATATACCCGAAGTGGTATCATGACACACCGGTAAAGGAGTATCTGAGTGACCTGTATGACTGGATACAAACGGATACGGAAGGAAGCGGCAAGCCCTTCCTGATTACGGAGACAGGAGCCGGTGCCATATACGGGTATCGCACGCCGACTCATGTGAAATGGTCGGAGGAATATCAGGCTGATGCCTTGAATGAACAGATTGGCGCTATCTTTGAACAGAAGGGCTGCAGTGGTATCTATGTCTGGCAGTTCTGCGATGTGAGGGTCTGCGACAGCTGGTTTGATAAACGTCCGCGCACCATGAACAATAAGGGCATTGTGGATGAGTACCGACGACCGAAGCTGGCATATGAGACCGTAAAAAAATGGTTTGACAGCAAAGGAAATTACAGGTAAGTGAAGGCATGCCGACACACACCTGAAAAACAGATTAAAGGGCTTTCCTGACACTGATAGCTTTCATAGGGCACATCTCCTGGCAGCAGAAACAGGAGATGCAGCCCTTTTTCTGAAAATGCGCCTTTTTATCTTTTATGGTTATGATGTGCGCAGGACAGCTCTCAGCGCACTTCCCGCAGCCCACACAAAGCGATTTATTCAGCTGGGGATAGGATTTTAGGAGTTTTCCCGCTATCCATGTAAAGGGCTTCTGTAAAAATCCGGGCAGTGAGCCTGCAAAGTCCAATTTTTGTGTATCCGGCTGGCAAAAAGGAGTCAGGTTGTCGGGAATCGGATCCCCGGTGAGCATCATCGTATCGGGTGCAGCCAGTCCTGCTTCCACTGCCTGACGGATCATGACGATTTTCATCGGATCAAGCCCCATCAGGCCTGCTGCAAAGTAATCCTGCGTGTACATGTCTTTGGAAGCAAGCAACATGTGCAGCGGATGGGAAGTGCCGCCGGTCGGGCCGTTGCCTTCCATGGCATCAATGGCATCAATAATGGTCAGCTGGGGATTTACCACCTGTGCAAGCTCAACCAGCATTCTGGAAAAATCCTCAATAGCCGGCCAGCGATAATGCATCTGTGGCTTCTCCAGTCCCGGAATGGTACCGAACAGATTCTTGATTCCTCCGGAATAGCCGGTCATGGCATGGGTTTTCAGCTTACAGATATTGATAATATAGTCGGCTTCGCAGATGGGGGTAATCAGATGAAAAGAATGATTCGCAAAGCCTGCGGGACAATGAACGGTTTGGGCGGTAAAATCCATATTCAGCTTTAAATCGGGCTGCAACTGCTTCATGCCGCAGACAGAATAAACATTTTTCATATATTCGGCATTATAGAGT
>CAMAGI010000045.1 GCA_945833775.1 uncultured Lachnospiraceae bacterium
TTTATATTTGAAATCGCCGATTTTTAATCTTTCCGGCTCCATTTCAAGCGCTACCACAAAGGCTTTATCACTTCCGTTTCCTCCGGCGTAAGCCTCGCCGTATAAGCCGCCCAATACGATGATATTTCGGGCAGATATGACTGCACATCCGGGATAGACATCTCCCAGAATAATCAGACTGTTCTCGGTCTCAATCACATCACCGTCCTTGAGCGATCCCTTATAAAACTGACCCTCATCACCTCCGGTGAGGCGTTTTTCCGTCTGCTGAAGAGCCTTTATATAGTTCTTGTTCTTCTCTTCATCATGTCCCACAATGCAGATAATGTTGATGTTGCTGCATTTACGTATCGTATCGAGCACACGGATCTCCTCCACCGGCGTGAGTACGCGATCTTCAATCGAGAGTGCCAGATTTGCCTTTCCGAAAAATCCCCTGGCCTGGGTAAACTTCTGTTCAACCTCTTTCAGGATTTCCTCAAAGTCAAGCGCATCATTCAAATGAAGAGCAATACCGTTGGGATAACTTTTGATGATCACTGCTTCTTTCATAAGCTTTCACAACTCTCCCTCCTACATTTCATTGGAAATACCCTCATCCGGTGCATCTGCCTTACCGTCCACAAGATCATCCACTTCAATCAAACCATAATAATACTTGATAATATCCCTGGTCAGCTGTGCGGCATAGTCGGACGAATAACCGAAAGGAATTCTCGTTGCAATCGCCAGCTCCGGTTGTTCATAAGGGGCATAGCAGATAAAGAGCGCGTGGTTCGGTCTGGATTTACTCTGCTCAGCAGTACCGGTTTTTCCCGCCGCATTTACCGCCAGATTGCTGAAATATGATTTATTCACCACCACATTTCGCATTCCCGTGTGGAAAGCATTCCAATACTCCTGGGGCAGTTCGATGGTGTTTCGCACATCCGTTTCAAATTCCTGAAGTGTCCGTCCTTCCGAATCCGTCACGCGATCCAAAAGCGTCAGATTGTAGCATGTGCCACTGTTTGCGATGGTCGCAACATAACGGGCAAGCCCCACAGTTGTATAACTGTTGGTACCCTGTCCGATGGCGGAACGAACCGGGTCCATATCCGATACATCGGGAGACTCCTCCGCAATTTCAACGCCGGATTTATCAGCCAGTCCATACATGTCCGCATATTTGTGAAGAGTATTCAAGCCGGCAGTGGCATTGTATACCCCCGTTGTGGTCGACAGACGATATCCCACCTCATAGAAAAAGTAGTTGCAGGAATCCCGGATGGCCGTTGCAACAATCTCGTTTCCATGTCCGTAGGACTTCCAGCATCTGGGAGACGGGACAATGGATTCGAAAAGTCCGGTGCAATTTACTTTCTCCTTCAGATCAATGACATTCTCCAACAAGCCTGCAGTCGCGGACACGATTTTGAAGGTGGAACCGGGCGCGGCTTTATTCTGCGTCGCATAATTGTAAAGCGGTTTTGATTTGTCTGCCATCAGCTTGGCATAGTATTCGGAATCCACCGAATTCGCCATCTTGTTATTGTCATAGCCCGGGTAAGATACCATAGCCAGAACATCTCCGTTATTGGGATCCACAATCACAACGGAAGCATTGCAGGGATCCAGTGCCAGCTGTGCAGGAGTAATATCCAGGTTCTGTATGCGGTTGAGCATAAAGTTGTAGGGACTTAGCTTACCGGCATACAAAGCCTCCTCATCCTCTATTGAAATTTCAATGTCCCCCTGCTCACAGAGAATCTTACAGATCTGCTTCCCGGAAATCACATCGTTTAACAGCATATACTTGTAGAACTTCTTCTGTTGATCGGTATTGCGATCCACCACATCGATGATGTAGTCCAACAGTTTTTCATAGATTTCTGTCGAATCCGAGTATTTGTCATCCAGATCCAGCTTACTTACATCGATCCAATTCTGTGCGATACAATAGGTGAGATACTCTTTCATGGAGATGGTCTCATCCGTGGCCCAGGCAACCTGGACCGGATCATCCTCCTTCACCGCTTCGATCATGATCACGCCGTTTTTGCGAAGGAGGGAGATGATGTTACTCTGATACACCTGGTATTCTTTTTTCATTTTATTGTAGGGTGTCTGTCCTTCCGTCAGCTCGTACAAAAGCTTTTCATAGACCTGTTCCTTATACTGAAGGTATGCTTCGTATACCGCTTTTTCGGTCTCTCCCGCATCCTCTGCGGTAAAATGCTTCAGATCGATAATACTGTTGTTGATGGTAGCAAAATAGACGTCGTAAATTGGTATTTTAATGTCAGAGCTGTTGGAATTTTCGGATGCCCTGTATTCCTTGGCATTGATAATTTTACTGTACACAAGTCCTGCCAGTTTCTGTTCCGTGATCTTATAGACTGCTTCCGTAAGATCCTTATCAATCGTCAGATACACATCACTTCCGGACTTTGCAGGCGTACTGGAGATAACGCTCATAACGCGCCCGGTGTTATTTACTATCACCTTCTCCTGCCCTTTTTGTCCCTGCAGGGTTGTCTCCATATAGGCCTCAATACCGCCCTTACCGACCACATCGTTGATATTGTAGGTGGGTTCTTTGCCATTCTCCTCAAGAGCAGCGTTTAGCTCTGTCAGCTCGTCGGAGGAAATCTTTCCGGTGTAGCCCAGCACATGGGCAAAGTATTGGCTGTCCACATAGCAGCGGATCGTATCCTCCTCAATACTCACTCCGGGCAGTTCCTCGGAATTTTCCATGATCACCGCAACCGTTTTATCACTCACATTGGTAGCAACCGTGGTTCCGATGTATTTGCGGAAGGAGGTCAAATTCATGGCATAGCGTACAGACACAATCTTCAGCCAGTCCTCCTTAGAATATCCCTTGCCCGGAATAAATTCACTATCCTTATCCTCCGGGTCCGCATAATCCCCGATTCCAAAACAGGTTCCCTTACCGCTGGCACGGCTCAGATGATCCACCAATTCTGCCGCAGTAGTCGCCCTTTCCTCGTCGGAAAGCATGTCAATTGTTGCATAACCATAGACATCAGCAAGAAACCGAAGAAGACTAGTGCCTTCCACAGAATAGGCAAACTCACCGTCTTCATCGATATAGACCTTGAAATCCGAATTAACAATGTCTCCGTTCTTCTCAATCATCTTGATCAGCTTGTACACGGTTGCATTGAGATTATTGTTTTTCTTTTTGCCGGACTCAAAGACATCTTCAATTTTGACGGAATATGCCAGTTTATTATACGCCAGCAGATTCCCGTTGCGGTCAAATATGTTTCCTCTGGTGCTGGAAATGTCCCTGGTTTTCTCTGTCTCCAGAATAAAATCCTCAAGGTATTCCTCCCCATGAACAATCTGAAGATCAAAGCACCGATAGACCAGGATTCCTCCCAAAACAGCAAATACAATCGCCAACAGTGTCAGTCGACTTGTTATGATGTTGATAATATGGTCCCGTATCTCGTCAAACAAATTTTTGCGCACTCCTTCTTTCCCTTGCTTCCAGAGCGTTGTTAATCTTTAAAATCAAGGGATATAAAAACAACGTTATCACAGTTGTATACAAAGCCTCCGGCAGAATCACCCGCAAGAGGTAATAGGTAAAGTCAAATTTTCCTCTGAGCAAAAACGAAATCCCGTAACAAAGAACTCCGAAAGTAAGATCGCTCACAATGATCAGAGCAATGGGAAGCTTGATGTCCTCGGGGTAAAAGCTTCTGGAAAACTTCCCGTTTAAAAATCCGATATACATGAGAACCATTGCATAAAAACCCAGGAAATCCCCATAGAACACGTCCCACAAAAGGCCGCATACAAAGCCGATGATAAGTCCCTCCTGTTCTCCGCGCATAAAACCAACGGAGGCCGTCAGAATAATCATCAGGTTGGGAACGATCCCGCCGATATTCAGAGCCGTAAAAACCGTACTCTGCAACAAGAAGCAGATTACGATCATGATCGCAACAACAAATTTTCTCAACCCTACTCCTCCACCTGTTGTTTCAGGTCCGTTATCACAAGAACTTCACTCAAATGCTCGAAATCCACCGCCGGAGTTATGTAACCGGATTTTGTGATGTTATTGGCATCCCTGTTAATCGTATGAATATAGCCGATCAGGATATTGGGCAGATATTTATCGCTGATATCGGACGTGACAATCTTGTCCCCCTCCTGGACAGCACCATTGCTGTCCACCAGCTGGCTGAAGCTGATCACGCCCTTGCTCATCATTTTCAGGTCCCCGGAAACAATCAGATTATCCTGTGTAGCCAGAGTCATGGCACTGACATTGGTGTTGTCCGATATGACAGCCGTCACTCTTGCCCAATTCGGACCGATTGAGGTAATCCTGCCAACCAAACCTCCCCCGGCGATCACATTCATGTCCACACTCAGTCCGTCCTGTTCCCCTTTGTCAATGATGAAGGTGGAATACCAGTTTCCGGCATCCCGGCTGATGATACGCGCACCAACCTTCTCATACTCATCGTAGCGATCGCTCAACTTCATCAGCTGACGCAAACTGTTCAACTCATATTTATCCTGTTGAAGAAGCGTATTCTCTTCGGTCAGTACGGCAATCTGTTCCTTCAGCCTCTCATTTTCCTCCAAAAGGCTGCGAATCTGAACCAGTTCGTCGGATCGATTGGACAACCAGCTGCCGACATTGCTGATTCCCTTTTGAAACGGAACGATCACATACCCGAATGCCGAATTTAACGGTCCGTCAAAAGCATCCGTTCCAAAAGTAACCAGCATCATTACCGTACAGATAAACGTTAAAATAAAGAGGAGATATTTACTCGGTAAAGTAAATCTCTCCCCCTTTTTCTTTATAACTGGGCTCATTTACTCATCCCTTCAATTGCATACGCTACGGATTTATAGTTGTCATCCTTGATAATTTTTGCCAATCCCATGCATACACTGGTTACAGAGTTGTCCGATACATTGACCTTCAAACCTGTTCCGGTTGCCAGGCGCTGTGCAAGATGACTTACCAGAGAAGCCCCTCCGGTGAGATAGATGCCGTGCCTGTAGATATCCGCTGCCAACTCCGGCGGTGTTCTCTCCAAAATAACCTTCACATTGTCGATAATGGTGTTAAAGTGTTCCTCCAAAGATTCTTCCACAAGCTTTGTCGGGATCTCACGCTCCACGGGAAGTCCCTTAACAATATCGCGTCCGTATACAACCGCACCCTTGGCCTGTTCTTCTAAGTCTGTCAGTGCAATCTTCACACTCTCCGCTGTCTTTCCCCCGATGATCAGGGAGAACTCTCTTCTGACTGCCGCGCGGATTGCCTCGTCAAACTTTAATCCGCCGACCTTGATCAGGCGGCTCAACACGATTCCGCCCAGGGAAAGAATGGATATTTCTGTAGTTTCATATCCAACATTTACCACCAGCACACCCTGCGAATTTTTGACGTCGATATCCAGTCCGAGTCCGTCGGCTACGGCTTTCTCAACGACCATGATTCTGCGCGCTTTCACACCTGCGTTCTTAATCAGATCGTAGAACGCTCTTTTTTCAACCTCCGTCACATCCGTCGGTACAGCAATATAGAAGTCAGCCGGTTTGGCATTGTTGCCTTGAAGATCGGAAATGAAATAGCGGATCAGGGTTTCCATATTCTTGATATCCGCAATTACGCCATTGGATAAGGGGTAGGAAATATGAATATTACCGGGTGCTTTCTCATACATTTCAAAAGCAGAGTCCCCATAGGCGAACAGAGTGTTCTTATTCTCAATCGCGATCATGTTCTTCTGAACCATGATCTTGTCATCGTTTCTGCTGTAGATCTTAATATTACTGGTACCGAGATCAATACCGAATGCGTTGTTAGCCAATTTAACAGCCCCTTTCTTGACGTATACTATCGCTCCTGCCCAACCTGCCAGTCCTCCTCACGAAAGCTGAAATAATCTCTGTCTCCGATAATGATGTGATCCAGCAGATAGAGTTCCAGTTTCTCTCCCATGGACCGAATGTCCTGTGTCAGACGCCTGTCCGCCGCGCTGGGAGTGGGATCTCCGCTGGGGTGATTGTGAAGCAATATGAAATTCACTGCTCTTTGCTGCAGTGCCTCCAGAAAAACCTCTCTGGGTGAAACCACGCAGGTGCGTACACTTCCGCTGGAAAGTCTACGCTCTGCGATCAATTGTCCCTTCGAATCCAGGCAGGCCAAAATTGTCTGCTCCGTATCCAAATGTCTGAGCCGCTCCATATAGTAGGCGGCTACACTGGCAGAATTATCAAAGGTCAACCCCTCCCTGGCTGTTGCCGTATTGATCCGCATTGCAAGCTCAGCCAGACATTTTAACTTCACTGCCTTAACCGTTCCGATCCCCCGGATTGCCATAAGTTCATTCAGACTTACGTCATACAATCCGAGTAATCCTTCCCGCGGATAGCGTGCCAGCATAAGCACCTGCTCCGCCAACTCCAGAGCACTGGCATCCCGCGTTCCGGTACGAAGGATAATGGCAAGGAGCTCCCTCTCGGAAAGGCTCTGGGGCCCGATTCGCAGGAACTTTTCGTAGGGTTGATCCTGCGATGATATTTGGATTTTCTGCATATTCCTCCTCTGCCTTCTCCGATGCACAGGAGTCCTTTTGGCTTAACGGATGAATCGATAAACCACAAATGCGATAACCACACCGAGTACACTGGCAATGTTGATATGAAACCGCAGTCCGAAGGTCAGCACCACAAATCCCATGTTCAACTCCACCGGATTGGTCAGTCCGAACTGCTGTCCGTAGCTCAAAAAGGTGTTGCTGAAGTAAGCTCCGATCAGGCTGCCGATCACAAGACCGATCAATACCAAAAGTACCAGTACCCAATTTACTCTTTTCAATACTTTTTCCTCTTTCTTTTGTAGTCTCCATATCCTCTCTGCCAAAAGAAGGATAATTTTATACTATCACAAAACCGATAAACTGTATACAAAAATCATGAATGAAATTTATGAATTTTTCAACACAATTTGACATTTTACAGAGTGATTACCCGCTTGTCACACAATGTCTGCAGAGACTTCAGAATGCCGAATTTGGCATGCGGCCAGGTAAGTCCTCCCTGAAAATAGACCGCATAAGGTTCCTTAATCGGTCCGTCAGCGGAAAGCTCGATGGACGATCCCGAGACAAAGGCACCGGCTGCCATAATAACCTTTGCATCGTATCCCGGCATATCCCAGGGCTCCGGGGTCACATGACTGTCAACCGGTGCTGCCGCCTGAATGCCCTCGCAGAAGGCAATGACCCCCTCAGGTGTTCCGAACGTAACTGCCTGGATAATATCATGTCTGCTCTCCCGGCTGTCGGGGACCACCGAGAATCCCAGGCTCTCATAGATATTGGCCGCAAAGATGGCACCTTTTAGTGCGGCTGCCGTAACCGTAGGAGCCTGAAAAAATCCCTGGTAAAACTGTGACAGGATCCCAAGGGACGCACCGACCTCCTTTCCCAGTCCCGGACTGGTAAGGCGATACGCCGCATTTTCCACACATTCCTTTCTGCCGACGATATATCCGCCGATGGGCGCCAGCCCGCCGCCCGGGTTCTTAATGAGGGAGCCGACCACCAGATCCGCACCTGCATCGGAGGGTTCCTTTGTCTCTACAAACTCACCGTAACAGTTATCCACCATACAGATAACTTCCGGTTTGATCTGCTTAATAAAAGCAATCAGCTCCCCGATGCGGTCAACGGATAGCGTAGGTCTGGTCTGGTATCCTTTGGACCGTTGAATCGTCACCATACGTGTCTTATCGTTGATGGCCTTTTTGATGTTTTCATAATCGAAAGTGCCATCCGGCAAAAGATCCACCTGGCGGTACGTAACTCCATACTCGGCCAAAGACCCTTTGGAGGGGCGAATGCCGATTACTTCCTCCAGGGTATCGTAGGGCTTTCCTACCGGAGAGAGCAGTTCGTCCCCGGGACGCAGATTGCTCATCAGCGCCAACGCGAGAGCGTGAGTGCCGCAGGTGATCTGGGGGCGAACCAACGCATCCTCCGTATGAAATACTTTCGCGTATACACTTTCCAGGGTATCGCGGCCCAGATCGTTATACCCATATCCGGTGGTTCCCAAAAGACACGCCTCACTCACCTGGCATTCCTGCATGGCTTTCAAAACCTTCAGCTGATTGAACTCAGCAACCCCGTCAATCTCATCAAACCGCACCTTTAGTTGTTCCAAAATCCTTCTTCCGTATTCATATACTTCTTCGGAGATTCCCATTTCAGTGTACATCTGCTTTGTTGTACATTTCTGTTCCATCATCTGACTCATTCCATTCTCTTTCTCATTATTTGACCATTTCACCGGCAGCTGTTATTCCTCGTTCCGATAGCTTCTTCAGCAGAAATGACAAGATTTCTGCATCCTGCTCTTCCTCCGAAAAGCTCTGTCTGTCCACCCAGATGACATCCGGTTCCCTGCGAAACCAGGTCAACTGTCTTTTGGCAAAATGTCTGGTATCCCGCTTAATTCGGCTCACCGCATCGGGTAAGCTTAAGCTTCCCTCCAGGTAATCCAGAATCTCCTTGTACCCCAGCCCCTGCATAGCTGTCTGCCCTCTTAAGCATCCCATTTGACGCAGTTTCTCCACTTCGGCGACCAGCCCTTCCTCCAGCATCCTGTCCACACGCTGATTGATTCTTGCGTAGAGCTTGTCCCGATCATCTGTCAGGACGAAATAACAGGCATCGTAAGCATTCTCACGCTCCCGCTCTCTGGCATTGTGTACAGAGATGCGCTCACCCGTCATTTCATAATATTCCAGAGCGCGGATCACACGTTTCACATTCCCCGCAGGAATTGCATCCGCAGACTCCGGATCCACGGTTCTTAATCGCTCATGCAGGTACTCCGCTCCCTGTGTCTGTGCGATTGTCTGTAGGGTTTTCCGATATTCACTGTTTTCCTGATTTTCCGTAAAATCAATTTCCCGCAATACCGCCTGAATGTAAAAACCGGTACCGCCCACCAGAATGGGGAGATGTCCCCGCTTATAGATTTCACGGATACATTCCCTGCACATACGCTGAAAAATAACGACATTGAAATCTTCCGTAGGATCCAGCACATCGATCAAGTGATGCGGCACGCCCTGCATTTCCTCTCGGGTAATCTTGGCGGACCCGATGTCCATCCCCCGGTATACCTGCATGGAATCTGCGGAGATGATCTCTCCGTTTACACTTTTTGCAAGGGCAATCGAAAGCTTTGTTTTCCCCACAGCGGTAGGGCCGGTCAATATGATCATTTTCGGTTTTTGCATATCTTTATTCCTTTTCTACCGTTTTTGGCTCAAACAATCCGCTTAAACTTTTTCTCCAGCTCATACTTGCTCATAACGATGACGGTCGGCCTGCCATGAGGGCAATTATAGGGATTGTCTAGGGTCAACAGTTCATCGATCAGCTTTTCCGCCTCCGCCTCACTCAATCGGTTGTTCCCTTTCACTGCGGCTTTACAGGACATCGATGCGATCTTTTCTTCAATCGCTTTCATACTCCCCCGGTTTCCACCGTCGGCGAGTTCATCCAGGACCGCAAGGAACAATTCCCGTTCTCCACAGCCGTAAAGTTCAACAGGAACGCTCCGTATCGAATATTCATTTCCGCCAAAGCTCTCGATTTCAAAGCCCAGTCTCTCAAACACATCCCTGTACTCGCTCAGGATTCCCTCTTCTTTGCCACTTAAGCTTACCACAATGGGCGGCATCAACAGCTGCGAAGCAATTGTATGCTCGCGAAAGTGCTTCATCATGCGTTCGTATTTCACCTTCTCATGGGCAGCATGTTGATCCACAATCATAAATTTATCTTCATACTGGATCATCCAGTATGTATCAAAGACCTGTCCGATCACGCGAAACCGCATCCGGTGATCCGCTGTCAGAATCTTCTCCTCAAAAAGAGTGCGTTGCTCCGCTACCACTGCAACCTCTTCCCGTATCGGCTCGGCTGTCACCGGTGTCACGGGATCGGGCTGATCGGGTGGTTCCAGGAAAAACGGTTCTTCCCGGGACGGATTTGTGACATCATTTTCCACTTCCTGTGGAGGGGTCTTTTCCTTTACTCTGGCCCACACCGGATTTTCGGAGAAATCCCGGCTCTCGTGGGATTCACTGACCCCGTCAAAGCGTGTCTCCTCCATCAGACGATATTCCCGTGTCCTCTGTGTTTCAAAGGCTTCGGGTGTGTGCAGTTTTCTTCCGTCTCCACCTTTTTTGCAGGCATTCTGAGCCGTTTCATGCTCATCCTCCAGCGTAAATTCCGGTATCATTTCCCGCTTCTGTAAGGCTTCGCGCACCATGTCGGCAATCGTATTGGCCATGGTTGCCGCGTCCGAAAAACGCACATCCATCTTGGTGGGATGAACATTCACATCCACCCGCGCAGGATCCAGCGAAAAATGCAGTACACAGAACGGGAATTTGTGCTGCATCAGATACTCCTTATACCCTTCCTCGATCGCCCTGGCAAGTAACGTACTCTTAATAAACCTTCCGTTGATAAAGTAAATCTCAAAGTTACGGTTTGAGCGGACCATAATCGGTTTCCCAAGATACCCCTCCAGACGGATACCGTTCTTTTCACAGGAGACCGGTACAAGTGAACCTGCCACATCCCGTCCGTAAATCCGGTAAATCACTTCCTTTAAATCGCCGTTTCCGGAGGTATGAAATCTGGTCTGACTGCCCAGGATAAATTTGAAGGAGATATCCGGTCTGGACAGGGCCATGTGTTCCATCAGTTCCGCAATATAGCTCCCCTCGGTGGCAGGTTGTTTGAGGAATTTGCGGCGAACCGGTGTATTGTAGAACAGATTCCGCATCAAAAAGGTGGTACCGTCAGGTGCACCAATCTCCTCCATCCCCTTTGCCACAGCTCCCTCCATCACAATCCGGGTGCCGGTTAAGCAGTGTTTTGGTTTGGTGATCAGTTCCACCCGGGAAACTGCAGCAATGCTGGAAAGCGCCTCGCCACGGAATCCAAGACTGGCAATTCTCGCAAGATCGTCCGCGTTTTCAATCTTACTCGTGGCATGACGAAGAAACGCCGTGGGAATCTGCTCTTTTTCCATACCGCACCCGTTATCGGTCACGCGTATAAACGAAATGCCGCCGTCCTTAGCCTCCACGGTAATCGCGTCCGCACCGGCATCGATAGCGTTTTCCACAAGCTCCTTCACCACGCTTGCGGGGCGTTCAACCACCTCACCGGCGGCGATTTTGTCAATTGTCTCAGAATCCAGAATATGTATCTGCATCTTGGATTTCCTTTCTATTGTTCCGTCACTACCGCGAAAAATACCAGATCCTGGTCGCCGTCGTTGATCAGACTGTGTCTATGTTCCCTGGGACAATAATGACAATCACCTTCCTTTAGGCTCTCCACCGCATCATCATAGAGACACTTGCCGTTCCCCTTGAGAATATAGATGATTTCACTTCCGGTATCATGGACATGCATACCGATACTGGAGCCGGGATTGAGTCTCCCCTTGATAATCTTACCCGCTTCATCCGTATACATTCTGGCGATAAAGTCTCCCTCTCCACCCTTAAACTTCGGGATTCTCTTTTCCTCCATCGTCTCAAATTCAAATTTCATGATATCTCCTTTCGTCTACATTCCGTTCCATCTGTTTTTCAGCTTGTTCTGCAATCGGTAAAGTGTATTCAGTGCATCCAGAGGCGTGAGTGTTGTCACCTCGATTTCCATCAGTTCCTTCAACACGTCCTCGTCCGTCACCGTGTCAAACAGCGAGATCTGGGCCAAATCCACTTCGTCATAGACAGGAGCTTTTCTGGCTTTTCCTTCTGTCTTTGTGTCCACCGCGATACTCTGTACCTTTTCCATAATATCGTTGTCGGAAAGCTGCTTCGCAATCTCCTTCGCGCGATCAATGACCATATCCGGAACACCCGCAAGCTTCGCCACTTGAATACCGTAGCTTCGATCCGCGCCGCCCTTTACAATCTTTCGCAGGAACACAATATCATCTCCGCATTCCTTTACGGCTATACAATAATTGTTGACATTACCCATCTTGCCTTCCAGCTCCGTAAGTTCGTGGTAATGGGTTGCAAACAGCGTCTTTGCCCCCAGGAGCTTTCGATTACTGATATGTTCAATCACCGCCCAGGCGATGGATAATCCGTCGAAGGTGGAGGTCCCGCGACCGATTTCATCCAGAATCAACAGGCTGTTTGAGGTTGCGTTTCGCAGAATATTGGCGACTTCGTTCATCTCCACCATGAAAGTTGACTGCCCGCTTGCCAGGTCATCCGATGCACCTACACGGGTAAATATGCGGTCCACAATTCCCACGTTGGCACTCTTGGCCGGCACAAACGAACCGATCTGCGCCATCAGTACGATCAGCGCAGACTGGCGCATATAGGTTGACTTTCCGGCCATATTCGGTCCTGTAATCACACTGATTGCATGGTTTGCATTGTCGAGGAAGGTATCGTTTGCGATAAACAGATCATTGGTAATCATCTGTTCCACAACCGGATGTCTTCCGTCCTTTATATCAATGACTCCCTTCTCATTCAATTTCGGGCGGACATAACGGTTGCGCTCCGCAACCAGGGAAAGGGATGCATAGACATCCAGCCGTGCCACCGCCTTGGCAGTTTTCTGAATGCGCTCGATTTCCATGGCGATGGAATCCCGGATTTTGCAGAACAGATCATATTCCAGAGCCTGCAGCTTGTCCTCTGCGTTTAAAATCGTGTCCTCCAGTTCTTTTAAGCGCGGTGTTGTATAGCGCTCCGCACCGGAGAGGGTTTGTTTGCGCACGTAATCCTCGGGAACCAGATCCTTATAGGAATTGGTCACCTCAAAATAGTACCCGAAAACTTTATTGTATTTGATGCGCAGATTCTTGATACCCGTGCGCTCTCTGTCCTGTTCCTCCAACTCGGCAAGCCATTTTTTGCCGTCCCTCTTTGCACTTCTGAGCCGATCGATGGTCTCATCAAATCCGTCCTTGATGATCCCTCCCTCACGGATCGTAATCGGGGGATCCTCCTCGATGGATTGCAGAATCAACTGGTAAATATCCTCCAGTCCTTCCATCTCCTGTGCAATCCCCACAAGTTCCTCCTTTGCAAAGTTCGCAAGCACAGCCTTGATGGAGGGAAGCATCTCAAGGGAACCGCGAAATGCAATCAGGTCCCTGGGATTTGCCGTTTTATAGGTTACCTTCGACAAAAGTCTCTCAAGATCATAGATGGGATTTAAATACTCCCGTATCTCATCCCTGGACACACTGTCTTTGTTCAACTCTTCAATCGCATCCAGCCGTTTCTCAATCGCTCCCTTCTCGATGAGGGGCTGTTCAATCATGCTGCGGAGCAGTCTTGCTCCCATGGCTGTTCTGGTTTTGTCAAGCACCCACAGAAGGGATCCTCTCTTTTGTTTTTCCCGGAGTGTTTCCGTCAGCTCCAGATTGCGTCTGGTGGAGCTGTCCAGAAGCATATACTTACTGGTTAGATAGGGTGTAATGTGGGTAAAGTGCTCCAACTGTGTCTTCTGGGTGTCATAAAGATACTGCAAAAGTGCTCCTGCAGCCAGCATTCCTGTGGGAAAATCATCAATTCCGAGACCGATCAGGGTTTTCACCTTGAAATGCTTCATCAGTGTCCGTTTACAGCTCTCATCGTCAAACATGTGGGCTTCCAGTGCATTTACCGAAATGTGAAGCCTGCCGCGCAGATCCGCAATGTCCATTCCACTGACCAGAAAAGCATCGTTACATATGATCTCCGATGGCTCATACTTCATCAACTCGTCCATCAGCTTCTTTAAATCTTCCACTTCCGTCACATAGTAATCACCGGTAGTTACATCTGCCGCAGAAATGCCGATTCCGCCCGGCGTATAGGTCACGCACATGAGGAAATTGTTGCGCGACTCCTCCAGAGACTGCATATTCAGGTTGGTTCCCGGTGTCACAATCCGGATGACATCCCGCTTGACCAGTCCCTTTGCCAGCGCAGGATCCTCCAGCTGCTCACAAATCGCCACCTTATACCCGCGACTCACAAGCTTGGTAAGGTATCCCTCCACCGCGTGATAAGGCACCCCGCACATGGGTGCACGCTCTTCCAGCCCACAGGCTCTTCCCGTCAGAGTCAGTTCCAGTTCCTTGGATGCCACCTTCGCATCCTCAAAAAACATCTCATAGAAGTCACCAAGCCGGTAAAACAGGATACAATCCTGGTACTGCTTCTTGGTCTCCATATATTGCTGCATCATGGGAGTTAATTCCGCCACTTTTATTACCCCTGTTCCTTTGTGTATACGAATGAAGCGGATGCACAAGGTCTGCGCATCCGCTTCATATCATACCACAAAATATTGTTATTGTAAATCTTGAGCACGTTTTAATGCATCATCAATATGTGCACAGAAATTCTCTTTGCCAACCCTCTCGACAAAGCCCGCTTTCTTCATCACCTTCATGGGCTGTTCATTGACATGGGAAAGTACCATGGTTACGTGATATTTTTCACACTGTTCCTGCAGGCTCTCCAGATTGCGCATTGCGGTTGCATCAATGGCGCTTACACTTCGCATGCGCAGAATGAGACAATTGATTTTTTCGTGCAGCTTGATCTGAAGAAGTTTATCCGCTACGCCGAAAAACAGAGGACCGCTCATCTCATATACCACTGTGTTCCCCGGAACCTCGCGGAGGGAGATACTGTCCTGATCATTCTCCTCATCCACATCCTGTCGGTACTTCCAGCCCTCCACTTCCGTCACATCGCTCATGCGCTTCATGAACAGGATTGCCGCAGCAATCATGCCGACCTCGATTGCAATTACCAGATCAAACACAACGGTGAGCACAAAGGTCACCACAAGTACCGCTATATCACTCTTCGGCGCGGTTTTGCAGAGTTTCAGAAAATGTCTCCACTCCGACATATTATAAGCAACCATGAACAGGATTGCCGCAATGGTGGGCATGGGAATCAATGCCGCATAGGGCATCAGAATCACCAGAATCAAAAGCAGGGTGACTGCATGCACCATACCTGCTACAGGAGTGCGCCCGCCGTTTTTTACATTGGCGGCAGTTCTTGCGATGGCACCCGTTGCCGGAATTCCGCCGAACAATGCAGATGCAATGTTTCCGGCTCCCTGGGCAATCAGTTCCATGTTGGAGCGATGTCTGGAATTCACCATACTGTCCGCAACCACGCAGGAAAGAAGGGATTCGATTGCCGCAAGTACAGCGATCGTAATGGCATCCGGAAACAGCGTTCGAATCGTGTTGAGATTGATCGCAGGGAAGTGAAACGTCGGAAGGCTGTTGGATATCGTGTACAGGTCGCCGATGGTGTTCACTCTCATATCCAGTCCGCCAACCATCAGAATTCCCGCAAGAACCGCAATCAGTGAAGGAGGAATCTTCTTAAAGAATCCGGGAAGCATGGGCCACAGGATTAAGATGGCAAGGCAAACCGCACCGACAATCACCGCCTCCCAGTTGATGGTGCCGATAAACCGAAAGACTGCTTTCAGCTTATCCATGGTCTCGATCAGGGGTTCCTCCGT
>CAMAGI010000046.1 GCA_945833775.1 uncultured Lachnospiraceae bacterium
TGCTGATCTTATATTATAGTAGAAACTTAGAACACGGTAAGGGGAAATCACATGGCAAAGTATTTAGTGATCGTGGAGTCACCTGCAAAGGTGAAGACCATCAAGAAATTTCTGGGAGCGAATTATACGGTTGCAGCCAGCAACGGTCATGTGCGCGATCTGCCCAGAAGCCAGATGGGAATTGATGTAGAGCATGATTTCGAACCGAAATATATTACGATACGCGGAAAGGGAGATCTGCTGGCCTCACTTCGCAAGGAAGTGAAAAAAGCAGACAAAGTTTATCTTGCAACGGACCCTGACCGGGAGGGAGAAGCCATTTCCTGGCACCTGTGTGCCGCGCTGAAATTGGATGAGAAAAAGGTTTATCGGATCACATTCAATGAGATCACCAAAAATGCCGTGAAAGAATCCCTGAAAAATGCGCGCGAGATCGATATGAATCTGGTCGATGCGCAACAGGCACGCCGTGTGCTTGACCGCATGGTGGGATATCGCATTTCTCCCGTGCTGTGGGCCAAGATCAAGCGCGGTTTAAGTGCAGGGCGCGTTCAGTCCGTTGCCCTGCGCATTGTGTGTGACAGAGAGGATGAGATCAACGCCTTCATCCCTGAGGAGTATTGGACATTGGACGCACAGCTTCAGGTGAAAGGCGGCAGGAAACCGGTTGTCGCAAAGTATTTTGGCGATACCACAGGCAAGAAGACGATTGCCTGTGCCCGGGAGGCAGAGCACATTCAAAAGCTCCTTCAGGATGCCGACTTCAAGGTGACGGAGGTAAAGAAGGGCGAGAGAGTGAAGAAACCTGCGCTTCCCTTTACGACCTCCACACTTCAGCAGGAAGCCAGCAAGGTACTCAATTTCTCAACCCAGAAGACCATGCGCCTGGCACAGCAGCTGTATGAGGGCGTGGATATCAAAGGAGAGGGCACTGTCGGCCTGATCACCTATTTGAGAACGGACTCCACCCGTGTGTCCGACGAAGCGGAAACCATGGCCAAGGACTATATTCTGTCCAATTATGGGGAGAATTACGCGGCTGAGGGAATTGCCGTGAAAAAAGGCGGTCAGAAGATTCAGGATGCCCACGAGGCCATTCGTCCCACGGATTTGAAGCGGACTCCCGTCTCGTTGAAGGAGGAACTACCCAGAGATCTTTTCCGTCTCTATCAGCTGATCTGGAAGCGCTTTGTGGCAAGCCGAATGAGCAATGCCCGGTACGAAACCACATCCATAAAGATTCAGGCCCGGGATCAGATTTTTACCATGTCTGCTTCCAGAATGCTGTTTGATGGTTTTATGAGCGTTTATGTTCAGGAGGATGATAAAGAGGATGAGAGCGTACTGACGGAGGCGATCGACACGGACAGTGTTCTGAAACTTCTTACATTTGATGCAAAGCAGCATTTCACCCAGCCCCCCGCCCATTACACAGAAGCCTCCTTAGTCCGTGCGATGGAGGAATTGGGAATCGGACGTCCCAGTACTTATGCACCCACCATCACCACAATTCTGGGACGCCGCTACATCACAAAGGAAGGGAAAAACCTGTTTGTCACGGAGCTTGGTGAAGCGGTTAACAACATGATGAAGGACGCTTTCCCAAGCATTGTGGATGTCAACTTCACCGCAAACATGGAGGCTTTGCTGGACGGCGTTGCGGACGGATCCGTGAAATGGAAGACCATCGTAGCCAATATGTACCCGGATCTGGATGAAGCTGTCAAAGCGGCTGAGAAGAATCTCAATGAGGTTAAGATTGCGGATGAGGTGTCCGATGAGAAGTGTGATCAATGCGGCAGACAGATGGTGATCAAATACGGCCCCCACGGTCGTTTTCTGGCTTGCCCCGGATTCCCGGAGTGTCGCAACACCAAACCTTTCTTTGAAAAAATCGGTGTTGCATGCCCCAAATGCGGTCAGGATATCGTGATCCGCATGACGAGAAAGGGCAGAAGATATTACGGATGTATGGCGAATCCGGATTGCGATTTTATGGTATGGCAGAGACCTTCCGCGACAAAATGTCCCCAATGCGGCGGGATCATGCTGGAGAAGGGCGCGAAGCTTGTCTGCATGGATGAAAACTGCGGTCATGTGGAAAATAAACAGTAAAAGACAAAGAATAGAATTAAATGTCTGAATTTTCAAATAATTTGCGTTTGTACATTGTATTTTGAAATTTTTTGTGCTAAACTTATATGGTATTCTCATTGGTGTATGCATTTGCTGTTCCGGGGGACAGCGTATGGGGGAAATCTATGAGCAGTGTACAATTGTTGGATAAGACCAGAAAAATCGGAAAACTTCTTCACAACAACAACTCCAGCAAGGTGGTTTTCAACGACATTTGTAAGGTAATGCGGGAAATCATGAAGTCCAATGTCCTGGTGATCAGCCGCAAGGGGAAGGTGCTGGGTGTCGGAAAATCGGACGGAATTGAATCGATTGAGGAATTGATCGATGAAAATGTGGGCGGATTCATTGATCCCATGCTCAACGAGCGACTTCTCGGAATTCTCTCCACCAAAGAGAATGTAAATCTGGAGACACTGGGCTTTGAGAATATCGACACAAGAAAGTTCCAGGCGATTATTGCACCCATCGAGATTGCCGGTGAGCGTCTCGGTACAATGTTTATCTACAAGTGTGACGAACAGTACGATATAGACGACATTATTCTGTGTGAGTACGGCGGAACCGTAGTCGGGCTGGAGATGCTTCGCGCCGTTAATGAAGAGAGTGCGGAGGAGAGCCGTAAGATTGCGGTTGTCCGTTCTGCGATCGGTACCCTGTCGTTCTCGGAGATGGAGGCAATCACCCACATCTTTGATGAACTGGGCGGCATGGAGGGCATTCTGGTGGCAAGTAAGATTGCGGACAGAGTCGGAATCACCCGGTCAGTGATTGTCAACGCTCTCCGCAAATTCGAGAGTGCGGGTGTGATTGAGTCCAGATCTTCCGGAATGAAGGGAACCTACATCAAGGTGCTCAATGATGTGGTGTTTGATGAAATTGAGGAGTTGAAACGTCAGAATCAGAGACGATAGGCGTTTTATAACTGCATAGGGAAGGAAAACGGATTTGGCGCAGATAGCGTTTGTAAAGGGATTTATCGTTGAGACGGTAGATCCCTGTTTTGTTTTTCGAAAAGCAGAACCGTAGAAGGCAGTTTTGAAACGATAAGAGGGATACAGCCGGCGGGCTGTCCGAGAGGATTCTACTAGATCGTGTATTTGAAAAAGAAAACACAAAATAGATATTGTGTTTTTCGAGAAATACTTTATAATGGAATAGAGTGGGTGTATTGTGCGGAAAGGAGTTATTATGATTCATACCAACGCTTTTGATTATATCAATGTACTCGGGAAGGCGGCTGACGCAAGCTGGCTGCGCAACGAAGCAATTTCCAACAATATCGCAAATGCGACTACGCCGGGTTACAAGCGCCAGGATGTGGCGTTTGAGGCAGAACTTGCCAAGGCCCTTCACAGCGGGAGCTTTGAATCCACGGATGCAAGTGTTGCAAGGGTAAGCCGGGGTGTCAGATCCCTTCAGCCCGTGCCCTATACGGATTACTCCGGCTATTCCTACCGTCTGGACGGCAACAATGTGGATATTGAGACGGAGAACGTTATGCTGGCCGAAAACCAGCTGAAATATCAGGGACTGATTTCGAGTATCGGTCAGGAATTTGCCAATCTCAGCATGGTAATGAAGTAAACGGAGGGATAGTCTATGAGTATGTTTTCAGCCTTTAACATCAGTGCGTCGGGTCTTACCGCGCAGCGTTATCGCATGGATGTGATCTCGGAAAATGTGGCGAATGCCAGCACCACGAGGACGGAGGACGGAACGCCCTATGTGCGCAAGATTGTCACCTTTGAGCAAAAGGGTGCGCAGACCGATTTCAGTCATGTCATGAAGCACATTTCCAATACCAAGTACGGATACGGCGGATACAGCGGACAGGGGGTAAAGGTTTCCGCAACCCTGGAAGATACGAAGACGGAGATGAAAATGGTGTACGATCCCTCTCACCCCGATGCAGATGAGAACGGTTATGTGACCTATCCGAATGTGGATATCATCACGGAGATGACCAACATGATCGATGCCAGCCGTGCGTATGAAGCCAACTCAACAGCCTTTAATGCCAGCAAATCGATGGCGCTCAAGGGCCTGGAACTCGGAAAATAACGAATGAGGGCAGTATTGCCTGACAGGAGAGAATATGGATTTATCTTCTATTGCCAGATTGAGCAATCTTACAAATATCGGAACATCGTTAAACCCCGCCGGAATCGGCAGCATGTCTTCCCTTACCGGTACACTTGCCGACGGAGTGGAAAAGACGGACGGAACTCTTTTCGATGCGTTTCTCGCGTCCGCGGTAGACAATATCAAAAAGACGAACAGTTATCTGTCCGACGCGGAGGATGAAGAGATCAAGTTCGCGCTGGGCGAGACGGATAACACACATGATCTGATGATTTCTCTTCAAAAGGCATCAACGGCGCTGCAGTATACGGTGGCGATCCGCGACAAGCTGATGGACGCCTATAAGGAAATTATGCAGATGCAGATTTAAGTTGCGTACGGATGGAATGGGAACATTAGGATACAGGGGAGAGTACCATCATGGCTGACAGGCTTAAGGAGATACCTGCAAAGATTTTGGAGTGGTGGAACCGCTTTACGACAAAGCAGAAGAGTGCAATTGTCGGAATCGTTGCAGCTGTCATATTTACATTCGTGATTTTGATTTACATATTCACCAGGACACAATATGTGCTTTTGGACGTTTACGAGGATGCCAAGACGGCGTCGCAGGTGGTTTCGGTTCTGGACGAGAATGGCATCGCCCACAGAGAATCCGGCAATGGACTGCGTGTGGAGGTGGAGGCAGGTCAGGAGTCTGCCGCCAACATTGCACTGGGAGCAGCGGGATTCTCCGGAAGCGCGCTGAGTTACTCGGATTTCGTAAGCAGCAGTATGTCCACCACATCCACGGACCGGGAGAATCAGTATAAGATCTACATGGAGGCTTATGCCACCAAGACGATCGAGAGCATGAATGCCGTGAAAAAGGCGACCGTTCTTCTCTATATTCCCCGTGAGACGGGAACCCTGATCCGTGAGCGCGAGGAGGCAACTGCCTGGATTCAGCTGGAACTGCAGGATACCTTTACCTCTGCCAATGCCGCCAATCTGGCAAGGGCGGTGGCAACCTGGCTGGGGAATTCCAACACCTCCAATATCACAATCGTGGATTCGGATGCCAATGCCCTTTTCTATGGCGGCGATGATTACGGGGTTGCCGGAGTAGCCAATTCCCTTCAGGAATTGCAGAACCAGGCCGGTTCCATGGTGGATAATCAGGTGAAGAAGGTCCTGATGGGAACCAACCAGTACGACAGTATCGAGGTCACCAGCCACCTGAATATGGACTATTCCAGCTACGAAGAAACCCTTCATGACTATTCCGTGGATGAGGGCAGGACAGAGGGGTATCTCGCATCGCAGGATCTGTACGAGTCGGAGAATACATCGGGAGCCGGCGGCACGCCGGGTACCGATTCCAACAACGAGACCACTTATTACAGTCCGGACGGCAGTTCAACCAGCTCCAGTTCGGCGGAGTCACACAGGACTTATCTTCCGGATGAGGACATCAAGAAGATCATCACCAGCGCCGGAGTCATTGATTATTCCTCTTCCTCCATAACGGTTGCCATGATCCGGTTCCGGGTTCTTCACGAGGAGGAGGCCAAGGATCAGGGACTTCTGGACGGAATTACCTGGGCGGAATATAAACGGCAGAACGCTTCGGACACCAAGCTGGAGGTGGATTCCGATTTTTACAGTATGGTAGCTACCGCTACCGGAATGCCCCAGGAAAATATCACAATTGTGGCGTATGAGACGCCGGTTTACTACGACAAGGAGCCCCTGGATGTAAACTGGACGACGGTGTTGAGCGTCGTTATGTTGATTATCATCCTGGCACTGCTTGCCTTTGTGGTACTGCGCAGCATGAGCAGCCAGAAGGAAGTGCCCGAGGAAGAGGAATTATCGGTGGAGAGCCTGCTTCAGTCCAATCCGGAATCGCCTCTTGAGGACATTGATGTGGAGACGAAGTCTGAGACACGCAAGATGATCGAAAAGTTTGTGGATGAGAATCCGGAGGCAGCTGCGGCACTTTTGCGCAACTGGCTCAATGACGATTGGGGTTAAGCATAAGAGGAGGGTATTATGGCCAGAGGAATGAAGGATAACGGCGGCCTAACCGGATTGCAGAAGACGGCAATACTGTTGATCGCACTGGGACCTGAGCGCTCTGCTAATATTTTTAAACATCTGAAGGAAGAAGAGATCGAGGAGCTTACGCTGGAGATTGCCAACACCCGGAGTGTCACGCCTCAGGTAAAGGAGGAAGTCATCGACGAATTCTATGAGGTATGTCTTGCGCAGCAGTACATCGCAGAGGGTGGTATCACCTATGCGAAGGAATTGCTGGAGAAGGCGCTGGGCAACGAGAAGGCGATGGATGTCATCGGAAAACTGACGGCATCCCTGCAGGTGAAACCTTTTGAGTTCGTGAGAAAGACCGATGCGTCCCAGCTGATTAACTTTATTCAGGACGAGCACCCGCAGACCATTGCATTGATCCTGTCCTATCTTTCCCCCAGTCAGGCGGCGATGATCATCTCGGCGCTTGCACCCGACAGACAGGCAGATGTAGCCAGACGTATTGCGGTCATGGACCGCACTTCACCCGATATCATCAAGGAGGTGGAGAAGGTGCTGGAATCCAAGCTGGCAAGTCTTGTCAATCAGGATTACACCATCATCGGTGGAGTGGATTCCGTTGTGGAGATATTGAATGCTGTGGATCGCGGTACCGAGAAACACATCATGGAGAGTCTGGAGATCGAAGAGCCGGAACTGGCGGACGAGATCCGAAAGAAAATGTTTGTGTTCGAGGATATTCTGCTTCTGGACGACAGGGCAATCCAGCGCGTGCTGCATGATGTGGACAACAATGACCTGGGAATCGCACTGAAGGGCGCGAACGAACAGGTTCAGAATGCAATCTTCAACAACCTTTCCAAGCGTCTTGCCGTCATGATAAAGGAAGATATGGAATTCATGGGACCGGTTCGTATGAAGGATGTTGAGGAGGCTCAGCAGAAGATTGTAAACATTATCCGAAAACTGGAGGATTCCGGTGAGATCGTTATTTCCAGAGGCGGAGGTGACGAGATTATTGTCTAGCGGATTGCTGAAATGGAGAGCCGCCAATCTGCAGGAAGGAGAGCGCGTCATCGACACCAATGAACTGGTTGCCCGCCGTATTGAGGAACTGGAGGCCAGAAAGAGAACGGCCGATGAGAGCGGTTTTGTCGAAGGATTACAGGCTCAGAGAATTGATCTTGAGGAGTATGAGACTCCGGAGGAAGAAAAAGAGGCTGCCCGAAATCTCCTGGAGCAGGCGGGAAAGGATGCAGAGGCTGTGAAAG
Organism: uncultured Lachnospiraceae bacterium; assembly: GCA_945833775.1. Taxonomy (GTDB): domain Bacteria; phylum Bacillota; class Clostridia; order Lachnospirales; family Lachnospiraceae; genus Acetatifactor. Next base: position 7,524 of record CAMAGI010000046.1, read on the forward strand.
CGGATGCCGAAGCTGAGGCCAATCAGCTGATTGCGGATGCCCGGGCGCGTGCAGACCGGATTTTGGAGGATGCGAAGGTACAGGCACAGAATGAGTCGGATCAGGTGCTTGCAAAGGCACGGGAACAGGGATACGCAGACGGCATGCAGAAAGCAGAGGAGGAACTTGCCGCCGGACAGGCCCGGCTGGAAAACTATAGGGCTCAGCTGGAGGCGGAGTACGAGAGCCGGCTGGAGACGCTGGAGCCTCAGTTTGTAGAGACCATAACCGATATTTACGAGCATATCTTCCACGTGGAGCTGGGATCCTACCGGGAGATTTTAACTTTTCTGATCCAGACGACCATGCGCAAAATTGAGGGCGGCAGGAATTTTTTGATTCATGTGTCGAAAGAGGATTATCCCTATGTCAGCCTACAGAAGAAACAGCTTTCTTCCGCAGGGGCAGGCGCACAGGTGGAGATCGTGGAGGATATGACGCTGGCGAGCAATGAATGTATGATTGAGACAGTGAGCGGTATTTTTGACTGCGGACTGGGAACACAGCTATCGGAGCTTTCCCGCAAATTAAAGCTTTTGTCCTACGGAGAGAGCGAGCTGTAAGGAGATACCCTTGAAGACGGTGCAGGTAAATTTTGAAAAGTATAAACACATGACCGAACCGGGATATTTCCGAAAGCTCGGCAAAATTGTGAATGTGGTGGGTCTTACCATGGAATCGGCGGGGCCGGATGCGCGACTCGGCGATATGTGCACAATTACGCGCACAGACGGAAAAGCCGGCGAACCGATTGCCGCGGAGGTCGTGGGCTTTAAGGACGGGAGAACCCTCCTGATGCCCTATGGTGCTGTGGATGGGGTCGGTGCGGGCAGTATTGTGGAAAACACCGGACATCCGTTGAATGTTCCGGTAAGCGATGCCATGCTGGGGAAAACCCTGGACGGACTGGGAAGACCGCTGGACGGTTCCGTGATTGAGGGAACCCGTTATCCGGTGGAGGCATCTGCACCGGATCCCATGAGCCGTGCCATAATCAGCGAGGTTCTGCCCTTGGGCGTAAAGGCTGTGGATGGACTGATTACCGTCGGAAAGGGGCAGCGCATCGGCATTTTTGCCGGTTCCGGCGTGGGTAAATCCACGCTGATGGGGATGTTTGCCCGCAATACAAAGGCGGACATCAATGTGATCGCGCTGATCGGCGAGCGCGGAAGAGAAGTCCGTGAATTTATCGAAAGGGATCTGGGGGAGGAAGGAATGAAGCGGTCCGTCGTTGTTGTGGCGACCTCCGACCGCCCTGCCCTGGAACGCAATAAAGCGGCCAAAACGGCAACTGCCATCGCAGAGTATTTCCGGGATCAGGGAAGGGATGTCCTCCTCATGATGGATTCCCTCACCCGTTTTTCCATGGCACAGCGTGAGATCGGACTGGCCAGTGGGGAGCCGCCTGTGACCAGAGGCTACCCGCCCAGTGTGTATTCGGAGATGCCGAAGCTTCTGGAGCGGGCCGGTTGCGCTTCGAAGGGGTCCATTACCGGCCTCTATACGGTTCTGGTGGATGGAGACGATTTCAATGAGCCGATCACAGATACCGCCCGAAGTATTCTGGACGGTCATATTATGCTGGATCGCAAGCTGGGACATAAGAACCATTATCCCGCAATCGATGTACTGCAGAGCATATCCAGATGCATGAGTCAGATTGCGACGAAGGAGCACAAGCAGGCAGCCGGCAAATTGAAAACTGTTCTGGCAACCTACAATGAGGCCGAGGATTTGATCAACATCGGTGCTTACAAGAGCGGCAGCAATCCTGCCATCGATTACGCAATCACGAAGATTGATGCGGTCAATGATTTTCTTTGTCAGGATGTTGACACAAAATACAGTTTTGAGGAAACGATTGAGCAGCTTTATGGGCTGTTCAAATGATATGCTTTGATGCCGGCAAAGCCGGAGGGGTGAAGTCTGCGAAACGGGGAATGGTATGGCAAAATTTCGATATTCGCTGCAGAGTGTTTTGAATATCAAGCTGAAGATGGAAAATCAAGCCAGGCAGGAATTTGCTTCCGCCCGCGCCAGACTGGATGCGGAGGAGGAGAAACTGCTTGCACTTGTAAGGCGTAAGGAAGAATACGAGGCCGAGGCGTCCGAATTGCGTAAGGGAACGCTGGATCTGCTTCGCATGGAAGAAAATCAGGCAGCGGTGGTGGTCATGGATAGCTATATTGCCGCTCAGGAAGCGGAAGTCGAAAAGGCGGAAAACTACCTGGAGACGCAGAGGGCGCATTTGGCAGAGCTGATGATGGAGCGAAAGACCTTTGAAACGCTTCGGGAGAAAGCGTTCCAACAATTTTTGGAGGATGAGAAGCGCGCTGAGAGCAAAATGGTGGATGAGCTTGTAAGCTATACCTATGCTGCAAACAGTGAAGAGTAACGGGAGAGACAGATGGCTAAGGAAATGACGCCGGAAGAACGGGCAGCCGCTGAAGAAAAGAAGAGACTTCAGGACGAAAAAAAGCAATTGAAGAGGGAACAACAGGCGCAGAAGAAGGAAGCAAAGCGCAGAGCCAGAGAGATCGCCAAAAAGGAAGATGAATTGGCGGAGGACGAAGAGACCAACGGCTTTGTGACATTTGGTACAACTGCGCTGATTGTCGTGCTGTGGCTTGCGGTGATCTGCATCGTGATCAAAATGGATGTGGGCGGCTTCGGGAGCACCGTGCTGACCCCGCTTTTGAAGGATGTTCCCCTGATCAACCGCATTCTTCCCGGATCCTCACTCACGGAAACTACAAATCCCGAGAATTACGGCGGGTACAGCAGCCTTCAGGAAGCGGTTGCCTATATCAATCAGCTGGAAGTGGAACTGGAGAGAACGAAGAACGAGTCCACTGCGAAGGATGAAGAATTGGTGAGCCTTCGGGCGGAAGTGGTACGACTTCAGGAATTCGAGAAAATGCAGGTGGAATTTCAGCGCATCAGTCAGGAGTTTTACGAGGAAGTGGTCTATGCCGAGAACGGGCCCGGACCTGAGGAGTACAAAAAGTTTTACGAGGCCATGAATCCGACCACTGCGGAGTATATTTACCGACAGGTGATCGTGCAATTGGAGGAAAGCGCACAGGTGCAGGATTACGCGCAGACCTATGCAGAAATGAAACCCAAGGCTGCAGCTGCACTGATCGAGGAGATGACGGATAATTTAAACCTTGCCGCCCGCATTTTGAAAACCATGAATGCCGAAGACCGCGCTAAGATCTTTGATGCGATGGATCCCGCTGTGGCTGCAAGACTGACAAAAATTATGGATCCGCAGTCTTAATATTTTTTCCTTTTGAACCGATATATTTCATAGGTTTCGAGAGATTTCTAAAACGAGACTGAAATTTCGGAGAAAGGAGGAGACGAATGACAACTACATCAATAAAGGGTGTGAATCCGGTAATACCCGCAGTCACGGGTAATTTTGCGGCCGGACAGCCTGCTTCCGGCACCGGTTTTAAGAGCGTGTGGGAGGATCAGACCGGGAAAGGAGTTGAGTCGGCGGAACCGTCGAAGCAAACGCAGAACCGGCAGGAACAAGATCGGATCCGACAGAGTGATCTGCGCGAGCAGGACGGTGAGAACAAGCCGTCAAAAGCTCGGGAAGAGACACAGACAACCAAAACCGGGAAGGCTCGAAAGCGGGTCGAGGAAGCTCAGACAGGAGAGGAACAACCCGGAGAGAACCGGGACGTAAGCCTCTCACAGGAGGCGATGGAAATTCTAAGTTCTGCGGCAGTGCAGATGCTGGAGCAGACTGCTCAGATCCTCGGAGTGGATGTGCAGGAGCTGGAAGCGACTATGGCGGAGCTTGGGATGACCACGACGGATCTGATGAATCCGGCGGGACTGGGAGAAGTGATCCTTGCCCTCGGAGGAGCCCGGGATTCCATGGAGCTTCTTACCAATGAGGAACTCTACGGTGACTATAAGATGCTTATGGCTTATCAGGAGCAGCTGATTCGCACGACGGCAGAGCAGATGGATGTTTCACCCGGGCAGCTGGGAGATGTCGTTGAAGATATCCGGAGTCTGCAACAGACGACTGAGGAACCGGTGATTACCGTTGAAGATCTTCGACCCGGAGAAGTTGAAAGCACAACGACCGGACAGGACAACCCGGTGGCGCTTACACAGGATGCGGAGTCTGTCGGTGAAATTCCGGAGAATTCCCAGAATGCTCGCGAAGGTTCCGAAAACGGGAGCAGACAGGAGCGGGGGACGCAGAGCGGACAGGACGGAGCGATCTTTGCACATCGGTTTGAAAACCCGACAGTGCATGGCGAAACGGCGGAAGGTGTTTCGAATGTTCCGGGCGGCACCTGGGACACCGATACACAGGATATCATGCGACAGATCATGGATTATATGCGGATCCGACTCAACAGTGACAGCAGTGATCTGGAGATGCAGCTCCATCCCGCAAGCCTCGGAACACTGCAGATTCATGTGGCGTCCAAGGGGGGTGTTGTGACCGCCAACTTTGTAGCCCAGAATGAAACGGTGAAGGCAGCACTGGAAAGCCAGCTTGTACAGCTGAAGGAGAGTTTTGCACAACAGGGCGTCAAGGTGGAAGCGGTTGAGGTGACCGTGCAGACCCATCAGTTCGAACAGAACCTGGAACAGGGACGCGAAAGACAGCAGGGCGATCCCCGGAAGAAAAACCGCACCAGACGGATAGATCTGAACAGTCTTTCGGACATCGGCGGAGGGCTTGATACGGATGAGCAGCTTACGGCACAGATGATGGCAGCAAACGGTCAGACGGTGGATTACACCGCATAAAGTTCAAAGAAAGGAGTGAGGTAATGGCAATAGTAGCACAGGTTGAGAACGGAAAACTTGTGGAAAGCGCATCCCAGAGTTCCCTCTCCGGCAAGATCAAGACCGGAACCGGAAGCGAGATGGACAAGGATGCTTTCCTGCAGCTTCTGGTGGCACAGATGAAGTATCAGGATCCTTTGGAGCCCACCTCCAACACGGAGTATATCGCACAGTATGCGCAGTTTTCCCAGGTAGAGCAGATGCAGAACATGGCAGCCAGCATGGATCTTCAGCGCGCCAGCGGACTGGTCGGTCAGGAAGTTTACATCAAGACAACCGGATCCGACGGGGACACCAAGTATGTGCAGGGAAAGGTTGATTATGTTGTCTACGAAAACGGCAAAGCATATCTTTCCATCGACGAAGCTCTCTACTCGATCGATGATCTGGATACGGTTGTGGATAAGGAGTATCTTGGCGCTTACAATAAGGCGATGGATTTTGCCAAGAAGCTGGCAAACCTGCCCAATGTAAACGGCATTGATCTTGCAGATGCATCGACCATTGATGAGCTGGAAGATATCTACAACGGCATGAGCGAGTACGAGAAGACCTTTATTGCAAAGGATATCGCCGATACCCTTGAAAAATACGTGGAGAGACTGAAGGAAATTCGTCTGGCGGCACAGGAGACGGCTTCAAAACCCTCGACCGGGGAGAATGCGGAAGAGGCCGATTCGGATGGCACGGAGGGAGCCGGGGAAGTTTAAGGAAGGAGCCTGATATTATGAATATCAATCATCCGGGATTTCCTTCCATCGAACAGCAGACCAGCCGATATTTCACACCCACCGCCAGGACACAGGCAAACGGAGAAGATGACGGGATGTCCTTCGAGCAGGTGTTCAGACAGAAGAGTCTTGCGGAAAACCAGACGCAAAGGCTGATCTTTTCCAAGCATGCGGCAGGAAGGCTGGCGGATCGAAATATTGAATTGACCGCAAGTCAGCTGGAACGGTTGAACGACGGCGCCAGAAAGGCGCAGGCGAAGGGAATCAAAGATTCACTGGTCATCGTCGATGAATATGCTTTTATCGTGAACGTACCCAATCACACAGTGGTTACCGCGATGGACAGCACATCGGCCGATGAAAATGTTTTTACCAATATTAACGGAGCAGTAATCAATTAGACCGGACCGACAGGAGGTCAGACGCTTCCCGAATGACAGAAGGAAGCATGCTCCGTTCCCCAAAAGTAAGGAGGAACAAGCACTATGATGAGATCACTTTACTCTGGTGTGGCAGGACTGAAAACTCACCAGACCAAGATGGACGTTATCGGTAACAATATCGCAAACGTCAACACCACTGCATTTAAATCCAGTTCCATTGTGTTCAGTGAACTGATGAGCCAGACGACTCAAAGAGCCAGTGGTGCGAACGCAACCACCGGAACCGGCGGTGTCAATGCCAGACAGATCGGTCTGGGTGTAAAGAGCGGCGCCATCAATATCAATATTGAAGGTCAGGGCTCCGCACAGTCCACCGGTAATCCCTTTGATATCATGATTACGGGAGACAATTTCTTCGTTGTCAACAACGGCAGCGCCAACCTTTTTACCCGTGACGGCTCCTTCTATGTGGATGGCGCGGGCAATCTGGCAATGACCAGCACCGGTTACAATGTCATGGGTTGGGGCGTCGATGAAGAGACCGGAGCCATCAAGCAGGACAGTGTTGCAGCGCTGCGCATTATGAGCGCCGCCAACATGACCTATCCGCCCGAGGCAACCTCCAAGGCATATATGGCGGGCATTCTGGACAAGAATGACACGGATGTGACCAGCGCCAACGGTAAGGTTGTCAACCTGAACTTCTTTGACAATCTCGGATATCAGTACACAGCCCGCATTACCTTCAAACAGTCCAATAACAGCAATGAGTACAGCATGGAGTTTACGAAGCTTTTGGATTCCAAGGGCAATGAGGTGCCTATCACGGAGGAGCAGAAGAAGGCCCTGTTCGGCGGGACGGATCTGCGCAGCCAGCTGAAGGACACGGCGGTAACATTGGACAGCGCTACCTATGAATGGGATGCGTCCGGGAAAGTATTGAAGACCAAGGGTAGTGGTGATACGGTTGCGGATCTGAGCGCGATATTTAATGCGGACGGAACGCTTCAGGATACGGATCCTGCCAAGCCCGGAAGCGGAGCGGAGGGACTTGCTGCTCTTGCCAAGGCCTATGGCTACGAGGGCGCCGTGGATGAGTTTTTGAACCTGATGATCACCACCAATACGCGGGATACGAACGGGAATATAACGGGAAGTGCCCAGACCAGTATGAAGGATGTGCTGTTAAAGTCCATCGGCGGAACTTCGAGCGCGCTGGAGGGACTGGCGGATCTTGGGGAGAGTTTTACCGCCGACGGAAGGTTTTTCCAGGGCAATACCATTGCCTTTGATGAAAACAACGGCCCTCTGCTTTCCGTAAACGGCAATACCACCAACTTTACGGTTGCTCTGAATTTGTCCGCTCTGGGCGGCAATTTCTCGGATATTGAACTGGATCTTACCGATCTGTCCATGTACGACAATAAGGGTACCTCCACCATGACCGCCACCAGCGGTGATGCAAACGGTGTAGGCGCGGGCCGCCGCCTGGGCGATATGATCGGTGTATCCATCCAGAACAACGGAATGATCTACGCAAGTTATGATAACGGTATGACAAGGCTTCTCGGACAGATTGCAACAGCAAACTTCGCCAATGCCTCCGGCCTGGAGAAGCAGGGCGACAATCTGTATGCCGCAACGTTAAACTCCGGAGAGTTTGACGGAATCGGTGTGGATGTAACGGCCAACGGAGGATACATGTCCACCGGACAGCTGGAGATGAGTAACGTGGATCTGTCGGCTGAGTTTACCGAGATGATCACTACCCAGAGAGGTTTCCAGGCAAACAGCCGTATTATCACGGTATCCGATACGCTTCTCGAGGAACTTACCAACCTGAAACGTTAATATTTGTCGGAATCTGCATAGAGACACAGGGGACGGAAGAAGATCCGTCCCTTAGTCCGTTTCTATGGGAAAGGAATTATTTTCCATGATTGAAGTTACCAGATTAAACGGGGAAAAGGTGCTTGTAAATCCACATTTGTTCGAAATTGTCGAGGAGACCCCGGATACGGTCATAACCCTGACCACAGGCAAAAAAATAATTGTAAAAGAAAGTAGACAAGAGATAAAAAATCTT
>CAMAGI010000047.1 GCA_945833775.1 uncultured Lachnospiraceae bacterium
GCAATCTCCGCGGTCTCACCGAAGAAAACCTCCGCGCGTTCCATGTGTTCTTCCCCGTAGGTCCGATCATCGTAGTGATCCTCGGGATACACGGTCTGCGCCTCCTGTGCGGGCAGATCCATCACTTCTGTGTCTGACTGCATCATGGGCGCCATGATCGAGCGGGTGATCGGATCTGCAATCGGGTCCTGACCTTCGCCCAGCACCTCCCGTAGGCCCTCTGCCAGCTGTGCCTGTAGATTGATCGTATTGTACTCTCCCACATCCACGGTTTTTACCTGGATATCCAGCTCCGGTGCTGCTTCGGGAGCCTCCTGCGCACCCGCAAGTGCCTGCTCAACCGCGTCCCCCTGCGGCATGACAATGGTCTGTGCCGGGGCTTCCTGTGTCTGTCCTGCAGCCCCTGCGCTTCCCCCACGACGGAATCTGCGGTCGTAGCGCTGCTGCTGATCCGGCGAGAGGGGTTTGTGCTGCTGCTTTAACTCCATCGCCTTGATCACGTACTTACTGTCGGGCTTGAAATCATCCTTAAACATCAGGATCAGTTCATCACACTGCTCCACACAGCGCGTTGCCTGTCCCGTTTTGTGATACAGGTAAGCAAGCTCATAAAGCCAGCGCTCGATGGGCTCACACTCCTTGAGGCGTTCCAGCACCTCAATTCTCTCCTCAAGATTGACCTCCTGCGCCTCGTAAATCTTGTATTTCAGAATATACAGCCCCGCTTCGTCGGCATCCGTTGCCTGGGCATACTCTTTGTAATACTCGATTGCATTTACAATGTCCCCCATCTTTGCGCACAATTCGCAGAGGGAATAACAGATCATCCGCGCATGGGGCCGGCAATCGTAGGCCAGAAGCAGAAGGTCTCTGGCATCCTCATAGCGCTTGTTAATCTTGTATAGGTCGCTGACCTTGCACAACATCATGACTCTCTTCACCTTATTCCAGTCTATGGTGTCGGCAATCTCCGCAGCCCGTGCATATTCTTTCTCTGAGATCAGCCGTAGGATCTCCGCTTTGCTGATCTCATATTCCGCTTTATTCAAGGCTTATCGCTCCCTTTGTATAGATAGATACAGTTATCCATAATGAAACACTTTAACTTAGTTTATCATAGTCACCATACGAATGTCAAAAATATACGGTGAAAAAGTGCATAAAAAATACAAGATATAGTGTAGGCACCATATCTTGTAAAACTAAATATCGAAATGACCGCGCTCTAGAGCAGGTTTGACAGCTGCGCGAACTGTTCCAGTGTAAAGGTTTCCCCGCGGACGGTGGGTGAAAGCCCCATCTCTTCCAGCACCTGTGCCACCCGTTCCTTGGTTACATTCAGATTGCCCGCATTGCCCAGACCGTTGACCAGAGTTTTTCGGCGCTGGTTGAAGGATGCGCGGATCAGAGCAAACATCTTCTTTTCATCCGCCACCTCCACAGGAGGTTTCTCATAGCGGGTCAGGCGAATGACGGCGCTGCCCACGTTGGGTCTCGGAATAAAACAGTTGGGAGGGACGTTTGCCACAATCTCCGGCTTGGCATAGTACTGCACCGCCAACGATAACGCACCGTAATCCTTGGTGCCGGGACCCACCTGCATACGATCTGCCACTTCCTTCTGCACCATAATCGTAATGCTCTGCAGGGGAACATGACTCTCAAAAAGTCCCATAATGATGGGCGTCGTAATATAATACGGCAGATTGGCAACCACCTTGATCGGACGACCGGCGTTGTACTCCCGTGCCAGTTTTTCCATGTCCACCTTCAGGATATCATCGTTGATCACGGTGACATTCTCATAGGGGGCCAGGGTTTCCTTCAGAATCGGTATCAGGGCTTTATCAATCTCCACGGCAACCACACGTCCGGCGCGCTCCGCCAGATACTGTGTCATGGTTCCGATACCGGGACCGATCTCCAGCACACAATCCTCCGGGGTGATTTGTGCCGCATCAATAATACGCTCCAGCACACCGGTGTCGATTAAGAAATTCTGTCCGAACTTCTTCTGAAAATTAAACTTATGCTTCTGCAGGATCTCGATTGTATTCTGCGGGATTCCCAAATTCGCCATCTCTGTGTCCTCTCATTGATTCTTCTCTTCGATATATTGCTTTGCCTCGAACAAATCTTTGCAGATCACGCAGCTTAATTGCCGCATTTCCTCCGTCGGAGCGATCAGATCAGGCACCATGATCGCCTGCATGCCTGCGCTGTACGCTGCTCTTATTCCGTTGGGAGAATCCTCGATCGCATAGGCCTCTGCAGGGTTGATTCCCAGCTCCCCACAGGCCATTCGATAGATGTCCGGACGGGGCTTGGAATGCTTCACCATATCGCCTCCGATCACCGTCTCAAAATAGTCGGTCAGCCCCGCCCGCTCCAGATGCCGCATCACCGATTCCCTGCGACTGGAGGAAGCAAGGGCAATCCGAAAGCCGTTCTCCTTCAGATATTGTAAAATTTCACGTACTCCGTCCTTGACCGGCAGTCCGCCTCTGTCGATGGAATCCCGCATCCAGGCAGAAATCTCACTCATATACGCATCAAAGGGAAAATCCTCACCACATTCTGACAAGATCAGAGCCCTGGTGTCATTGGCATTTAATCCGATGCACATTTCGCCCATCTCGGCTGCCTTTCCATACCCTCCGGCATGTCCTACCTCACGCCAGCCCTTCATACACAGGCGCTCCGTGTCAAACAAAACACCATCCATATCAAATACTACAGTCTGTATTTTCACACTACTCTCCATTCCGAGAACGTCACAAATAGCCGTGCATTCATCCGTCCCTGCTATACAAGCACTCATTTTTACTGAAAATACCGGAAATCCTCCAGAAAATGAATGCAGTTATAAAGAACCAGAACATCCATATTCCCCTGCTCTGCATAGGTTTCCATAAACGGGAAAAGACTCCCGTTGAAATAGCGCAGATCCATCACATAAATTTTGCCGTAATGGGGCTTTAAAAGGGGAATCAGACAGTTTGCATAAGAATCCTTCAGGATAAACAGGGATTTCTCGTTGCGGTATCCCGTGCTGATCTCGATGAAGGGATGATTATCATCCAGAAAATAACCGTACTGATTCCTGGTATCCAGGTAACTCTCCTCGTAGATTCCGGTCTTTTGAACCGAAAAGTCATAGGTAACCTTCACCGGTCGCTTTAAGGTCTCCGGAAAAATCCGAATGTTGTCCGCTCTCCCCGCCGTTCCCGTCTTCGCCTGCAACGTTCCGTAGAAATCCGTGGATACCGTTTGCATCTTATCCACAGCGTAGTCGTAGGGTTCCATATTGTTCGCCTGCGCCCACGCCAGATAGCCGTAATAGGCACCGAGGCTGGTCCAGTGATGATCGGTGCGATAATAGATATCCTCCCCGCTGTGCTCTGCAAGCATCCCATACACATCGATGCATGCGTCGGCGCCAAGCACCTCCTCCGCGCGGTCCAGAAAGGCACGTTCATCCAAGTAGATTGCATTGGCAGGAAGCTTATCCGTCAGAATGTTATCCGCCGTGGGAACCAGCATCACCTTTGCATCCCAGCGATCCACCAGCGTCTTCAAAAGCGCCAGCTTCTCCTCCTGCATACTCGAAGGATAGTCCGCGGGTTCATGATACTCAATCAGATAATCATCGGAGCACAGATAGACACCGCCGATCAATTTTTTCTGCATCAGGATATCTGCGCCGGTTTTCACACGGATCCATTTATCCCGGCTCACAAACTGATCCGTCACATAGTTCTCATAGTCTTTCGCAAAGCTTCCGTCCAGAAATGTTTGTATCGAAAACTGCGGTCTGGATGTCAGCACTCGATTCTCCGTGGCGGAAAATAAACGCTCCTCATTGAAAAAGTCGGCAACGGTAAACGCTGCCAGAATTGCAGCAATCACAATCACCGTAAACCAGGTATCTTTTTTGTGTGTCATCGCCCAACACCTCTCTGCGTCTCTCCGTGCGAGCTGAGAAAATCCATTCGCTACGCGACTGAATCTCTCAGCCCGCACCTAGAACCGAAAATACAAAAACGGATTATAGGATGCCTCCACAATATACGCAATGGAGAGCAACAACAGCGCCGCCGGGAGCACTTTCTCCAGGACCCGCCGCAGAGCAATCGCTCCTCCGCTTTTGGCCTGAGCCAGTCCGGCGCTGAGTCTGGAGACAAGCGGAGTGGAACCGATCACCGCCAGAGCAAACAGAATGCTGTATTCCGCGTTGAGATACATCCCCCTCCGGTCGATAAACAGAACGCCGTTTTGTCCGAACATCGCCCTCAAATAACCCAAAATCGCGTCAAAGCTCGGAAGCTCAAACAATACCCATCCCACGATTACAACCAGCCAGGTATAAATTCTGCCGAGCATGGGCGGAACCGCGCGAAGAATCTTCCCCAAAAACAGCTTCTCCAGAATCAAAAACAATGCAAACCACAAGCCCCACAGCAGGAAATTAATACCTGCTCCGTGCCAGATTCCGGTGAGCATCCACACCACCAAAATATTGAAAATCTGCCGCGCCAGGCCCTTTCGATTGCCTCCCAGCGGAATGTAGACATACTCCTTAAACCAGCTGCTGAGGGTGATGTGCCACCTGCGCCAGAATTCCGTAACGGAAGCGGAAATGTAAGGATACTTGAAATTCTCCGGGAAATGGAAGCCCATGCAGTCTCCCAGTCCGATCGCCATATCCGAATAGCCGGAGAAATCAAAATAAATCTGGAAAGCAAAGGCCAGAATACCCAGCCAGGCGGTAAGTCCGCTGATTTCACTGTAGTCCATCGCCGCGATCATGTTCCACAGCTGACCGAGATTATTCGCCAGCAAAACCTTTTTGGCCAGACCCACAATAAAGCGCATGGCTCCGCGACGGATCTGTTCGATATCCGGCTTACGCAGATGCAAATCCTCCTCCACCTGCCGGTACTTGACGATGGGTCCCGCAATCAGCTGCGGGAACATGGTCACGAACACCGCAAAATCCAGAAAGTTGCGCTGCACCTTCGCCTCTCCCCGATAGACATCGATGGTGTAGGACATGGTCTGAAAGGTGTAAAAGGATATCCCGATGGGCAGCGGAAGCTTAAGAAGCGGAATGGAAGCTCCGGATGCCGTATTGATCAGCCCGATCAGGAAATCCGCGTATTTAAAGAAACCGAGCAGAAGCAGATTGATAACTATGGAAGAGACCAGCAGCCGTTTTGCCGCCTTCCGCCCGCGAAAGCGTCCGATCAGAATCCCGTGTATGTAATCCGATAGAATCGAAAAAAGCATCAGAAGAATGTAAACAGGTTCTCCCCATGCATAAAAAATCAGACTCCCCGCAAGGAGGACGATATTCTTCGCCCTCCCGGGAACCAGATAGTAACATAATAAAAATATAGGTAGGAAACGAAACAGAAATAAAACGCTGCTGAATATCATGGATTGTTATTCCCCAATCTGCTGTTTCAACGCTTCAATTGCCCTTGTATTCTGCGCCTGACAATGCTCGATAATGGCTTCATCCCCATTCTGCGCGACACCGCTCACATCACCGCCGAGCATAACAAAGCACACATATCCCCCGACTTTTTCCACCGCGGAGGCATGAATCTTCCCGACGTTCATGGGATACTGCATTCCGTCCTGGATGAGGCTCTCGCGGTAGTTGCTCAACGCATCGTAAACGGCATCCTCCTGACCTTCTGCCGGCTTTACCACGACAAGAGTGTCAATCTGTACGGAAATCATGGGCATCTCTGCCACATAATCCTCATACATATCCGGTGAGATTCCGTACAGGGACTCCAGAATATCCGGGGTAACTCCCATGGTCGGCCAGTAGTCGCCGCCAAGCTCCCCAGCCACAGCATCGCGGACTGCCTGCATTTCACTGCTCCAGCCGCTTGTGGCCTCGTCATTCGGATTATCCTGCGGTGTACTCTGTGTACTGTCCTGTGTTTCGTTCTGTGTGATGCTCTCTTCCGTGCTATTCTGAAGGTTATCCTGGGTACTCTCCGTGCTGCTCTCGGCAGTGTTTCCCGCATTGTTTCCTGCTCCGCAGGCAGTAGCTGCCAGACACAGCGTCAAAAGGTAAGCGACTACAATTCTTTTTTTCATAATAATCTCCATTCCGCAGACGTTTATGCGTCGGAGGAAACGCGAGACGAATTCTTGATTCGTCTCTGCGATAAGGGCTACTTTGTGACGCCTGCGGCACAAATAGCCGTGTGAAAAATGTGCTATCAAGCACATCTTTCACACTATCCTCCATAAAACATTTTGTTGTTATGTAATATTACCATGTTTTTCCGAAATATACAAATTTCTTTGGGAGAATGACTTTGTATTCTTTCACAATTCGGAAAATTGTGATAGGATAGAAGAGATTTTTTGGACGCATAAGCGTCTGCGGAATGGAGATTCATTATGAGTATTTTAAATGTAGAACATCTCACCCACGGTTTCGGGGACCGTGCTATTTTTAACGACGTGTCCTTTCGTCTTCTGAAGGGGGAGCACATCGGTCTGGTGGGGGCCAACGGAGAAGGCAAATCCACCTTTCTGAATATTATCACCGGGAAGCTTGCACCCGACGAAGGAAAAATCGAGTGGGCCAAAAATGTCCGGGTCGGGTATCTGGACCAGCACACCGTTTTGACTCCCGGCATGACGATCCGCGACGCGCTCAACTCTGCCTTTGATTTTCTCTACGAGATGGAAGCGCAGATGAACGAGATCTGCGACAGGATGGGAGAAGCCACCCCGGAAGAGCTGGAAGTGTATATGGAGGATCTGGGCACCATTCAGGATCTGCTCACCATGCACGATTTTTATATGATTGACGCAAAGGTGGAGGAAGTGGCGAGAGCATTGGGGCTTGCGGAAATCGGCCTGGAACGAGATGTGACAGAGCTGTCAGGTGGGCAGCGCACCAAGGTTCTTCTCGGCAAGCTGCTCCTGGAAAAGCCGGACATTCTGCTTTTGGACGAGCCCACCAACTATCTCGATGCAGAGCACATTGAGTGGCTGAAGCGTTACCTAAACGAATACGAAAATGCCTTCATCCTGATCAGTCATGATATCCCGTTCCTAAACAGCGTCGTCAATCTGATCTACCACATGGACAATCAGGAACTGACCCGCTATGTGGGCGACTATGACAAATTTCAGGAGGTCTATGCGGTAAAGAAGGCCCAGCTGGAGGCAGCCTACAGCCGGCAACAGAAGGAAATTGCGGATCTCAAGGATTTCGTTGCCCGCAACAAGTCCCGGGTCGCGACCCGAAATATGGCAATGTCACGGCAGAAAAAGCTGGACAAAATGGAAGTGATCGAGCTGGCCGCCGACAAGCCGAAGCCGGAGTTTCTCTTCAAGGAAGCCCGCACCCCGGGGCGCATTATTTTCCGGGCAGCGGATCTGGTCATCGGATATGACGAGCCCCTCTCCAGGCCGCTCAATCTGACCATGGAAAGGGGACAAAAAATAGCCCTCATCGGGGCCAACGGTATCGGTAAGACAACCCTGCTAAAAAGTCTGCTGGGGCTGATTCCGCCCATAAGCGGTACGGTGGAACAGGGCGATTATCTGGAGCTTGGTTACTTTGAGCAGGAAATGACCGGCGCCAAAGACAACAGCTGTATCGAAGAAATCTGGCAGGAGTTCCCCGGTTTCACCCAGTACGAGGTGCGCTCCGCCCTGGCAAAATGCGGTCTCACCACTAAGCATATTGAAAGCAAAGTAAAGGTATTAAGCGGTGGGGAGCAGGCCAAGGTACGCCTGTGCAAGCTGATCAATCGAAGCACCAACGTACTGCTTTTGGACGAGCCCACCAACCACCTGGATGTGGATGCCAAGGACGAATTAAAGCGTGCCCTTCTGGCCTACAAGGGAAGCATCCTGATGGTCTGCCACGAGCCCGAGTTCTACGAGGGGCTTGCCACCGACGTGTGGGATCTGGCAAAGTGGACCACCCGGATCATCTAAACGATTCTCACCCTGCCATTTCATCAATCAAGGTATATTGCATCATCTCATAGGCGAGTGTACTGCCCTCCCGAATCTCCGGGGGAAGCAGTGCTCTCGCCACACATTTCTCCTCCGCATCCGGATCACCCTTCCGCAAAAGATATGCATAATCGCCGTCAATACGGCCTACCACGTAATCGATTCGTTCGAACATTTTTTACTCCTCCAAACCGGCCTCTGTGCCGATACTACTCTCCATAGGGCTGCCGCCGTCTCTGCAAAAGGCGCTTCCTCCGCTCTGTACCTCCCGTTCAATCACAAGCCGCTCCAGATAGGTGTTCACGGAAAGTCCCGCCGCCCTGGCCTGACGCTTCACCATATCGTCCACATCGGGTGCCAGATCAATTTCCAGATCCATGTGATTCATCCGGGAATAGTACTCCACAAAACCGGCGCTGATGACACCGGTTGGAATAGCCACCACGCAGACACCCAGAAGGGCGATCACAATCGCCATAATACGTCCGCCCAGGGTCACCGGATAAATGTCCCCATAACCCACCGTGAGAAGCGTTGACATGGCCCACCAGATTCCCGAAAAGGCATTGTCAAACTGATCCGGCTGTATCTCGTGCTCCAACCCGTACATGCTGAGCGAAGCTGCCAGCATCAACATTAGGATGAGAAACAGGGAAGAAATAATCTGATTCTTTTTGGCACGAAGGACCTCCGCCACAACATTGAACGCATCAAAGGACGCGTTGATTTTAAACAGGCGCAGTATCCGCACAACCCGGATCATTCGAAGAGCTACGATCCCGCTGGAATAGGGATCTGTAAAATATGACACAATCGTCAACAAGTCAACGATTCCGTAAAAGGACAGAACAAAGGACACAACCGCCGCAGGACGGGACTTCGTCGGATACAAAAGATCAGCGGTGAACAGCCGAAGTCCATACTCGATGATAAAGATCACAATCGCAAACAGCTCTATGCCGTTGAAAAACCTCCGCAGGCTGATCAGTTCCTCAAACGTGTTCAGGAATGTAATCGTGATACTCAAAAGGATCATGCCCGCAATGAAAAAGTCAAAGGCTACGCTGGGCAGATCCTTTCGGGTTCCGATCTGTATGATATCAAAAATTCGCTTTTTCGCTCTCTCCATCGAATCCTTCCTCCGGGCTTCGGGATTTTACGCAGCCGGCGACAATTTTCGCCGCGTTTCTATCATTGTAGCATAGATTTCCCGGGGATTCCAGATGAAGCATTCCGTTTTTCACTCAATGCACCCGCTTAGAGAGATTGAGAAGCGCCATGTGTCGGGATATATTGTAGGTCCGCACACCAAAATTCTCCGTCTTTAACTGCAGCTGTCGGAGATAATAATAGCCGAATCCGTCCTCCCTATTTCTTCGAATCGAGTCCTTCGCAAGGATCTGTTCCAGGGTCGTCTCCGGATCTTTTGCATAGAAGGCGCTCAAATTGTACCCTTCCCGGTCCAGATAGGGCAGGATCGCCGGTGCCGCATCCGCGCTCAGATCAGCGAGATAGCGCCAATCATGATAGGGTTCCTCGCTCCGGAAAAAACCACCCCGCCCGGAAACCGAATCTCCGGCTGCTTCGCTGCCCTCAACATTTGCAAGGTTGACCCGCGCTATGATATAGTCGGGATGAATGAACGCCAAACCGATGTACAAAACCGTAACCACACAGACTCCGTACCGGAACAGCGGAAAAGAATCCCGAAAAATACTTGCAATCACTCCTGCAAAGAGCAAAAACAACACCATCAGTGCCCACAGCACCAGAATGCGAAGAAACGTCAGATAATAATACTGAATATAGATGATCATCCGCATTGCGCTGGAGACAATCATGACGAAGGTACAAAATGACATAATTGTCAGAATACCTTTCAGAATCTTACTCTCCCGGAAGAAGCTCATACACACTAACACAATCACCAGATTTAAAATGCTGACCGCCAGCAGCTGGAAAAAGCCCTCCCGCGCATACTCCGCATAGGTATATCCGTCCGGCAGCTTCAGTTTTCCTAAGAAAAGGCCGAAAATCTGAATCCCCGAAAAGAGCAGATAGATGAGTGACAAAAGAGCAGTCACCGTAATCGCCGGGATCGGTTCCCCGCGCCGTCTGTCCTTTACCTCCTCCTTCAAACGTTTTGCACACAGGCAGGAGGTCAGAGCATATGCCGCAAGAAACAGAAACGCGATCCGAAACAGGATATTCATCACATTGCCGAAATTAATGCCGTTTAAGATCCGGTCAGCCAGACTGCGAAACACCGCATCGGCACCGGCCAAAAGCAGAATGACCACACACAAAACGGGCACTGCGACCAGAAGCCCCAGAAGCACATACCAGACCGGTTTGTTCTTTTGATCCTCGTGCTCTTTGAAATACGCCGCGCCATCGGAAAACGGCTTGAAGAGCTCCGTCAGCGATGTACAGCAAAGCACCAGAATACTTCCCAGATATTTGCCCAGTTTCCACGCGGAGGTGTCATAGTACTGATCCAGCAGAAGGCTCATCATCAGCAGAAAAATCCCCGTCTTGTTGAACGCAATGATCCGTCCGTCGTCCGTGCAGAAGGTTGCCACCGCCAAAAGCATCATGCTCACCATATAAAAGGCGCTGCCTTTTTTCAAGGTAATTCCCAGTTTTGACAAGGAGAAGCACATATACAAGAGGCTGGCGGCGATGAAAAAAGGGAACGTCACCCCCGAGCCGTTATGAAACATACAGAATGCATAAAACACTGCATACAAAAATGTCACAGGACCAAAAAATCCAAAATGTTTACTCAATTCTCATTCCCTCCTTTTCGGGTACATATTCCAGAATATCCCCGGGTTGACAGTCCAGCGCTTTACAGATCGCCTCCAATGTGGAAAAGCGAATTGCTTTTGCCTTGTTATTCTTCAGAATGGAAAGATTGGCCGGCGTAAGATCCACTTCCTCCGCAAGCTCTGTGAGCCCTTTCTTGCGTTTTGCCATCATCACATCCAGATTCACAACGATTGCCATATCGTTTCCCTCCTAGATTGTCAGATCGTTCTCTTCCTTGTAGCGAACCGCCTCTTCAAACACCATTGCCAGTACTTTCGAAAACAGACCCGCTATGATGAACACCAGTATTACCACCAGCATGGCAACCGTCGTGTAGACGATGCTTCGAACCACGCTCATACCGGCGATAAAGAAGCTCCAATTTCCCATCTTGCGCAGGCTCACTACATTCTCCGGCACAAAACAGTTTTCCGCAAGCACGGTTCGAAAGATCCGGCGAAGCTCCCGGATCAGAACTACCGCAGCCACCCCCAGGACAAAATAGATGATCACCGTCTCCTCGTAGTGATCCCCCACATTCCCTGTCAGTTCCTTCGCAAATTCCTGACGAAGAAGCCACTTTACCGTAAAAGGGAGTGAGGCGGTGACCAGAATCCCCCCATAAAACATGAAGTCCAGCAGATACTTTACCCCGCGGGCAAGCAACAATTTCTTCCGATTCAAATCTTTTTCCATCGATTCATCCTCCCGTACCAAAGCCGAAAAATGCCGGCGATAGAAACTTCCTTTTGGAAGAATATACCACCGGCATAATCGAATGTCAATATGAATTTATTGTTTTTCGATAAATATTTATTGAATCGGTATGGAATAGAGACGGTGGGCGTTCTCCCAGGTTACCCTCCTTACCTCTTCCTCCGTAATACCTTTCAGCTGTGCGATCTTCTCCACAACGTAAGGAATGTTGAGGGAACAGTTGCGCTTGCCCCGGTTGGGAACAGGGGTCAGATAAGGACAGTCTGTCTCAAGAACAAGGCGGTCCAGAGGAGCATACTCCACCGTCTCAACCAGCTTCTTCGCATTCTTGTAGGTCAGGACACCGCCGATTCCCAGATAGAAGCCCATGTCCAGAAAAATTTTGGCGGTCTCCACCGTATAGGAGAAACAATGTATCACGCCGCCGATCTCCTCCGCGTGCTGTTGCGTCATGAGATCCACGGTATCCTTCGCCGCCTCTCTGGAATGAATCACTGCCGGCAGCCCCAATTCCCGCGCCAGCTGCAGTTGACGTACAAACCACTTTTTCTGGATCTCTCTCCCCGGTTCGTCCCAGTAATAGTCCAGTCCGATTTCACCCACCGCCACACACTTCGGCTCCCGGCACCACTCCTCCACTCTCCGGAAATTCTCTTCGTTCAATTCCGCCGTTTCCGTGGGGTGAACGCCGATCGCACCATACAGAAAATCATAGTTGTGCATCAGTTTTACCGTGTGCTCACAGGAGGCAAGGCTGGCCCCCACATTCGTTACTTTCCCGATCCCGTTTGCGGGAAAAGAGGACAGGAGCGCATCCCTGTCCTCATCAAAGGCTTCATCATCATAGTGTGCATGCGTATCAAAAATCGGTGTCATCTCAATCTCCCATTCCGTAAACTCCACAGACAGCCGTCTCCACCTGCAAAAATCTTACAGGTAGGGAATCCCCTGCCTGTGGCGCTGCTTCTTTGCCTCGTACATATTGCTGTCCGCCTCCCTGAGGACCCTTTGAATCTCACTTCCCGGACCGAAGGACCAGCCTGTCGAGACATCCATTGGCAGCTTCATTTTCTCACGGTCCGCGGCAATCCGTCTCTCAATCTCCGCAGTCAAAAGCAACGGCTCCGACTCCTCCGGGTTCTCAATCACCATTGCAAACTCATCTCCGCCCATGCGATAGACCAGCCTTCTCTCGTCGGATTTCTCATAGAGATAGGACGCGACCTGACGGATTACCCGGTCGCCGGCAGCGTGTCCGTGTTTGTCGTTGACCACCTTCAGATAATTGATATCCCAGAAAATAACGGCAATCCTCTCAACCTCCGGATAGTACTGCGCTGCCATTTCCTCAAATTTCCCCTTGTTGTAGGAATTCGTCACAAGATCCGTCTCACTCTTCCAGCGCAGCTTTGCCAGTCTTGCCTCCTCTTTGCGTCCCCGCTCGTTGATATGCTGAAGCATCCTGGTGAACAGGAACAGAATAATTCCACGGGGAATGGTCGCAAATATCAAAATAATGTAGACCGGATTCTCATTGAAAACAAGATTCTGAAACTCACCCGTCAGCTCATTTACATACATCGCCCTGGGGGCGCTGCTCACAAATAAAATGTTCAAATCGCACAGGCCGTAATAGAAGCCTGCCAGTGTGCTGGCTCCCATCAGGATCACATCGGTCACGTAGGTTATCCAGAGGACTTTTCTCTCGCGGTACTGCACCGCAAATAAGAGCGGCAGCACATAGAGCAGAACCGCATGGAAAGTCAGGCACGCCGCACAAAAGGCCGTCACAATACAGATATCCAGCAGATAAACATATTTCAGCCATACCTTACGGCTGTCCACACAGCGCGTAGCAAAAGTCGGTATCAACAGCAGAAAAATCAGACCGACAAATAGAATGTTCATCATGGTCTTATCCAGAATAAAAAATCCGACCGTGTTTAAAACCCACACGACTGCTGCCGTCGCGATGGTGTAATAAATTCCCCTGAGCGCATAACGATTGGCCTGATATTCCTGTTCCTGCTTTTCGTCCTGCAGTACAATCTGATCCTGATGCATCTCTGATCCATGCCTCCTTCGAAATGCCAACTCCGCAAGCCTCTCTTCCATCCCTGCTCCCGGCTGTATGAGCCATTTTAAGATATGGGAGGACTGTGAGACTGCGAATGGGCAGTACTATTATACTATATAGACCGAATTGCGACAAGAATTGGCGAAAATTTTTGATAATTTTAAGTGTTTTTTGCGTATTTTATTTTCCGTAATATTGTCCTTTATCCCCAAATATGGTATAATATCTCACGAAAAACTATACAAATTCACGAAAATCTTACCAATCCGACAGGGGCACACTATGAAAGAGAAAATCGAACTGGTCAAGTACATCAACGTAGACATCTTGCAGGAGATACAGGATAGCTTCAGCGCACTGGCGGGTGTCGCCTCCGGTATATCAGACGATCAAGGTAGTATTATTACCAATCCCTCCGGCATGTGCGATTTCTGTGCCTTTACCCGCAAGACCAAGACCGGTGACGCACTCTGCTGTAAATGTGACAGCGAAGCAGCCGCTCTCGCGCGCAAAGAGGGAAAGGCTCTTTTCTATACCTGTCATGCGGGCCTTACCGATCTGGTTGCTCCCATCATCGTGGATGATCAGTTGGTCGGATGCTTTTCCGGCGGTCAGGTGCGTGTCGGTGCCCCCGATGAAGAACGCGTGCTCCGCACTGCCAAGATTATCGGCGCAGATCCCGAAATGTATCTTGCCCTGGCCAGAAAGACCCGGGAGATCACAGAAGAACAGTTAATCAAAGCGACAAATCTCATTCATAATATTACCCGCTGCGTTTCTGACATGGCAAACAAGCAGTATCAGCTTGAAAAATCCAGAGACGCCATTGAGTATGCCGCCAAACTGAAGGCGGATTTTCTCGCAAACATGAGTCATGAGCTGCTCACTCCCATGAACGGAGTCATCGGAATCGCGGAGCTTGCCCTGCAGGAAGACCGACCCGAATCTTATCGCGGATACGTGGAACAGATCAAGACCTCCGGCGAGTCTCTGTCAAGAACCATTAATGACGTTATCGATTTTACCGAGCTGGAGGCAGGAAAGGTAACACTGGCAGAAGCCGCGTATGACACTTCCGCTTTGGTCAAGGACGTGGTTCGCTTTGCATGCGACCGGAAAGAGGATAAGGATGTTGTGATTCTATCCGATATTGCGCCCGATGTTCCAGCTACCCTGATCGGCGACAGCGGTCGCATTCGACAGGTTCTGGCAAATCTTGTGACCAATGCCGTCAAATTTACAGAGTCCGGCCGGGTCACGATCCGTATGAGCTGCGAGCGAAAGTCTGCGGCTGAGATCGATTTGCTTCTCAGCGTGGAAGACACCGGAATCGGCATTGCCAGGGAAGATCTTAAGAAGCTGTTCCGGTCCTTCCTTCAGATGGACAGCACACGCAACCGCATGGTCGAGGGAACCGGTCTGGGTCTCGTGATCTGCAAGCATATTGTAGATCTCATGAACGGAGAAATCGGTGTGGAAAGCACCCCCGGAGTGGGAAGCACGTTCCATTTCCGCATTCCCCAGAAAATAAATTCCACAGCGTCCTGCGAATGCGCAGATGCATCGGACGGCTCCCTCTTTATTGCGCCCCAGGCACACATTTTGATAGTCGATGACAATAAGGTGAATCTGACCGTGGCATCCGGTCTGATGCGTCCTCTTCAAATGAATATGGATCTTGCCTACAGCGGCAAGGAAGCTCTGGATAAGGTTGCCAAAAAGGATTATGACCTGATTCTCATGGATCACATGATGCCGGAAATGGACGGCATTGAGAC
>CAMAGI010000048.1 GCA_945833775.1 uncultured Lachnospiraceae bacterium
TCCTCGATATAGTCCAATGCAGGCGCAATTACCAGAGCATTCTCAGCGGCATCTTTGTCCGACGGGGAGGTATTTTGGTCCCCCGGGAAACTGTTGGAGGAGGCGCTTTCGATACGATACAGCTCAATGTAAAGTGACAGCAGCAAGCCTCTGGCACTGATCTGATAACTGGGCTTTTGCTCCTCCAGTTCCCGAATGATTGCCGTTACCAGCTGATGAACCAGGGGATGATCCTTTCTGCTCAGAATGTGTTCGTACCCGCGGAAGGCATAGGTGGACAGATCATAGTTCTTCCAGGTTGCCGGAAGCAGATTTTTAAACAATTCCTGAGGGTCAAAGAAAAGATACGACCAGTGACTTTCGGTTCCCGGTGAGCTGTAGGTGGTATGGGGCACATTTCGGGGAATCACCGTCACATCACCTGCCTGAAAGTGCAGAGGTTCCCCGTAAAATTCCATGGTTCCGCTGTCCGAATGACAGATGCCGATCTCGAGACAATTGTGAAAATGCAGTCTGCCACTGGGGGTATCCGATATTTTCCAATAGTCTCCTGACAAAAGGAGCACCGGAAAATGCATGGGAAGGTAATAATTGCGGTATTCCGTTACGATACTCTTTGATTTTGCCATGTTTATCAGCTCCGAAAAGGGGTTACAGATAACGGACGATGTCGTTTATGGTACGCTTGGGCACAACGTAGTTGCGCGCATCATCCAGGTAGTATTTAATCTCAGCCGGATCGGTCACATCCGCAATACGGCTGGTATGAGAGGGGTAACCGAATGCGATGACGGTGTGAAGCTTCTGCGTTTCGGTTAAGCCGAATAATTCCGAAAGTTTGTCCCGGTTGCAGGCTCCGATAATGCAGCTTCCCACACCGTGGTTCCATGCGGCAAGCGTCATGTTGGAAATGGCAAGTCCAGCGTCCGTGTCACAGTCCGGATTGATATCCGTGTTTTGAATGACTGCAATAAAGAGGGTGGGACGTTCATTTTCCCGGGGTTGTCCCTGCTCGGGGGGAAGGTATCCGGCCCATCTGGTCTGCTCGAAAACGAGGTCGGTTTTCTCCCTGGTATTAATTACAATATAGCTCAGAGGCTGTCTGTTGGCAGCGCTTGAGGCATATCTGGCTGCCAGAAGAATCTCGTCGATTACGGAGCGGTCAATTTCTCGTTGTTCAAATCTCCGATAAGTTCTGCGTGTTCTTAAAAGATCCATCAATTCCATACGAAGTTTCCTTTCTTTCTTAACAGGGTCTGTTGTTTCGATTCTTCCATATCACTCTGCAGGCGACAGATGCAGGATCCGCTCTTCACTTCCAGTATATTGAATTTCCTTCCAAAAAGCAAGAAACCGGTAAATCAATCAGGAAATCCTTCCGTGTACGAACACAACGGACAAAAATAACCATTTCGACCGGGAAAAAACAGCGATATTAGCAGATTGGTTTTAAATACATTCATCAAATGTTCATAAATTGTTCATATTCCTTGTCAAATTGCGCATGAAAATTGATATTTTTGAATTTTGCATGGGCAACATTTGAAGAATGTTTATTTTTAAATGTTCGTATTTGCACAGTTTTTATAACATATTGATTAGAATTATTCGTGAACTTGTATGATAATGAGGGTACATAAAAGTTGTATCTGTACAAAATGACGAAAAGTACGAAGTTGTGAGGAGGTTGTGCAATGGCTAAAGCGAAAGAGCCGAAGGTGAGAACAACTACCACATGGTCCAAAGCGATCAAAAGAGACTGGCAGCTGTATCTGCTGTTATTGATTCCGGTGATTCTGGTAATTGTATTCAACTATGCAGCATATCCGGGGCTTAGAATGGCGTTTATGGATTACAAGCCTGCGAAAGGATATGCCGGGAGTAAATGGGTCGGTTTCGCAACCTTCCAGAAGATATTTCAGGATGCCGATTTCCTGAGAGCACTGAAGAACTCCCTGGTATTCAACCTGTTGGATCTGCTGGTGGGCTTCCCGATGCCGATTATTCTTGCATTGATGCTCAATGAGCTTCGATTCATGGGATTTAAGAAGGTGACGCAGACGATCCTGTATCTGCCCCACTTCCTCTCCTGGGCAATCATCGGATCCGTTGCCTACACGATGTTCCGTCCTTCCACCGGACTTGTCAATGTGCTGTTGATGAATGCCGGATGGATTGAACAGGGAATTCCCTTCCTGACGGAAAAATGGCACTGGGCCGTAACGTACCTGCTAATCGGTGTATGGCAGGGCATGGGCTGGGGTACCATCCTCTATCTGGCAGCTATTGCCGGAATCAACGGAGAGCTTTACGAGGCAGCCATCATCGATGGTGCAAACCGCTGGCAGAAGATGTGGCACGTAACCCTGCCCGGTATCCGGAGTACGGTTGTGACGCTTTTGATCATGAATCTGGGTCGTGTGATGGGAAGTAACCTGGAACGTCTGACCGCCTTTGATAATACACAGGTTCGAGACTTCGAATATCAGCTGGCAATATACATATACAACAAAGGTCTCGGAAACGGTAAGTTTTCCATGGGTACCGCGGTTGGCCTGTTCCAGTCTCTGGTGGGTCTGATCCTGGTACTTGTATCGGATAAGATAGCCAAGGCTCTTGGCGAAGAAGGATTACTGTAGGAGGTGGCGTGAGATGGCAAAGAAAAATGAAGAAACAGTCTCTGACGGAAGCCGTGCGGTAGTCAAATTCCACATAAGTGATATCATCATTATGGTAGTTCTGGTAATCCTGTGTGCTACCTGTGTCATTCCCTTCTGGCACCTGCTCGTAAAGTCCGTATCCGGTGATATGGCGGTCATGATGAAGAAGGTGTTCTTCTGGCCGAAGGATTTCACTCTGGGTGCATATACGAAGGTATTTGCGGATAAATCCATGGTACACTCTATGGTTTACAGCGTGTTTGTCACCCTGTTGTTTACCATTCTGGGAATGATCACCTGTACCTGTGCAGCCTACCCTCTCTCCAAGAAGAGATTAAAAGGAAAAAGATTTTTTACCTTTATCCTGATGGTTCCGATGTACTTTTCAGCCGGTATGATACCCGCTTATCTGCTGATGAACAACCTGCATCTGCTGGACAATATGTGGGTACTGATCCTTCCGCTCATCTATTCTCCGTACAATATGCTGGTGATGAAGACATACTTCCAGTCTTCCATTCCCGATTCCCTTGAGGAATCCGCATTCCTGGACGGAGCAACGAACTTCCAGATTCTCGGAAAGATCATCATCCCGCTGAGCAAGCCCATCATCGCCACATTATCCTTGTTTTACGCGGTGGGACGCTGGAATGCATATGCGGACAACATGTACTACATCCGAGAGGATTCCCTGAGAATGATTCAGTACAAGCTGTATCTTCTGGTACAGGGCGCTGAGGCTTCCATGACTGCATCTTTGGGCGATGTAGCCGGTTCCTCCAACGTAACCACGCCGGAGGTGCTTCAGGCGGCAAGTATCATGTTTGTAACCATTCCGATCATTATCATTTATCCTTTCCTTCAGAAGTATTTCGTGAAGGGAGCCATGATCGGAGCTGTTAAGGGTTAATTATTTTGGTAGTGTTCCGGGAAACCGGATGAAATAAACTATATCTTATTTTTTAAGGAGGACAAAAATTATGAAGAAGAATACTCTTCAGAAAGTTCTTGCCACTGCTCTTGTGAGCACCATGGCAATGGGCGCACTTACCGCTTGCGGCGGCGAAGCTGCTCCCGAAGCTAGCGCCCCTGCAAAGGAGGAGAGCTCTGCAGCATCTGAGAGCACTCCCGCAGAGAGCACCCCTGCTGAGACCGTAGCAGGTATCGAAGGCTTTGTTCCTTTCGAGAGCACCGTTACTCTGCAGATTCCTATTTACCAGCGTGCTACCCCCAACGGTGCAGCTGACGCAGGCGACAACTACTGGACCAACTGGGTACAGGAGAACTTCGGTGACAAGTACAACATCGATGTTGAGTACATCACTCTTGATCGTGGTCAGGAGAATGAGCAGTATGCTCTGCTCGCTGCAGCAGGAAAGCTTCCCGTATGTTGCTTCGAGTATGACTATCCCGATGTAACTCTGTATCAGAACGAGGGTTACCTTCAGGAGTATGACATCGACTGGTTCAAGCAGATTGCTCCCACCTATTGGCAGCGTATGGTTGACAACGGTTTGGATGCTTACACCGAGATCAACGGTGAGAACGTACTTCTTGTTGGTTCCAGAGCTTATGGTAACACCAACTATCAGTTCACCACTTTCTATCGTCAGGACTGGGTTGAGGCAGCAGGCTTCACCGAGTATCCCAGCGATCCCGATGAGTTGATGAAGCTGTACGCTAAGATCGCAGAGCTTGGGCTTGGCGGCGAGCACTTCCTCGGCGGTACCAAGATTGAAGGTAACGGCGCTGACCAGAACTATCCTTACAGAACCTATCCTTTGGATGAGCTCACCTGGGCTACCACCGGTGACTATGTAATCCCTGCTCTTTCTACCGAAGCTCAGAAGGCACTTCTGAAGAAGCAGAACGAGCTGTACAACTTGGGTTACATCGATCCCGAGTACAATACCAGAACCTCCGATTTCGCAGTATCCGATTTTGTCAGCGGTCAGGTATTCACCTACAGCTGCTACTCCACCGCAAAGAACGACGTTCTGGATCAGTTCTATGCAGCAAATCCCGATGCACACCTTGGCATCGTTGTAAACCCCGGTCCCATGACCTTTGCTGACGGAACCTGCACCGCTTATCGTCCCAACGGCGACTGTGGTCAGTACATCGGTTTCTCCAGCCAGGCTACCGAGGAGCAGATGAAGGCATTTGCTATGTATCTTGAGTGGATGTGCCAGGACGACGTATTCTTCACTTTGAAGTATGGTCTTGAGGGCATCAACTTCAACTATGATGCGGACGGCAACCCTGTTTATGTTGAGGACCAGACCGGTCTTGCAGAGCAGCAGGGCCACAACAACAACGTAGATATGTGGTGTCTCGTAGAGGCTTCCGCAGCAGCTACCGGCGATGCTGAGAAGGATATCAAGTCCTGTGCACCCGTTGGCTATCCTGATTCCGACAAGTTCGCAGAGCAGATCTGGGCTAACTACCAGGGTCAGCTGGCTTGCTTCGAGGCAGGTATGGTTGCTCCCGACTGTAAGTTCGGTGTAACAATCGCAGCTTCCGATGAGTACAAGGATACTCTGTTTGCTAAGTATGCAGAGCTTCGTGATAAGATCGTTATGGGCTCCGTTGACGATTTCGAGGCAAACTACGAGGCAGCAAGCAAGGAATACCTTGCAGCTGGTTACCAGGCAATTATCGATGAGAAGGCAGAAGCTTACAACAGCGGTGCTACCACTCATTTAAGATAACTCTGTCGAGAACTGCATAAGCAGTGATACTACGCAGCCCTCCGGCTTAGGCTGGAGGGCTGTAGTTTCGAAAAATCTGTGTTTTTTCTTGTGTTTTCGTGTATTATGAGAATGGAAGAAAGAAAACAGATTCGAAAGAAAGGAATCCTCAAAATGTTAAAGCTTACGTACGACAAGAAACAGATTGAAGAAGTAATCGACAAGATTGTAAGAAAGACCATGAACATGGATCTGACCTGGGACTGGCCCTGCGGTGTAGCCTATTACGGTATCAGCGAAGCCTATGAAAAGACCGGAAAGAAAGAATATCTGGATGTACTGAAGGAGCGGGTTGATGAGCTGATTGACCTTGGACTTCCTAAGGTCTGGACTGTGAATGCCTGTGCGATGGGACATTGCCTGGTGACCATTTACCAGGCAACGAAAGATCAGAAATATTATGATATTCTGATGAGCAAGATTGCTTACATTCAGAACGAGGCACTTCGCTTTGGCGATCATGTACTTCAGCATACGGTTTCCGCCAACAACGATTTCCCGGAACAGGCCTGGGCCGATACTCTTTTCATGGCGGCATTTCTCCTTCTGCGCGTAGGTGTGATGAACAAAGACGAGGAAATGATCGAGGATGCGCTGAACCAGTGGTATTGGCACATCAAATATCTGCAGAACCCCTCCAGCGGGCTGTATTATCATGGCTACAACAATATTACCGGTGACCACATGTCCGGAATTTATTGGGGAAGAGCGAATGCATGGGCGGCTTACACCATGTCCCAGGTCGGGGGTATCCTTCCCGAGTGCTATCTGTATCCCAAGTACATCGATATTGCGGGATCGCTGAATGAACAACTGGCAGCGTTAAAGCTTCTTCAGACAGAGAACGGTCTGTGGAGGACGGTTCTGGATGATCCCGATTCCTATGAGGAGATTTCCGCATCCGCAGGTATAGCGGCAGCAATGCTTACAAGAGGGAACCCGCTTCATGCAAAATATATCAACAAGTCCATCAAGGGATTGCTTGCAAATGTCAGCGAAGACGGAAAAGTGATGAATGTCTCCGGCGGTACCGCCGTAATGCGTGACAAAGAAGGATACAGAGGCATTCCCAAGGCCTGGATTCAGGGCTGGGGACAGGGTCTTGCGCTGGCGTTCTTCTCCACCCTGCTGGTATCCGATCAGATTGAAAAGGATGGTGCTCTGTAAAAATGTTTCGACGGAATTTCCTGTTCGGAGCAGATTCCGATACTGCCAACGTCATCGGTGTGCAGGAAACGGATCTCTATCAGCCGGGCAAGGGCTACGGATTTGTAACAGAACAGAATAGACAGGAACAGGAATTCCTGAGAATTCCGGAACTCAATTCCGGTTTTGATACCGCATACTGGTATCAGGATGAAGTGATCAGCACAATTGGAAGCGATGCCGACGGCTGTTTTCTGGATTCCGATGGATTGATCCGCGTGTTGGAGGAAAAGATCGGAGAACCGATTCAGCCGGTGAAGGAAGACGGATCAGAGGATTCGGAAGGGGAACACCGCAGAATTCCGCTCTCCTTTAAGGTGGATGTGCCGCGTCAGGGTAATTATAAAGTAACGCTGAACATGCATTTTGAAGAAGCGCAGAAAAATGTGCTTATTTTCACCGGCCGCAGAAGACTGGCATTTCTGGGAGATATTCCCGCGGGTAGTTTTACGACGACGATGCTGGTGAATGTCTGTGATATTGTTCCTCGCGGCCAGACCCGTATCTATACGGACAAAACTCTTGATATAACGGTAGTTGCAGACAAGGCGCGTTTTGGCAGCATGACGGTGGTTGAGGTAAACTGCCCCACGATCTACATAGCAGGGGACTCCACGGTTACCGATCAGAGTGCGGATTATCCCTATGCACCGGGGACCAGCTATTCCGGCTGGGGACAGATGCTGACGGCTTATCTGGACGACAAAGTAGCGGTTTCCAATCATTCCCATTCCGGTCTTACCACCGATTCCTTCCGAAAAGAAGGACATTATGCGGTGATCGAACAGTACAGCAGGCCCAGAGATTTCTTTTTCTTCCAATTCGGACACAATGATCAGAAGCTTGCGGAATTAAAAGCCTCCGGAGGGTATAAAGCCAATCTGATGCGCTATATCAGTGAGTGCAGGCAGAAAGGGGCATATCCGGTGCTGGTTACGCCGATTGCACGCAATACCTGGAAAGGCAATGACGGTACTTACAATGATCTTCTGGAAGAGTATGCTCGGGTTTGCCTGGAAATTGGCCGTATTGCAGAGGTTCCGGTTCTGGATCTGCATGCACGCAGCATGGAATTTGTGATTTCCAAGGGGCTGGAAGCAGCTAAGACTTACTTTTTCCCGAAGGATTACACACACTCCAATGACTATGGGGCCTATATCATGGCCGGATTCGTGGCACAGGAGATTGTGCGAACCTGTAGCAACTTCTCCGATCCGGGGTATCATTTCCTGGCAAAATGCGTGACGGAGGGCTTCGGAGAGTGGAAAGCGCCCGGCAGGATTGAATTGCCGGTAAAGCCGAAGATTTACGATAGTATTACGAGTCCGGCGGCAGGAGTGGACCTTTTTGCCGATGTGGAGGAACCGGAGAAGCCGGCAAGCCGCGCGGAGGTTTTGGACATGATCATCCGAACCGTCAGGTTTTTCCCCACCAATGTATACAATGATATGTACGAGGACGTGGTGGGACATGAGTGGTATGCGGGTACGGTGGAGTGTGCCTATCAGAACGGCATGATTGATGAGCATCTGGTGGAGGGTACTCATTTTCGGCCGGAAAAGGAAGTCACGTTGGAAGAGTTTCTGGTGTTTGCGATGAACGGTTATCAGAGTCGCAAGCACTTTCCCAAAGAAGAAGCCTGTATATACGATACAAGCTGCCACGACTATGCAAGGCCGTATGTGCGTGCAGCTGTGGGCATCGGACTTTTACCGTCCGACACAAGGATTGAATTGGATCAAATCATAACCCGTGGCGAGGCCGTCGCGCTCTGCCGCAAAATGGGAGTATGACGATATCGAGGGAGGAGATTGCGATGGCGAAGACCAAAGGAGGATTTACTCTGCCGGGAGAGTCCGGGTATGAAGAGCTTACCTTAAAAATGGCAGAGAAGTGGGGGGCGGATGTAATCCGTGACAGCGACGGAACCGTGCTCTCCGATGAGATTGTTCATGCAGGATACGGTATTTATTCCACGATCTGCATTATCCGTGACCACAACGCCTGGGCGAAGGAAAATCAGGACAAGCTGCAGCAGACATTCCTCTGCACACCTGCCGTGGTGGCTTCGAGCGAAGAGGCTACCATAGATTTGATGGAAAGCTTCTTTGAGGAGCAGTTTTGCATCAACGATACGCCGGAGGCTTTCAAATATTGGGAGGTCTACGACAGAACCTCCAATGAAAAGGTGGACAGCGCGAAGTGGAGCTACGACAAAGCCCGGGGTAGTGTGACCATTCAGGGGATTGTTCCTTTTCACAAATATACGGTCAGTTTCCTTGCCTATCGAATCTGGGAAGAGATTTCCATGTACAATCACACCACCAACAACTGGGATAAAGAGCATTTGATGCAGATTGATCCCCGCTATCCCGAGACCCAGGAGTACATGCTGGGCTGGATGAAGAATTGGTGCGAGACCCATCCGGATACCACGGTAGTCCGCTTTACGTCCATGTTCTACAATTTTGTATGGATTTGGGGCAGCAGCGAGCGAAATCGTTATCTCTTTTCCGATTGGGGTTCCTATGATTATACAGTCAGTGCCCTGGCGCTGGATGAATTTGAGAAAAAGTACGGCTATGCGATGACTGCCGAGGATTTTATCAATAAGGGAGACTTGCATGTCACCCATATGCCCGGCAATTCCAGAAAAGCTGACTGGATGGAGTTTGTCAATGACTTCGTGATTTCTTTCGGCAAAAAACTCATTGACATGGTTCATGCGTACGGTAAAAAAGCCTATGTTTTCTACGATGACAGCTGGGTTGGCGTTGAGCCTTACAACGGAAGATTTGGGGAGTTCGGATTCGACGGGCTGATCAAATGTGTTTTCTCCGGTTACGAGGCAAGACTCTGCGCGGGTGTTGATGTGCCCACCCATGAGCTGCGTCTGCATCCCTACCTCTTCCCGGTGGGATTGGGAGGAGCGCCTACCTTTATGGAGGGCGGCGATCCTACGCTGGATGCAAAAAAGTACTGGAACAGTGTCCGCCGTGCGCTGCTTCGTGCAAAGATTGATCGTATCGGGTTGGGCGGCTACCTTCATCTTGTGGAAAAGTTCCCGGATTTCTGCGATTATATTGAGAAGGTTGCGGACGAATTTCGTCTGATCCGCACATTCCATGAGGCGGGAAAGCCTTATACCATTCGGACGAAAGTAGCGGTACTGCACAGCTGGGGTGCACTGCGCTCCTGGACCTTGTCCGGTCACTTCCATGAGACCTACATGCATGATCTGATCCATATCAATGAAGCGCTTTCCGGGCTGCCCGTTGACGTATCCTTTATTTCCTTTGAAGATGTGAAAAAAGGTGCACTTGCGGATGTTGATGTTGTGATCAATGCAGGCTATGCCGGCAGTGCATGGAGCGGCGGAGACAATTGGAAGGATGATGAGGTCGTAACCATTCTGACCGAATGGGTGTACCGGGGCGGAACCTTCATCGGTGTAAACGAACCCTCCGCGGTTGCAGGATATGACAATTATTTCCGGATGGCACATGTGCTTGGTGTCGATGAGGATACCGGTGCCAAGGTCTGCCATGGAAAGTGGAGTTTCGAGGTACAGGACAGCGAGAAGGTGCTTCCGGAGGGAGCATGGGTTGAAGCGGGGGAGAATCGTTTCCTGACAGACGGTAAGGCACGAGTGCTTCTGGCAGACGGTGACAAACCGTTGGTTACGATGAATGCGTTTGGTAAGGGAAAGGGAATTTACCTGGCATCCTTCCAGGTGAATCTTGTAAATACCAGAATGTTGTATCAATTAATCCGTTACGCAGGCGGCGAGGGAACCAGCGGAATGTATATGACCGACAACCTCTACACCGAATGTGCCTACTATCCGCAGAGCCGCAAGCTGGTGGTCATCAACAACAGTGACAGGGAACAGACGACCACGATTCCCACTGAGGCAGGGGATCGCACCATCACGATTGCTCCCTATGACACTACCTTTATCGAGCTTTAATCCGCCGGTTTTGCCGGTGAACAAGGCCGGAAGCGTCCAACGAACATAAACGTTGCACACTTGCAAACAGCGGCGCTATATGCTATATTGTGCTTGTGCAAGTAATGCGAAATGAAAGTAAGATCCAATCCCCGTAAGCTGCCGCTTGCGGGGAATTTTGATGCAGGTAGGCCGATGGACAAAGCGTGGATGAAGAAAATAGGTTCCCTTGCAATCGTCCTGGGAGCAGCCGGGCTTCTGTGGTTTTGGAGTTCTCACAGCACAGATGTGCGAGAGAACAGGGACGGGGCAGAGCACGGTTTCTTCGCCATGGATACTTACTTTACCGTGAATGCCTACGGCATCGGATGCGAGGAAGCGGTTTTGGAGGCGGAAGAAGAGACAAAGCGTTTGGAACAGCTTTTGTCCGTCACCGTCCCGGAAAGTGATCTGTGGCGGATCAATCATGCCCACGGACAGCCTGTTGCGGTGGACGGGGATACCATTTCCGTACTGACAGAAGCAGTTGCAATGGGCGCACTGACACAGGGAGCACTGGATATCAGTGTGTACCCTGTTTTACAGGCCTGGGGATTTACGGTTTCGGGGGAGGAAGAATTTCAGATTCCCTCCGAACAAAAGCTTCGAGAGCTTCTGGTATCGGTGGATTATCAAAAAGTTCAGATCGGGGAGACTGCGGTCAGCGTCCCGGACGGAATGCAGATTGATCTGGGGGCGATTGCCAAGGGCTATACCGGGGACCAGCTGACAGAACTCTTTCGCAGCCGGGGGATTACCTCTGCGCTTTTGAACCTGGGACACAATGTGCAGACAATCGGAGAGAGACCGGACGGGACACCTTGGAAAATCGGCGTTACAGATCCCTTTGAACCGCAGGAAATTCTGGGCGTTGTGGAGCTGACGGACAAGGTTGTCATCACCTCCGGCAATTATGAGCGTTACTTTGAAAAAGACGGCAGAAGATATTGCCATATTCTGGATCCTGCAACAGGACATCCGGCTCAGAGCGGGCTGGTGAGTGTGACAGTGATCGGAGAGAGCGGCACCTATTGCGATGCACTCTCTACGGCAATCTTTGTGATGGGCAGAGAAAAAGGAGTCTCACTGTGGCGTGAGCAGGGGGACTTTGAGTTGATTCTGGTGGAAGAAGACGGCAGTGTTTTCATAACGGAAGGATTGCGGGACTGTTTTCTGCCGGAGAGCGGACACGAAGTGACGGAAGTGTTGGAACGGGTCGGGTAAAAATTAAAATGAGAAAATGGATAGACCAAAATGAAAACAGAGGGCTGCGTAATGCTTTTGCGGCGGCGCTGTTGATTCTGACCGGTTCCCTGATCGGGACGATAATGGTACTTCGGAAACCGGATTCCTGTGTCGTAGAGATTGTACAGGATGACAAGGTTTTGTACCGTCTGAATCCGGCGGAGGAAGAGGATCATACATTTGTCATCTCCTGCGGGGAAGGAAGTAATACCATTTGCCTGGAAGGCGGAACCATCCGCATTTCGGAGGCGGACTGTCCGGATCAAACCTGTGTGAATATGGGAATTTTGCGGGCGGATAAGCTTCCCATTGTATGTCTTCCCCATCGGCTGATTGTAAGGTTTGCGGAGGAGTGACTGCATGAAAACGGAGAAACTGACAAAACTGTCATTATTAACCGCAGCAGCACTGGTGTTGTATCTGATTGAGATGTGTCTGCCGGGACCGGTGCCGATCCCGGGAGTGAAGCTGGGGCTGGCAAATGTTATCACGGTGGTGTCACTGTACCACTTTTCCGGAAAAGAGACAGCAATGCTTTTGTTTACAAGAATTCTGTTGGGTTCGCTGTTTGCCGGAAATGCATCCTCATGGATGTTCAGTGTTGCGGGAGGATGTCTCTGTTTTGCGGGTATGTACCTGCTGTGCAGGGTTATTCCCCGGAAATATATGTGGCTTAACAGTATGTTTGGTGCTGTTTTTCACAATGTCGGTCAGATGGGGGCAGCCGTCCTTGTCATGGGCTCCCTGTCGGTGATGGCATATCTGCCCGTATTGCTGTTAAGCGGTTGTATTACCGGTGTATTTACCGGTTTGTGTGCCCGGGCGGTCAGCAGCCGTCTGTGGAGAGGATTAAAGGAGGGAAAGACATGAAGTTTCAGGACATGCCATACGAAAGAGTTGATTTTGATGAAGTCTCAAAGGAGCTGAAGGAACTGATCGCGGCACTTCAGAGTGCGCAGAGCGGAGAGGAACAGTTCAAGGTTCATGAGCGCTACTATGCGCTTACGGGTAGAGTATTTACCCAGAGAACCATTGCGCACATTCGATTCGATGTGGATACCACAGACGAATTCTATAATGCGGAGAATGAATACTATAACGAAAAAATGCCGATTTTGAATGCTCTGCTGCTGGAGTACAGCAAGGCGTTGTACAATTCCCCCTTCCGGGATTATCTGGAGAGCAGGATCGGTCCGGTTGCCTTTAAAAACATGGAGCTGGAACAGAAATCCATGTCGGAGGAGCTGATCCCGTTAAAGCAGGAGGAAAACAATCTCACAACGGCTTACAATAAACTGATCGCCGGGGCAAAGATTGAGTTTGACGGGAAAGAACTGAACCTTTCGCTGATGCGTCCCTATATGGTGAGCTCCGACAGGAGCGTGCGCAGGGCTGCATGGAAAAAAGTGAGCGAGTTTATGTCCTCCATCGAGGCGCAGCTGGACGATATCTACGATAAACTGGTAAAAAACCGTACCGCCCAGGCGCGTGCCATGGGATATGAAAATTTCGTTGAGCTGGGTTACTATCGCATGTACCGCAATGACTACGGCAAGAAAGAAGTTGAGGCATATCGCAGACAGGTGAAGGAGGTATTTGTCCCGTTTGCAGGCAAGCTGCATGAGCGAAGAAGACAGCGCCTTGGCCTGGACAAATTGAAATATTATGATGAGTCCGTGTATTTCCCTCAGGGCAATCCCGCGCCCATCGGCACCCCGGAAGAGATTATGGCGGCAGGCCAGAGAATGTACCGGGAATTGTCTCCCGAGACAGGCGAGTTCTTTGATTTTATGATGGAGAATGAACTGTTTGATGTGCTGGGACGTAAGACCAAGAGAGCCGGTGGTTACATGACTTATCTGGACGATTATAATGCTCCCTTTATCTTTGCCAATTTCAACGGAACCAGCGGTGATGTGGATGTAGTGACCCATGAGTGCGGGCATGCATTCCAGGGATATATCTCCGGCAGGGATCCCATCAAGGAGCACAGGGATATCGGTATGGAGACGGCGGAGATTCACTCCATGTCCATGGAATTTTTCACCGAGCAGTGGATGGATCTGTTCTTCGGTGACAGAAAGCAGGATTACATTGATATGCATCTGGAGGATGCCGCTGCTTTTATTCCTTACGGTTGCATGGTGGACGAATTCCAGCACATCGTGTATGAAAATCCGGATATGACTCCCGCGCAGCGCAAGGAGGCCTGGAGCAGGCTGGAGAAGGAATATAAGCCCCATCTGGATTATGACGGCGACGAGTACTATGAGAGAGGCGGATACTGGCAGAGACAGCCACACATCTACAACAGTCCTTTCTATTATATAGATTACTGTCTTGCGCAGACCTGTGCGTTACAGTACAAGGTTAAGATGGATGCCGATTACCGGAAAGCATGGGAGAGTTATTTGGAACTGTGCAAACTCTCCGCCGGTGACTTCTACACCAACATGCTGACGAAGGTCGGTCTGGACTGCCCCTTCGAGGAAGGGTGCCTGCAAAACATTGTCCAAAAACTTGAAAATTATGTGAAATGACTTGCATTTGCCCTGAGCTGTGCAGTATAATTTACAAGCCGAGTGCGTACGAGCTTGCTCGTAAAGCACGAAGCTTGTAAATTATACTATAGGGCGAATGCCCCGCACGAAGCGAGCCGACAGGCTTGCGAGTGGCACAGCTCAGAGATGGGCGGCAAGCCGAGTGCGTACGAGCTTGCTCGTAAAGCACGAATCAGCACGATCAGTAAGGAGATTTCCAA
The DNA here is from genome assembly GCA_945833775.1 of uncultured Lachnospiraceae bacterium. Lineage (GTDB taxonomy): Bacteria > Bacillota > Clostridia > Lachnospirales > Lachnospiraceae > Acetatifactor. Next base: position 14,611 of record CAMAGI010000048.1, read on the forward strand.
TGTCTAAGAAACAGGTAAAAGAAGAACAACCCCAACAGAAGGTAATGACCAAATACGACCGCAAGGTTCAGAGACGCGAGGCGGAGAAGGCACGCGAGAAGAAGGAGAAGTTAACCAATAAGATCATCGGTATTGCAGTTGTTGTTCTATTGGCATGCCTGGTACTCTCGTTTCCCATCCGGTCCTACCTCACCACTCACGAGACTTATGTTGTGGTAGACGGTGAAGCCATTACAAAGCTGGAATTTGATTATCAGTACAATGTGACAAAAAATAGTTACCTCAATGAAAACGGCGCATTTATGTCCTATATGGGATATGATCTCTCCGGTGATTTGAGTGATGTGATGTATTCGGATATCCTGACTTTCCGGGATTACTTTGAGAAGACCACCGTTGAAAATATCGTTACCGCAAGAGCGATCAAGAAACAGGCACAGGCAGAGGGCTTTGTCTATGACACTGCCGAAGAGTATGCGGAGTTTGAGAAGAATGTGGCAGATGCCGCTGCAGATGCGGGTATGACGGAGAAGGCCTATATCCAGAGCCTCTACGGTGATTACGCAACTATGGACAGAATCAAACACTACATTGAAGACTCCATTTACGTGAGTGCTTATTATGCTCAGGTTTCCGACGCAAAAGCGCCCTCCGATGATGAGATTCGGGCATATTATGAAGAGAACAAGGACAACTATGATTCCGTTGACTATCGTATTTTAACCATTTCCGCAGAGCTCCCCACGGAGCCTACCGAGCTTGCCGA
>CAMAGI010000049.1 GCA_945833775.1 uncultured Lachnospiraceae bacterium
AAACTGAAAGAAGGCATATTGTCCTTCCCGAACAAAATGCCTTCTACAGATACGCCAAACAGGGCGCATAGAGCAACCAGGTTGTCGATGCTCGGCAAGGACTCCCCGCGCTGCCATTTCCCCACTGCCTGAGGGGAAACCGAAAGTGCATCACACACTTCCTGGATGGTAAAGCTACACCTTACCCGTTCCTCCTTGATTCTGCCGCCTATTGCCTCGCTATCCAGAACCGGATAATCAAACTCTCTCATATCTCTACCTCCTTTAATAATATATTTCATACTATTCTATCTATAAAGCAGGATATAAGAGGAGGCGACGTCCTCGCGTATAAGTTAAGTATAGAGCAAGATCCTTTTCGCTGTCAACAGAACACTTTCCCGTTACGAGACATTTTGGGAGGTTTCTTCATTCCCCAATAGTTTCTGCGCCCAATCCACAACGTTTTCCAGGGTAATCTCTCCTTCGGCTTCCTGTTCTCCGCAGTCCACACAGGTTACTTTTTCGAGCAAATCCAGTCCATCCTCGCAATCCTCCCGCTCCTTTTCCTTCCGGAAACTCTCAAGATCAAAGTTATGATTGTAAACCGGGTGTTCACCTCTTCGAAAGATCCAGTTTGTCTCAACCGGCATATTCAGGACTTCGCTCAGCGACATATCGCACCTTTTGGCTACGTTTTCCGCTGTCTGTATATCGTTTCCACCCATGTAGACGTAGGTGTCGCAGTTGCCGATGATCGTCGAGCTGTCTCTGCCATACCCCTGTTCCAATTGAGATTCCGCCTGAATGATCAACATAGTGGAGATGCCCCTTGATCTGACACCGGAAATCATTCTGGGAAAATCGTCAATCCGGCAGTTTGTGGCAAAATCATCCATGATAAATCGCACATCCAGCGGCAACCGTCTATCTTCATAATAGGTGTCAGCTTCATGACACAATTCGTTCATCGCCTGTGTGTAGAAAATATTGGCCAGGTCATCCATCGATCGGTCGGTATCGCTTACTGTCACAAAGACTGCTGTCTTTTGAAACCCGATGGAAGCAATATCGATTTCATCATAGGCAAGCATGTCATTGATGCTTTCCATATCGTATTTGCCAAACTTGCATGACAATGTTATCAAAACTGACTTCAGAGTCCGCACTGCACCCACGCGGAATTTCAAGTACTGCTTGTATGTAAAGGACTTGGGGTTTTCTTTTCCTACCTCCTCCATGATTCGGTCGAGAGGTGACTTGACATTCTCATTGTATTCATCCAACTGGCAGCTTTCGACCAGCTTATAAATGGATTCCAACGTCTGTTCTTTTCTCGGTCTGTAAGACCACAGGTAACTGATGATACAGGTAAGCAACAGTTCCGCTGACCTGTCCCAGAATGGATCCTGGCTGATGCTACCATCCTCTGTATAGGCAAGCATATGTGCCAATTTCAGGATGTCCTTTTCGGTGCGAATATACCGGAAGAAGTTGTAATGACAGGACTTTGCAGGATCGTCAAAATTCAGGTGTTTTACCCGATACCGCCTATCCCGTAGGTATTCGCCATATTTTGCATACAGCTCACCCTTCGGATCCGATATGATATAACTTCCATAAGCCTGCAGCAGATTCGGCATCACAATGCTCCTGGATTTACCCGTTCCCGCTGCTCCTACTACCAGGACATTATTATTACGTTTGGTCTGATAGCAATCCATGCTGTAATATCTGCCCTCTGCGAGGATCATGTCATTTTCCCTGATCGTTTTCGTAGTCTTTCCCTCCATATATTTTTTCAAACGGTGTTGTGAGGATCCGGTCGCAGATTCCGAATGCCACAGTTTCCTCTGCATTCATGTAATGATCATAGGCAATCTGCTCCGCAATCTCTTCGATACTGTGGTTGGTATGTTGGCTGAGGATACCTGTCAAAAGTTCTCTGGTCTCGAGCATGGAATCCGAAATGTTCTTTATGGAACTGGCCGAACCGCCAACTCCCCGCGAGATCATCGGTTCATGGATCATGGTCTGCGAGTGCGGCAGGATAAACCTGTGTCCCTGCTGCCCTCCCGCAAGAATGATCGCAGCCATGCTTGCGGCCATCCCGACGCAGTAAAGGTTGACCTCCTTATTCACGCTTTGAATCAGGTCATAAATCGCCATTCCCGCATTGACGGATCCGCCGCAGCTGTTGATAAAAATCTGTATCGGATCCTGATTCTGACTCTGTAGGTAGAGCATTTGCAGCAAGAATTGATTGGCTGTCTCCTCCGTGATTTCTCCCTGGAGAAAAATGTTTCGGTTGGTCAGCAGATACGATTGTATGGCAACTTCCCCTGTGCCTTTGTAGGAATCTTTAAAAAATGACGGTGCCCAGCTCCGGCTCATTCCGATCCTCCCTTTTCTTCCCATGCCCTTTTGGTGACTGTTCTATTTTGTTAACATCAGAATATACCGAGGGAGAGCAGTGAACAAGCAACCTGCAGTTGTTAATCGCATTATTATGAATGCAACGTACTCTGAGAAAAACATATGAGTGCATATTTGAAATTGCTATCGGATTTTGTTATAATAAGAAAAATTCTGTCACTCTGTAGCCGGTAATTCGATTTTTCGTCGCATCTTCGCGACAAAGTTGCCCAGATATGAGGACTAGTATGAATATGGATAAGAAAATGGATTTTTTAAAATGGGTTTTCCGCATCATTGTTTTTATTGTGGCATTTCTTTTTCTATTGGGCGAGTTTGTTCTTCCGAAGGAGACAATGTCTGATGCGCACTGCGAACCGTTTGATGCACCGTGGAAGATGATACGGGAAGACGGCAGTACAACGGATATCCGGATTCCGGGCAACTATGAGGCTAACCGCAATGAAAAAGTTTTTGCAGAGACGGTTTTACCCGAAGATATTGAAGAAAACCTATATCTCTGTTTTCGCAGCAACCGTAAGGATATGGAAATTTATGTAGATAATGAGCTTCGTCAGGAATATTCCACTGCGCAAAGCCGATTCTTCGGGCATTCCAGCCCGGGAGCATTTGTGTTTTTGAAAATAAACGCGGGCGACGGCGGAAAAACTCTTCGCGTGTCTTATCAGACGGATACGGCATATAGCGGTAGTTTTCAGGAAATCTACTATGGCGACAAAATGGGAATCTGGGGATACCTTTTTCACGAAAGAGGCGACGAATTGATAGTTGCGCTCCTGCTACTGCTTCTGGGTGTTGCCAGTATCGTGGGAAGTGTGACACTGCGCTTCTGTTATCACAAGCCATTGGATCTGGAATACCTCGGATGGGGTGTTACCTTTGCGGCATGCTGGATGATATCCGATTCGATCTTCCGCCAGTTATTATTCCCCAATATTTCAATCGTAAATGATATGGCTTTTGTCATGGTCATGCTATTGCCGTTTCCTTTTTTGATCTACATGAACGAATTACAAAAGAGAAGGCATAATACCCTTTATGTTGTTGTATCTTCACTGACCGCACTGGATATCATCGTGTGCCTCACTTTACAGTTTTTAAATCTTGTAGACTTTGCTGACAGCATTTCCGTATTTGGCGCATTTTGTGCCGTAGCGGTTTTGTCGATGGTCGCTACCACGATCGCAGATTGCTTCAACGGCTCTATTGTTCAGTATAAACTGGTAGCGATCGGAATACTGGGGGCGGCGGCGGCATCTGTCACGCAGCTTGTGCTCTATTTCGGCAGAAAAGCGGATTCCAGCGGTGTGATGATTGCACTGGGAATGGTTTTTCTGCTGGTTACCTCCAGTATTAACACCATTCGGGAGATTGTCCGGACAGAAAATGAAAAACAGCAGGCAATCTATGCCAATGAATCCAAGGCTCGTTTTCTGGCGAATATGTCCCATGAAATCCGAACGCCCATCAATGCGGTTCTCGGTATGGATGAGATGATTTTGCAGGAAAGTACCGAGCCGAATATCCGGGAGTATGCGGCTGATATTCAGAATGCGGGAAAAACCCTTTTGTCTTTGGTCAACGACATCCTTGATTTTTCGAAAATAGAGTCCGGAAAGATGGAAATTATTCCCGTGCAGTATGACTTATCCTCCCTGATTGCCGATTGCTATAACATGGTTGCCATGAGGGCAGTATCCTTCTGTCCGTGCAGGGACAGCGTCCGGAAAACAACAGCCTGCTGCTTCAGGTAAGTGTGCGCGATACCGGAATCGGTATTACAAAAGAAAACTGTGCAAAATTATTTGATTCTTTTCAGAGAGTGGATGAAGAGAGAAATCGAAATATTGAGGGGACCGGTCTGGGACTTGCAATTACCATGCAGATTGTGGAATTAATGCATGGTTCCATCTCGGTAGAGAGTGAATATGGAAAAGGTTCCACATTCCGGGTAGAATTTCCGCAGGATATTGTCGATGACTGTCCCGTTGGCAAATTCTCCACGAAGATAAATTCCGTTACACGGGAAATACCGCAAAGCCAGGAAGAACTGGTAGCTCCCGAGGGCAAGATCCTGGTCGTAGACGATATGGATCTCAACCTGAAGGTATTTTGTGGATTGCTGAAACAGACACAGTTGCAAATTGATACTGCTTCGAGTGGCAGGGAAGCACTGAAAATGGCCGGTCGGAAGAAATATCATATCATCTTTCTGGATCACATGATGCCGCATATGGATGGAATAGAAACATTCCGTGCATTGAAACAAATGGAATCCAACCCGAATGCAGACACCCCGGTCATTATGCTGACTGCCAATGCCATTTCCGGGATGCGTGAGCAATACCTGCAGGATGGATTTACCGATTATTTGTCAAAACCTGTTCAGGGTATCCAGTTGAAAGAGATGATCCGAAAATATCTTCCTCGGGAGTGTCTTCAGACCCCGGAAAAGGAAGAGGAACACGGGACGGGAGAAAACGATACGGTAAAATCCGCATCGGAAAAATTGGCAGTATTCGACTTTCTTGATACAAAGACCGGCTTGATGTACTGCAGCGATAGTGAAGAATTCTATCTGGAGATTCTGAAAACCTATCTGGAAAATGATAAAACGCAGCTCCTGGTGCAGTGTTACACGCAGCAGGATTGGAAACAGTACGGCATCTACATGCATGCCCTGAAAAGCACTTCTCTTTCAATCGGGGCAGACCAATTGGCAGAACACGCCAGAGATATGGAAATGGCCGTGAAAGAAGGACGTCCGGATTTTGTACATCGGGAACATGACAGGTTCCTGAAAGAGTACAAAGAGATTTTACAGAAGCTGGAGGCGGCGATATCGTCTTTTTATTAGATACACTGCTCATTAGATACACTGCAGCTGCTCCCTGCATTCCAGGAAAATTTTGCCGAGTTCCGGATCAAAATGCTGTCCCAGCGACTCCTCAATAATCCGGAATGCTTCGTCATAGGAAAAAGCGTCCTTATAACATCTTTTGCTGACCAGTGCATCAAATACATCCGCCAATGCCATTATACGTGCTTCTATCGGGATTTCCTCGCCGGAAAGCCCCTGCGGATAGCCTTGTCCGTTCCATTTTTCATGATGGTAATGTGCGACATTTTCCGCCAGCTTCACAAAATCATCATCTTCCACACCCTGAAGAATGTTCTTGACGATTCTGGCTCCTTCCGCCGCATGCTTCTTCATCTGCGCAAATTCCTCGTCCGTATATTTTCCGGGTTTGCGAAGAATAACGTCATCGATTGCAATTTTACCCAAATCATGCATGGGAGCCGCTTTGACCACGCTCTTCAGAAAGGCGCGATCAAATCCAAACTGATCACAATACTGCTCCAACCGCTTTGCAAAAACCTTTACGATAGCACTGGTTCTCTTAATATGTCCGCCGGTATTGTTGTCACGACTTTCCACCATATCAGCCATACCAAGAACCATCATATCCTTGATCTGCAGAATGTTCGCGGTCTTTTCTTCCACTTCCCGTTCAAGCTGCGCGTTGTAGTCCTTAATCGTGTTATAATACCGGTTTTCAATCGTGCGATCCATAAATTCCATCAAATATCCGACTTTTTCTTTTCTTCCGTAAGAGATGATTCGAATTTCCAGATCATAATACCGATCACCCACTGTGACGGTTTTCTTCTCATTCTCCGCTCCGTTCCAGCTGTAAAGAAACTCCATGACCTCATGGTAGAAAGCACTGTCACTCTTCGGGATCTCGCGGTCCACAATCAGATCATTTATCTCTGGAAAAAGTTCTTTTAAATACGCATTTGCGTTGACATACCGGTATTTGTCGTCAAAAACGATATATCCGTATTCGCTCATCTTTTCAACCGCGCTGATGATATTGGAGGACATATCATAAATATTAACGCGATCAAAGTAATTAATCAAAAACGCAATTCCGATTAAGTATCCTACCGACAGAAAGCTGATATGCGATTTGATCACACGCTCCAGAATGTACATAAAAATAATGGCAAAACAGCTTACACAGAGCGTTACTACGATTCGAAAAGATAAGGATTTTCGTCTCTTTATCGCATATCCAAGATAAACAATCATGACAATTGCATACATTAACATCATGATTGGAAACAGCACATGCAGAGGCCCGTACGATTTCACCAGATAACTGTAGCCATTCGCATGAATAAACTGCACCTGTTTATAATAGATATCCAGTCTGCCGATCGTCATAACAAGGCCGAGAACTATACAGGAATATCCGATCATAAAATATCGCAAGATGATCGGAATCTTATGTTCGCAAAGTCTTGCAAGGATAAAAACCGTGAAAAGCGGAGCAAAACAACCGCCAATATAAAGAAACTTATTTGCCCATATTGCCATCTCCAGATTCTTTGAACTAACCAACATATAGCGTCCGAGACAATTAATACATACCATGATGCTGAAGAATATGAACAGAGAATCCACCTTCTTATTTCTGGCAAGAAAGCTGATTAACATTGCCACGGATAATGCAAATACAACAAAATTAAGAAAGACAATCATACTTTTTCTCCATCGTAGCTTAACACTTTATCTTCTTATCTGAACGCTTCTTATCTGCACGCCCTCAGAATCGCCACCATATCCTCCTGCCGAACCGGCTCTTCGCATACTCAGCCATGATCCATACAAATTTCCCGATTCCTGTGCCAATCACGTATATTGTAACATATTTCGACAGGAATTGCATTCCCGATTCTTGCTCAAAAAAGAAATTTTCGGGCACATCAAAATACTGTTGCGGATCACAACAGCTTATTGTAAAATGAGAGACGTTCTCAACAACCGTAAATTCAGGAGGAACAATCCTAAATCATGTCACAGAGTATGATCCTTGATAAGAAAGATTTTTTGAAAACGGCCACCAGACTGGCTTTCCCGATCATGCTGCAGAATCTGATCAGTACACTGGTAAATGCAGCGGATACGGTGATGCTCGGATATGTCAGCCAAACCGCCATGTCTGCTTCCTCTCTTGCAAACCAGTATACATTTGTTCTTTTCTGCTTGTATTTCGGTCTTGCAACCGGCACCTCCGTTTTGTGTGCACAGTACTGGGGAAAAGGAGATAAAAAGACAATTGAGCGTATCCTGGGTCTGGCGGAGCGCCTGTCCCTGCTGGTATCCTTGTTGTTTTTCGCCGTTTCCTTCTTTTTCCCGGAGCGGATCATGCGGCTCTTCTCACAGAGTCCCGAAACCATTGCCGTGGGAAGCGAATACCTGAAAGTGGTATCCTTTTCCTTCCTGTTTATGGGATTCTCGCAGGTTTTCATGAGCGCACTGCGGAGTATCGGCGAGGTCGCCCTTCCCTCCGTAACCTACATCGTATCCCTTTGTGTCAATGTAATCTGTAACGCAAGTTTTATTTTCGGACTCTTCGGGCTTCCCAAACTGGGCGTGATCGGTGTTGCGCTCGGCACCGTAATCGCCAGAGTCGTGGAGGTGATCATCTGCCTGACTTATTCGCTCTTTCGCTGTGAGATCAAATTTCGCGTAAAATATCTCTGCTCAAAATCCGGTATTTTACTGCAGGATTTCTTAAAAATCAGTACCCCCTCCGTCGTCAACGACGTTGTCTGGAGTCTTGCCGCTTCCACCTTTGCGGCAATTCTGGGCCATATCGGTGATGATATGGTGGCGGCAAACGCAGTTGCCGTCATGGTGGTAAATGTCGGGGCCATTGCCTGCCGCGGATTTGCCAATGCCACCACAATCCTTGTCAGTCAGGCACTGGGGCAGAATCAACTGGAAGCTGCCAGGGAATACGGAAAAAGAATGCTTCGAGTCACTATCTTTGTAAGTTTGATCGGATGCGTGCTGATTCTTGCCATCCGCCCTTTTATGATCGACTTTTACCGCGACAAGCTCTCCGAGACAGCCATTTCCTATCTGGGCAGTATCATGATCATGACAACCTGGCGTCTTGTCGGAGAGGGAATCAACACCTGTCTGATCTGCGGGTGTTTTCGCGGAGGCGGAGATGCCAAATTCGGCATGGTCATCGATATCGTCTTCATGTGGCTTGTGGCAGTTCCGCTCATGGCAATCGCCGCCTATGTACTGAAACTGCCGCCGATCTGGGTGTATTTTGTTATGACTTTGGACGAATTTGAAAAGATGCCGGTCGTATTTCACCATTACCGGAAATATAAGTGGTTGAAGAATATAACGAGGGAACTGTAAGCAAATAGTGCAATCGGGCTTCCACAACTAAATAGAGAGAACACAAAAGACCGTCCGGGGCGCTGCCCCGGCGGTCTTTTTTTGCACTTTTTTCCGCATTTCTTTCACATAAAAAAGGAGTCGTCAAAGCGAAATGACGGCTCCTTTTTTGTGTCGGTTGATTCACTGTTCATCTTTTGAGCAACCACAACTTTTGTAAAGCAGGTGTGGCTACTAATGAAAAAGCAGATCAGAAAAACAAAACGTTTTAGACCCTGGCGTTTTCGCAGGGTGTAGTTACCCATAAACATAATATGTATGTTTGAGAGTTGCTTTCATTATACTTTAAACCGTTCCATTCGTCAATTGAAATGATCAAAATTCACCGGAAATTATGCTATTTATTTCAAATATTCACACTTCAATCAGCTCATCTGCGAACAAACTCATGCTAAATTGCTGTCCCGTAATCACTTCCATTTTTTTGAATTCAGACAGACTTATTCGCAACAGAACGATACTTCCATCTCTGGGAGAAATATTCTGCACTTTCCTTATCTCCTGTTGTATGCTCGATCTGTTTCGGATCAACTTCGCATATACCGATTTCTGCACACTTATATATCCAAGTCGTAAGAGTTCCTTGCGAAAACGCTTAACTTTTCTCGGTTCAGTAAAATCCTTTACAGTTCTTCGTCCGCCATAGATGCATTCCGCATACAATACGCTCTGATATTGTTCTCCACGCTCTCTCATAACTCATATTCTGTATCTCTTGTGCTCAACTTTTCCGCTTCTCTCGGAAGATAATGATTTCGATCAAACAGTTCCTTTATCGACAGGTTCTTGTATCGAGCAAGGTTATAGGCGAAGGGTACATTTAAAGCCTTCACAAAATCCTTACAATAGGTGCGGTATTTTCTTACAACCTCGAAATAGAACAGGGTTCTGGACGACAGCTGTTCTTCGGTAATGATGTAAGTTCCGGGGAATTTTTTCGACTCATGTGTACTGTCATACTCATACTGATCCATGATGGAACGCTGCATCAGATAATGATACAATTCAAAGTATGAATTCACTTCTCTGATGTCATTTATGTATTTGTGCGCATTTCTGATTGCATTCATATGATCCACGCAATTTCGAAATGTCCGGCATGCCCATGCGTCGGAATTCCCAATATTGTGATTGATATAGGTCTTTGCGCGTTGATTGGTTGAGTGCTCGTTAACAAAGTGAGTTGCAAACGATCGGAATTCTTTTCTTTCCAAATCTGTCCTGTACGTGTCTTTGTCATATAACAACGCATCTCTCTCAACACAATGAAATGCCAGATAATACCTGGAATTCACATAGATCAGATTCTTGACGAGAAGATACAATACCGTCAAGTATAAGCGAACAATATTTTTCTTGCGCTCCTTGTCGGCAATCAATGTCTTATCAGATGTTCTGCCCTGATGTACATTCTCGAAATCACGGAACGATAACCGGGTGATAATCTTCGCCAGAGCCTCACGCATGGATGCATCGTATTCACTATTTTGGCTGGTACAGCTATTATAGAACGCTTTGATCTGAGCATCCGGTATTTCCCGCAGCACAAAATCAACAACCTTGCGATTGTTCGCCAACTGTCTTAAATTGTCCGGGTGGCCGTATCGCATCAGATACTGGAATCGGTTTGACTTAATCACATTATTGATGATGAAATTACGGAATCCGTTTTGTCCTTTTTTGCCATTCGGATCCTTTTTCAACATATTGTCCAGGTAATCATCCAGCAGGATATTTTGTTGTTCGTCATACCCGAGCAAATGGGCTGCTTCGATAAACAGAGTTTTTTTGGTGCTTTCAGATGCACTTGACATACGAGCGACACTGTTAATGATACGAAGCTCCCGGCTGATCTTCATACTCTGATTAAACATCTGATAACGGTCCGTAAACTCACATTCAATCCCTTCAGACTTCATCAGACTTACAAAGCTGTCTATGCACTCAAAATTATTGATCAGCTGCGTCAGCAGGTCATTGATCTCTTTTCCGTCCAAAAATGCTGTCAGCAGAAAAATCATCCGGCTGAAAGAACTGCAATCAGCGGATAAACAATTTCCCTGCATTGCCTTCCATGCATCAGCATTTTTGTTCGGAAGGTTTTTGTAATAATTGCTGCTCATTTTCGGCATCAGCTTACTTTTGATGTCCCCGCCAAGTTCATGCCAGACGTTTTGGGCTTCACTGCGATAAAGCCGCTCTTTCTCCTCATCATTACCGGATGCACGAAGCCGCTCCACAAGCTTCTGTTGTCTTTGCGGATTCGCTTTATAGTACTGCCAGATAAAGTAATCCATAAATTTATTGACTTTCTGTCGAACCGTATCATACTTCTGCCACGTCATTTCAGGATACAGTTTTGCAAAATTTTCCCGGATGTATTTGATGGAAAAGCCCATATTCTTATAGCTCTTCAGAACCGTGAAATCGAAGAACTCTTTTGCTATCCGTCTCTTTTCCTCTGCCGTAGCAGCTCCGACGATTTCAAAGAGAATCGTCAAATCATGTTCCATATTTTTGGCGAAACCGGCATTCAAACTTCTGATTTTATCGCGGTAGAAGTTCTCAAGCTGTTCCCCGATTTCCTGATTTTTGGTCAGACGATCCAACTGAAACAGTTTTGCACGCTGTCCTTCTTCTCCGTGAGCCGTTGCCTGTCTGACTGTACCCAGTACAGCAAGAAGATAGTACATTTTTCTTTCATACTGTTCTCTTGCTTCTCCCTGAAGGGGATTCCCTTTTTTATCCAGCGGAAGAAATTCTTCTCCAAAATATCCCAACTGCCTTTGCTGTAACAATTTCCGGAACAATTCATAGGTGTCCTTCTTCCGGAATTTCTCATAGGAATCCCTGTCACTTAAGTATCCGATCAAATCATCGTGCAGATCCCCTTCTTCACGCAGCAGATTATTGATTTCAAACACTATATTATTGATATGTACCGTAAGGATCTTCTCAATGTCCAATATCTTATAGATCGCCTGGATATGAATATTGTCCGGATAGGTTTTGCCGAAAACGATCTGCTCCAGCTTCCCCTTGCAGCGTATCTGGTCCATGCCGATCGGTCGTGTGGACTCTAAAGGATTATCGGTTCTCGCATCGGCGACTACACGGCCGGATACACGAAAATGCTTTCCTTCGCTGCTCACCTTTAACACAGCTGCATTGGACGCATCTGAAATAGCCTTCTTTACGACGTATTTGTCTTTGAGTGCAGCATTGCCCCTGCCGAAGGAAGTGAGAAGCAGTCTTTCTTCGTCCAGAACCAAGGTCGATTTCAGTCCGGCTGCCTTGACTTTGGATTTCTTTTTTGCACGTGTCTCACTGTTTTTCTGTACCGGTTTCTCTTTTGCAATTTCTTCTGCCATATGTACCCCCACATAATAAAATACAGTTGCGCCTTGTAATGATGATTTGCGGTTTTCTTACAATTAAGGAAAGTATAACACACATTTCTTGCGTGTTCATCTGTTTCTGTTTCGTTGTCCGATTGCTCTTTTTTTTATTTTATGATTCGATTTACGAGTAACTATATATTTCCAATAAGTCCTTCTTTACTCCAATCATGTTAGCTGCCATGCCAACGCATCTATCCTGATTAGCTTTTAATGTATCTAACAGATCCTGCACTACCTGCTTGTCTGCTTCCGTTGCCGGTTCAGACTTTCCTGCAAGAAATAAAGGATCCCTCATCCAAATGATTCTCTATTAGCCATTCATCTTCTACAGATACATACTTCTGCTCATGAACTTCGTTCTCTAAGGTAACAGAAACCTTTGGTTTTGCTCCAGGAAGCAGTTCTTCGCATCCATACTCACCATCAAATATTTGAATTATCTTCCACATATTGACTTCTTCAACTCTTCTTTCAGATATTCATATCGGAGTCGCTTCTCTTCCTTTGCGAAATGAACCTCTCGGCTCTGGACCGGATTGTCCTCATAAGATAAAATCTCATCCCCGAACTGCTCACTCGTAAGATCAAATACGCAATCGCCAATCACATTGTAGCAATGATAATTACCACCACTTCTTAAGATTCCATATACCTCACCACCGAAAATATCCTGTGCAAGAAATGCAGTAATCGAGCACTGTCCCAACGTCATATTTTCTTTTGACCATCCATCTCTCATTCTTGGTGCACAGGTATCAGCACACCAGATTTCTGATAACAAATCATACAGATGTCTTGGGTCTTTTATCTCTTTATATTCTTTATTAACTGCAGGAACATCCGCAGTCTGCCAACCATAGAATTTATATTTCTTCAATTTCTTCAATCTTCACTCCACAGATAGAACCCTTTATCAGCTCTGCATTCGGATTTAACTGCGGCATTTTTCTAAAAAAATCTCCATAGGTATAGTTATCAATATATGCAGCTGCGATGTCGTTATCATCATATCCGGTAAGCCATCTGGTTAGCTCATTCACTTCATCTCTGGTACGCCCTTTTCTCTCTGCTTTCGCAATAAGACAATCATAAACCTTCCCAAACAGCATATCGTAAATCTGCTGTCTTGGCATCCTAACTCCATCCCTTCCACACCTCAGGCTGGTATCCCAAGGTAGATTGCTTTCCATTTCTAACAACCGGTGTCTTAATCACAGAAGGATTTTCCAGAACCTTCTCAAGCTTGTCCTCATCAGCAATATACTTGATAAGTGCAAGAGTATCCTGGTCTTTTCCCTCCCAGTTGATCATATTCTCCAAACCGCCATTTGCCTGAGCAACTGATGTAAATTCACCTTTGCTCTGTCTCGCCTACCGGCTCGGTCGGTTCGTAGCATGTCGTCCACTGGACGACACTCACCCTTTTTCTTTCATATCTATAAACTGATACTCGATACCACGCTCTTTGAAAAAACGTTCATCCTTCTTCGTATCATTGCACTTTTTCGTGCCAAAAATCTGTATGTTCATTATTTCTCAATCTCACCTGTCCAATCTATAATTCCGCCAAATTCAACTATATTTGTATATCCAAGTGCAGCTAACTTCTCGGCGGCTTGTTTACTTCTATTGCCACTTCTACAGTAAACATATATCAGCTGGTTCTTATCTGTCAGCTCTGCCGGAGCTTCTGCTCCGATTGATTCATTTGCCACATTGATTGCTCTTGGAATATGTCCATCTGCAAATTCATCTGATCGTCTAACATCCAAAATAATGTAAGAACCATCTGCACCAGATTCAAAAATCTGTTTTGCCTCATCCATTGATATCTGTTTATAAGTCATCTTATCCTCGCCTCCAAGTTTTCCTGCAATAAATACAGATGTTGGACCATCAGCTCCACCAATAATAGATACAGAAGTTCCGTTTTCATCTGAATGAAATGACACATGAGTTCTTTCATATATAAAAATACCCACTACTGCAAGAAGAACAATTATCACAATAATTAATACAATATATCTCGCCTTCACTATTATCCTCACTACATTTTCTACATCGGAGTCCCGACCTCAATAAGGTTTCCATCCGGATCATAAAATCTGACAACCCTTTGGTCTCCGCTACCGCTCCGGTCGGCGAAAGACCGAAGTCCACTGGACTTCGTGCGCCCCCATGAATGTGACATCAACTTGTTAACGAATTCTATTTCAAAATCCGATTCTTCCAGCTTCTTTACAAAACCTTCAATGTCAGGTTCCTCAAAATAAAGCTCCGTCATGTTATTCTTTGGAATCAAATCTCTATCCAGGAACTGCTGCCATATCTTTGCATCCTGCAGCACCAACCCTTCGGACATAATCACATTGCCGTCCTGATCCAGAATCACCTGCTCAATATAAGTTTCACAGCTTCAATCAAATCCTCGCTAAAACCATTCAAATCATCCATCTTAATTACCTTCTTCTTTACAAGAATTCTCTATATGTAGGAACTATTAAAGTAAAAAACAAATCAAAGTATATCGCTTTTATCATTTTTCCTCCATAAATTCAAATCTTCTGTTGCTTTTAATCTCTTTGCAAGACTGAAAGTTTCCGTTGCTTATCTTGATTTTTATATAAAGCCTCTTTTTTTTGCTTCTTCAATCAATATAGGTTGAATTAAAGGATATGTCCAATTATCAACTAACTTATCTGAAATCAATATTTTCTCAATCTCACAATGTAATTCCTCGAATGAGCTAATGTGTGCAATAAATAACATTCCAAAAGTTTCATCATCAATATTTTCATTTACTCGTGTCTTTCCTTTAACAGAATACACACATATTGGTTCAATTTTAAAATCAATTGCCCCTGTTTCTTCTTGTAATTCTCTTTTGGCTGTTTCTAAAATACTTTCTCCAGGTTCTCTGTGACCGCCTGGCACTTCATAAGTCTCTCTTTCTTTATGTTTACAGAATACCCACTTGTTGTCTGTTTTTGATATTATTACTGCAAACTTCAAAAGTTCATCTGCGACATTGTCATAAAATTTAACTTCTACCATTCTACCAATACCTCGTCAAATTCAAAGTGAACAAAATCGCTGCGCGATGGCCTGCCAAGGCTGTGGCGCAGTTTTCTGCTTTTTCTAAAATAGGCAGTGACAGGATTGTCCCAAGATAGTATTGTTAAAGTACC
>CAMAGI010000050.1 GCA_945833775.1 uncultured Lachnospiraceae bacterium
CACCCCGCCGGCGATCATCTGTGCGCAGAGATTGCCGATTGCAGTAGCCTCAGTGGGTCCTGCCAAAACCGGAAGACCGCATGCCTTTGCCGTGAGGCGGTTTAAATAGTCTGCGTTGGCACCTCCGCCCACGATGTGAATCTTATCGTAGTGAAGCCCCGTGATATCCGCAATCTCCGCTACCGTCTTCGCATAGCACTGCGCCAGACTGTTGTAGATCACACAGGCCACCTCGGCAAGCGTCTCAGGCACAGGCTGTCCGCTCTGCGCACATGCCGCCTGCACCTCCCCGGTCATATTCTCCGGCGCCAGAAAACGGTCGTCGTTGGCATCCACAATGGAAGGGATAGTGCACGCGGAGGCCTGCTCGCAGATCTCACCGAAGCTGTAATCTCCTCCGATTTCCTTTTTCACGGACTGGATCATCCAAAGACCCATGATGTTCTTCAGGTAGCGGAAGCGATAGTCATACCCGCCCTCGTTGGTCAGGTTTTTCGCCTTGCTCTCCGGTGTACAGATCGCCTCCTTAAGCTCGGTTCCCATGAGCGACCAGGTACCGGAGCTGATGTAGAGATTGTCCTGTCCCCTGCCGGGCACTGCCATCACCGCGCTTCCGGTGTCGTGAGTTGCCGGGACAACCACCTGACAGTCGAATCCGACCTGCTTACGAATCGCATCGGTCAGTCCGCCCAGCACCGTTCCGGGGGTGACCATCTTCTGAAAGATCCGAACGGGATATCCCAGCTTTTCGATCAACTCATAATCCCAATCCTTTGTCTTCGGATCCACCAGCTGCCCCGTGGTCGCATTGGTATACTCCTGCACCTTCACTCCGCTGAGCAGAAAATGAAAGTAATCGGGAATCATCAGCATACTCTCGGCCTGAGCCAAAACCTCGGGCTTTTTCACCTTCAGCGCCATGAGCTGATAGATGGTATTGAACAGCTGCTTCTGGATACCGGTTCTGGCGTACAAGTCCTCCTCCGAGAGTACCTTGTATACTTCTCCGTCCATTCCCCGGGTGCGTCCGTCCCGGTAACAAACCGCATTGCCGATACGCTTATCCTCCCCGTCCAGCAGGACAAAATCGACTCCCCAGGTATCGATTCCCACGCTCACGGGAACCTTACCCAGCTCCTTGCATTTCTTCATCCCGGTGAGGATCTCGTTGAAAAGGCCATCCACATCCCAGACCATTTCGCCGTTTTCTTCCTGCATCCCATTGGGAAAACGATGCACCTCCTCCAAAACCATTTTCCCGTCTTCCAGATGGGACAGAATGTGCCGCCCGCTGGAAGCCCCCAGGTCAATGGCAAGATAATACTGTGTCATTTGCTATCCCTCGCTTTCTCGTTATGGTTCTATCATACTGTTTTTCCGGGCACAAAAAAAGAACACCTTTTGTAAAAAAAGTGTCCTTATTTGCGATTTCCCGGAGGACCCTGTTCCACCCGGTATATGCGCGGCGTGCAGCCGTACCGCTCTCGGAATATCCGGTGGAAGTAACTGATGTTGTCATATCCGACAGCCAGCGCAATATCCATCACCGAGTGATTGGTGGTTCCCAGAAGATAGGCCGCCTGACTGAGCCGTTTCGCCTGAACAAGCTCCGTGTAGGTACGCCCCGTCCTCTTCTTAATCTCTTTGGAGAGGCGGTAGATATCGCTGTGCATCTGCACGGCGAGCTCCGTAAGCTCTCCCTCCCGGTAGTGACTCTCAATGTAGTTGAGCACATCAATGACGAACTTCTGCTCTCCACCCTTTTCGTCCGTCTGCAGCCTGTCCATGCAGTTCATCAGCTGCAGAAAGAGAAGCCCCATGGTAACCTGATTGGTACTTCTCTTGTTGGGCTGTCTGTTCACAATCGTCCAGATCAGGTTCTCCACCAGATTCTGAACCGGAAGCACATCCGCAACTTTAAAATGCAGATAACCCGACACTTCATCGTCACCGCGAAGACACCCGATCACAAAATCCCGCAGCAGATTCTCCTCCGTCTCAATCAGCTTCAACCCGTACTCAAAGAATTCGGGCAGGATGATAAAATTGACCGCGATATCGTTCTCCCCTGCCGGGTAGACTTCCTGTACGGAACGCCGGTTTAAAAAGAGCAGTTCACCCTCCTTGAGAATGACATCCTCCCCGTTGATCACGTGATGGGTGCTTCCGGAGCACATATAGACCAGTTCAATGTAGTTGTGCATATGCTTCGGGAAATGGACAAAACGTGTGTGGGTGCGGACCTGAATCAGTTTTCCTGCCTCCAAAAGCTTGGATGCGTCCACTACATCTGTTTTCCCTGTCATGTATAGATTCTTTTCAATGGTCGCAGCACCCGAGAGGATGCGTTCCTCCTCGGGTGTAATTTTGCGAAGTTCTCTAAGCAGGTCTTCCGTCATCTGCTGTCTCCCTGTTTTCACAAGATCCGGCGATGCCTCCCGGCAGAGGTTGCCTCCTCTTAATCTGCCATCCGGTCACGCCCTCTGTGCCATGAATGCCTCTATCTCTTCCGTGGTACGAATAATGTCTTCGGACAAAACCTCCGCGCCGTCCTCCGTGATCAGAAGATCATCCTCGATACGGATACCGATCTCCCACTCGTCAATGTAGAGACCGGGTTCGTCGGTGATCACCGCACCCGGCTGAAGCTTTGCATTCGAAGCCACATTGACATCATGTACATCGATGCCCAGATGATGAGATACCCCATGCATATAGTACCTGGACACCTGTTCCTCATCTTCGATCAATCCCAGTCCGATCAGCCCCTGCGCCAGCACCTTCTTGCAGATTTCGTTTAACTCCCGCAGAGTCAGTCCGGGCTTTGCAGCCTCCGCCACCGCACGGTTCGCCGCCAGTACAATATCATAAACCGCTTTCTGGCGCTCCGTAAATTTGCCGTTCACCGGATAGGTACGAGTGATGTCTGCATTGTAGCCGTGCACTCTTGCACCCAGATCCAAAAGCAGGAGACTTCCGTCCCCGCAGGTGTCCTGATTGGTGACGTAGTGCAGCATGGTTCCGTTGATGCCGCTCCCCGCAATGGTGGGAAAGGCCTGCCACTCCGCGCCGTTTCTGCGGATGGAATACTCAAAATCCGCCTGTGCCTGGTACTCCTTCATCCCGGGTGTGAGATTGCGCATCACATTTTCCAGTCCGCCCTTCGTAAGACGAATTGCTTCCCGGATCTGCGCAATCTCCTCCTCATCCTTCCACATACGCTCAGCGGCAATCAGCGGAAACAGATTGCGAAGCGCCGTTCCGGGATAATTGTCACGAAACTCCTTTGCCTTCACATTGTTGTAATCGGGAAGATCTCCCTGGCTGTATCGGAAAGTATCAAAATATACAGCCTCCACCTCCTCCCGCTCCAGCTTGCGGTCCATCACAGCATCCAGTGAGGAAATAAACTGCACATTCTCAATACCGGAAATCTCTTTCGCTTCCTCCACCGTCACCTTCTTGCCATACCAGCGCTCCATGGTGGGATCCGCTTCCTCGATGAAAAGGGAAACTGTCGCGGGCTCCACCGCCTTGTCCATCACAAGTGCCATATTTTCACGGCGAAGTCCCGTGAGATAAAAGAAATTCCGATTAGCCTCAAAGCGCGCATATTCATCCGCACTGGTATGAAGCTCGATACCGGAATACAAAACTGCGATACTGCCCTGGGGGAGTTTCGCCATAACTGCTTCTCTTCTTGCCTGATAATTCATGTTTATAAACCTGTCCTTTCTGCCAACTGACTTACTTCCTCCATTATAAAAGCCCGGGCGGATAATCTCAAGTACCTGCCCGGGCTTTTCTTTATCTTTTCTTCAAAATCAATCCAATGCCTTCTTGACGGAAACCTCTATCTTCTCCTCAAAGCATGCAAACAATGCATCCGTCTCCTCCGCATTCATTTTGGGGGTGAGCAGACTGACAACGGGAACCAAAACCAGACTTACAAGCATGGTGAACGCCCCCGCGTTGATCGGAGATGCAATGTAATGCCAGATCATGTTGGTCACGGTCACACCGACACTGAATACAAAGCTCGCCCAAACCGAAAGTCTGGTGACCTTCTTCCAGTACAAACCGTACAGAAAAGGAGCCAGGAACGCGCCTGCCAGTGCCCCCCAGGAATACCCCATGAGCTGTGCGATATTGGGGATTCTGTCCTTATTCAGCGCAATCACAACGGAGATGGCAACGAATACCACCACGAAGATACGCATGATGAACACCTGTTTTTTATCATCCTTCTTTTTCAGTATGACCGGCTCCAGGAAGTCGATGGTAAGCGTGGAACTGGAAGTCAACACCAGAGAAGACAGGGTGGACATGGATGCCGAGAGCACCAGTACAATCACGACACCGATCAGAATATCGGGAAGTGTAGAAAGCATGGTGGGGATCACGGAGTCATATCCGCCCACCGCAATGTCCACCTTGTCGGAAAACAGTCTCCCGAAACCGCCCAGGAAATAACATCCGCCGGAGACGATCACCGCAAAAAAGGTCGACACCAACATGCCGGTCTGTACGGATTTCTCACTCTTTATCGCATAGAACTTGCCGACCATCTGAGGAAGTCCCCAGGTTCCCAGGGAGGTCAGAATAATCACTCCGAGGAGGTTGAGCGGATCCGGTCCGAAAAAGGAGGCAAAGATGCCGTCCCCCGCTACTTTGACCGCTTCTCCCGCCGCAGGGCTCTGTGCTGCCAGTCCTTCCAGTGCACTGTAAAAACCGCCCTGCCCGTTCAACACGGATGCAATTACTGCACAGATACCGAAGAGCATAAAAATTCCCTGGATAAAATCATTCAGAGCGGTTGCCATATACCCACCCAGGATAACGTAAACACCGGTGAGTACCGCCATAACAATAATGCAGACATCATAAGGAATGTCAAAGGCCATTCCAAACAGTCTGGACAAGCCGTTGTAAACGGATGCCGTATAAGGAATCAGAAAGATAAAGGTGATGATGGAAGCAACAATCTTAAGCGCTCCACTGTTGTAGCGCTTACCGAAATAATCCGGCATCGTCTTGGCGTCGAGATGCTGCGTCATGACCCTGGTCCTGCGTCCCAGCACAAACCACGCCAGCAGGCTTCCGAGAAGCGCATTGCCGATACCGATCCAGGTGGATGCAATCCCATATTTCCAGCCGAACTGCCCCGCATATCCGACGAACACCACTGCTGAAAAATACGATGTCCCGTACGCGAACGCCGAGATCCAGGGACCGGCGGAGCGTGATCCGAGCACAAAGCCGTTTACATCGGTGGCATGACGTCTGGTGTAGAGTCCGACACCGATCATAATCGCAAAAAACACAATCAGTAACAAGATTTTGATAAACATATTCCCCTCCGCAAACATTTGTTGCTTTAAACCGTAAAAGTTTAACGCATTAAAGCAAGTGTAACCGAAAAGAGGGAACTTGTCAATATGTCAGGTCGCCTTGCCTGCAAACTGTGTCATATAGAGCTCGTAATATTTTCCCTTCTGCGCCAGAAGCTCCTCGTGGTTGCCAAGCTCCACAACATGCCCCTTATCCATCACAACAATCTTATCCGCGTCCTGAATGGTGGAAAGCCGATGGGCAATGATCAGGCTGGTACGATTCTCCATCAGTCGTACCATGGCGTCCTGAATACGCTTCTCCGTGCGGGTATCCACGCTGGAGGTTGCCTCATCCAGGATCAGAATTCTGGGATCTGCCAGTACCGCCCGGGCAATGGTGAGAAGCTGTCTCTGGCCCTGGGACAGCTGCGCTCCCGCCTGCTTTAAGAGCGTCTTATATTTCTTCGGAAGCTTCTCGATGAAGCGGGCGGAATTACTCATCTGCGCCGCATACTGTATACTCTTCTCATCCGCCTCCGGATTGGAATAGCGTATATTCTCTTCGATCGTATCGGTGAAAAGTACCGTGTCCTGCAACACAATCGCCGTGTTGTGACGTAAGAAGTCCCTGCGCAGTTTTTGAATATTCACCCCGTCGATCAGGATCTCGCCGGAGTCCACCGGATAAAACCGCATCAAAAGGTTAACCACCGTAGTCTTACCGCTTCCGGTGGCACCGACCAGGGCAATCTTCTCTCCCGGTTTCACGGTCAGATCAAAATCATACAGCACCTGTTTGCCGGGCACATAGGAAAAGTTTACGTGGGAGAAGGTAATCTCACCGCGCACCGTATCCAATTCCAGATCACCGTCGTTGTTCTCATCGGGCTGATCCAGGAGTTCAAACACACGCTCAGCACCGGCCACCGCCGTCTGAATGGTGCCATAGAGCTGTGCGATCTCATTGATGGGCCGGGAAAACTGCTTGGCATAGATGATAAAGGCCGAGATAACACCCACCGTAATCAGCCCCTTCAACGCAAAATAGCCGCCGAAAGCCGAGACGATGACGAACCCCACGTTGGAGATACAGTTCATGACAGGCCCCATGGAACCTCCCAGAATCTCTGCCTGAATGCTGACCTCTGTCAGTTCATCGCTGGTTCGGTTAAACTCCTCCATCACGTCCTTCTGCTTATTGTATGCCACGATTGTCTTATAGCCGGTGATCATCTCCTCGGAGTGACCGTTCAATTGTCCCAGCATCTTCGAGCGCTTGCGGTAGACCTTGCGCATCGTGTGAGAAAGATACTTGGTCACGATTACCGTAATCACCACCGTGACCATGGTGATAATTGTCAGCTGCCAGCAATAGTAAAACATCACCGCAACCGTTCCGGCCACGGTGAGGACACCGGAAAAGAGGGAGCCGAGGCTCTGCGCAATAGTGTTCGAAATATTCTCCACATCGTTGGTCATGCGGCTCATCACATCCCCGTTGGAATGAGAATCCAAATAGGGGATGGGCAGATTGTCAATCTTCTCAAACAGGTCATGGCGCATCTTCCGAACAATGCGCTGACTCAGATTGGCCGCCGAGAGTGTCTGTGCCAGCGTACAGAGTACATTCACCAGGTAGACACACAGAAGTGTGACAACGACTCTGCCCAGCGCATTCCACTCCCGCTTCAGGATGACATCAATCCCCTCTCCCTGCAATGCAGGTGCCGCCAGGGATGTGAGGGTCACCAGAATCACCGCCAGGAAGAGAATCAGCATCAATCCCTTTTCCGCTGCAAGATAACGTACCAGCCTCTTCATAGTGCCTGCTGCGTTCTTCGGTTTCTCCACGGGTTTTCCCATGTTTCCCCGGGGGCCACGCCCCCCGAAATTGACTTGTTGAGGCGGTGCCTGCGTCGTGTTTTCTTTACTCATGCTCCCACCCCTTTCTCCTGTTTTAACTGAGAATTGTAAATATCGCGGTAAATTTCGGAGCGCTCCAGCAATTCCTCATGTGTGCCGCAATCTGCAACCGTTCCGCTGTCCAGTACCACGATGCGGTCGGCATCCTTTATGGAGGCAATGCGCTGCGCAACGATAATCTTGGTGATATCCGGGCATTCCCTCGCAAGTGCCTGATACAGAGCGGCCTCCGTCTTGAGATCCAATGCATTGGTAGCATCGTCGAAGATTAAAAATTCGGCGTCCTTTAAGACTGCCCTGGCAATCGAAATTCTCTGCTTTTGACCACCGGACAGGGAATGTCCCCGTTCAGTCACCCGGGTGTCGTAGCCGTCCTCGGTACGGGTGATAAATTCGTCTGCCTGGGCGATACCTGCTGCCCGTACGATCGCATCCCGATCCGCATTTGTGCGTCCCCAGCGGATATTCTCCTCGATGGAGCGGGAATACAATTCCGCTTTCTGGGCTGCCAGTGCAATGCGGTCGCGCAGTTCTTCCGGCTTGTATGCGCGCACATTGCGACCGTCCACCAGCACCTCCCCCTGCGTCGCATCATAAAACCGCGGAATCAGGTTAATCAGACTGGATTTGCCGCTTCCGGTGGCACCGATAATGCCAAGTGTCTCACCCTTATGTACCACAAGATTAATGTGTTCCAAAACGCTGCGCCCCTCATCGCCGGGATAGATGAAGGATACATCTCGAAATTCCAGTTCTCCGCGCAGGGAAGGCTGATCCTCTGAAGAATCGTCCGCCTCTCTGCCCAAAAGCAGAGCCCCCTCATGCCCTTCATCACGCAGGCCCTCGTCGCAGAAGAGAACCTCCTTCACGCGGTCCACCGAAGCTCTGGCTCTGGTGAAGGTCTGGAAGATGTTCGCCATGAAGGTGATACCGTGCAGGATCATCGCCATATACGTGATGGCTGCCATCATCTGTCCGGAGGTGATCGAGGCACCGTCCCGAACCGCCAGACCTCCTATCAGAATCACCGCCACAATACAAAGATTCAGAATAATGTTCATGCAGGGTGCCATAAATGCCAACAGCGTCTGTACCCGCAGATTCATACCGCAGAGATCCTCATTGGCTGTATCGAACCGCTCCAGCTCCCGCTTCTCCTTCACATATGCTTTTACAACCCGTGCCCCTGCAACCGACTCCTGCATCACATTGTTCAGCCGGTCCAGGTTTTTCTGGACAAGGACGAACATCGGGGATGCTTTTTTCATGAAAAAGACAACACAAAACAGTACAAAGGGCATGCCACACAGCGCAATCCGGGCAAAACGCGGAGATTGCAGGTAGAGCATAAGGATTCCACCCAGAAACATCACCGTATTGCGCACGCCGCCACGGATCGCCATCATAACCATATTCTGGATCTGCGTGATATCGTTGACCAGACGCGTAATCAGGGACCCCGTGGAAAAATCATCGGTCTGCTCATAGGAAAGGTTCATCACCTTGGCAAAGAGATCCTTTCGCAGATCATTTCCAAACCGCTGTGCCGCTATATTGGCGAACACGCCGCACAGAACACCGCAGGTTCCTCCGAAGAAAACCAACAGGATCATCTTGATTCCCTCGGTCAGCACCACGCTTAAGTTCTGCTTCAAAACACCATCGTCCACTATGACAGCCATCAGGTTCGGCTGCAGCAGATCCATGGCCACCTCCCCCACCATAAAAAGCGGAGCAAGGAGGCAGAAAAACCAATATTTTTTCAAGTATTTGAGCATTCGTTCGCCTCCGATTCCATAAAAAAGCGGAGTCGTCATACTCCCGACTCCGCTTTCATTTTCTCAAATTTCCCCGATTTTTTCAAGGAATTCTTTTACGATTTTTCGATAATTATTCTCATTACTCTCCATGGATTGTGCATGTGCCGCACCGGGAAACAGATGAATTTCCTTATATCCCTTTGTCTTTTCAAACATCCTCCTACTGTGATCCGGTGTAATAAAATCATCCTCCGCTCCATGAATAAAACAGATCGGAATCGTATTGTCCTCCAGACATTCAATGGGATTCACATCCGTGAATGCGTAGCCATAGAGAATCTTCGCTGCAACATCCGCCCCGTACACCAGCCAGCCGGGAAGATGGAACCATTCCCGTAGTGCCTTTTTCTCCACATCCAGAAGAACCGCATAGCCGCAATCGTTCACGATGAAATCCACCTTGGGCTTATATTGCAGGGCCATGATCTGCATGCCGGAGCCCATGGATTCTCCGTGCAGTCCGAGCTTTATATCCGGGCCGAATCTCGCATAAACCGCATCGATGACCGCACACAGATCCTGGGACTCCAGAACCCCCATGGTACAGGGAACACGCTTGTTCACCCCGTGCCTTCTGTCATCATAGATGATGCAGTTGAACCCGTAATCCCGAAACATATGCATGTATTTCAGACTCCCGTAACGGCAGGAGGTATACCCGTGAGAGATCACCACATAGCGGTTGCTCTCCCCGGGCGCTGGTACGTATACCGCAGCCAGCTCATATCCCTTTGCTCCCGTTACGGTAAACTCTTCCTTGGGAAGCCTGTCATACTCCCGCCAGAAACCGTGCTCCTTTTCGTAGGATTCCCCGACCTCCATGGTACAGACCCGGGGCAACGCCACGTAGGAAGCAAGACCTACAAACAACATCAGTGAAAGAATGATCAGGATGACAAAAAAGCCGATAATCCAGCACATAAGTTTACCTCAATTCTATATTTGACTCGCGTACATTGTACCATAGATTGTCTCTTTTGGAAATCCTTTCCACAGATGACCGGTTGAAAAACAGATTCGGCGTTCCTGCTTGACACACGGAAATTCATGACGTATATATAAAACATGATTCCATCGCAACAAATCCGCTCAGTCCGCTTATTCCATATTGATACAAGGAACATCACATGATACAGACAGCCTCCAGTGCAGCAAAACAAAATCAAATAAGAAAGAACACAATCCATGGGATAAACGCTCTCCTCGTGCTCTTATCCCTGTTCGCGGTACTGAAAAGTATATTCATCAGTTTCGACATTGACGAGGGCTATGCAATTGCGCAATCCTATCGACTGGCAACCGGCTCCAGACTTCTTACCGAAATGTGGGAGCCGCACCAGTTCAGCGCCTTCTTTTCTGCGATTTTCATGCTCCCCTTTCTGGCTGTAACCGGGGGAGATACCACAGGAATCGTAATCTATCTGAGAGTGATCGGCTCCCTCATTCATCTGCTGATCGGCGTCGGCTTTTTTATCGCTGCAAGAAAACAATTTAATACTTCTGTCGGCTTACTGATTGCATTGATCCATATGAACTTTTTGCCGAAGTGGGTATCCTCACCGGAATTCGAAATTCAGCATTACTGGTCCGTATGCGTAATTTTTCTTGCACTGTATTTCTGGAACAGAAGCAAACAGCACAATGGATTCCTGCTTCTTGCCTCGGTTGCCCTCTGGATTGCCATCATGTCCTATCCAACCATGGTCATACTGTATCCTGTCTATATCGTTGCCATTGCTTCCTGCACCAAAAAGGACCGCAAAAGAATAGGGTCGGCAATCATCTGGTTTACGCTGCCTATGCTCGTTATCGGGGTCGCATTTATCGGATACCTGTTTTCCTATATGACGCTCCCGGAACTGTTGGAAAATCTTTCCTGCATCCTGATGGATGAGTCCCATTCCGTCAGCCTTGCTCAGCGTTGTAAGGAATATTTCTATGAGATAGCGGACTTTGCCGGTCAGCTTCTTCTCTATCTGGCAGGATCGTTTATGATCACCATCTGCATCAGGAAGTACTTTTCGCTCAAGGGAAAAGACTGTTTAAGTTCGCCCAAGGAGAAAATACCTGTCCTTCTGCTCCTTGCGATCCTGCTGCTTTCCGTCAACCACATGGTTTCCTCCCTCCTGGGAGATACCAATCAGTTTTACTTATACTTTCGTTTCCTTGTGATTGTTCTGTTTGGCTTTCTCTGCTTTTTGCTCAGTAAAGAAGAAACCCGCGAATACTTTTATTTCGGAATCGTCCCGGGCATCTTCAGCGTACTCGCTTCCGCTGCCATCACAAACATGACGTTTGAAATAGCGTTGGCAAGAATCTACATCGCCGTCATTGCCACCTGCTTCATTGCCGCTTCTTTGCTCCTGACAAGCTACCGGCAGGATCGTCTTTTTCAGGGTCTCATGTACGGAACCGCGGTTCTGTTTCTGTTGAGTTTACTGGTATGCAAGCTATTGTTGGTCCGGGTTACCGGGTGCATCCCGATATCGGTTAAAATGCATATGACACCGGTAACGAGCGGCCCCGCAGCCGGTCTCCTGTTAAAGGAAGAGTTGGCGCAGACCTACAACGAAAACACCGCCTTCATCCGGGACAACGTAGCCGATACCGATAAATTGCTCTATTTCGGCTGTGAAAACATCTACTATTTGGTAACAAATGCCGACATAGCGACTCCATCCACCCAGGGAACTTCGGTATTTAATGAAATGTATCTTGCGTATTACGAAAAGCACCCGGAAAAGCTGCCAAATGTTGTCATCCTTGATAAAAGTTTCGAGACAAACCCGGAATATAACTATTCGATGCAGAATCACACAATTGTGCTGGATTGGATTCTGGAAGAATTTGCGGACGCAAAAAAACTGGAGACGGACAATCTCATTCTTCTGCGCAGATAGTATCTTTTTTAGTTGCTCAGGAGGCACACCGCCTCTGTGTTGTCCGTCCAGGGGAACATGTCCACTCCCACGGCCCTCTGTACACGATATCCCTTTGTCCTGAGAAATTTTAAATCTCTTGCCAGCGTGTCGGGATTGCAGGATATGTACACCACGCGCTTCGGCTTTATGGTACACACCGCCGACAGGAAGGCTTCATCACTTCCGGATCTGGGCGGATCCATAAAAAGCACATCCACTTTGGCTTTCTCCTGTGCCATCTGTAGTAAAAATTTCCCGGCATCGTTTTGATAAAAACGGATATTTTTCACACCGTTCGCCCTTGCATTTCCGATGGCATCCCGAACCGCATCGGGATTTAACTCCACGCCGATCACCTGTCCGGCCTGCTTTGCAGCGATAAGACCGATGGTACCGGTACCGCAATAGGCATCCAGCACGGTCTCCTTTCCAGTGAGTCCCGCATACTCGATCGCCTTTCGGTAAAGCGCCTCCGTCTGTACCGGATTCACCTGATAAAAGGACTTCGCGGAAATGCGGAATCGCAGTCCGAGCAGAACATCCTCGATGTAGCCCTTGCCGTAGATGACCTGCTCTTTCTCCCCCAATACCATTGTGGTCTTACGATTGTTCACATTGACCAAAACAGTCGTTATCTCCGGATGCTCCTCCCGGAGCGCCTGCACAAAATGATTTTTGGAGGGAAGAATCGGGGAAGCGAGTACCAGCACCACCATGATCTGCCCCGTGGCATGTCCCACACGAATCAGCACATGGCGCAAAAGTCCGTATCCGGTATCCTCATTGTAGGGTCGTATCTTGAACGACTTCGCAAGTCTGCGTATGGTCTGAATGATGGCATCCGCCTTCTCATTCTCGATCATACAGCTCTCCACCGTGACAATGCGATGGCTGTTCGCCTCATAGATTCCGGAGATGATATTGTGTTTCCGATCCTCTCCGAATACGGCATGCACCTTACAGCGATAGTGCATGGGATTCTCCATGCACAGAAAGCTTTCCGTCTTGCAGAAAGGCTTCATAAGGGATGCAAACTGTGCCGCCTTTTTCTCACACTGTCTGTCATAGGTAAGATCCGTATAGCGGCAGCTTCCGCATTTTCCCGCAACGGGACAACTGATCTTTTCATTCATACTCCAAAGCCCCTCTACCGCAGGAATCCGTTGACTATCTGCTCCTCCGCCTCACTCTCGGACAGCCCCAGTGTCATCAGCTTTATCAGCTGTTCCCCGGCAATCTTACCGATTGCCGCCTCGTGGATAAGACTTGCATCCGTACAGGATGCGGACAGTTGGGGACTGGCCAGGACCTTTGCCTGATCCATAATGATGGAATCACATTCGCTGTGTCCCGCACAGGGCGCATTTCCGTTCAGTACACTGATAAAATGCTGGGTACTCTGATCCTTTGCTACAGTTCTGCTGACGAGATTACAGCTTGACCCTTCACCGTTTAAGTCCGCTGTGAATTGGGACACAGCATTTTGGGTTCCGGTGGTCATTACCTTCTCATGAATTACCAGACTTGCACCGGCTTCCAGAACAGCCGTCGTCTTGCGCAGTGTGTCGTCGATTCCTGAGATCTGGGTAGCCTCCATCTCCATGCTGGCCCCCTCCTCCAGGTACACCTCCGTTGTCGGATTCATGAGGCGCTTGCCGCGTCCCTCACCCTCACCGTAGTGTTTTTCCACATAGCGCACATGGGCGTTTTTACCCACATGAAAGCTGTGGATGCCGTCGTGTTCGCTATCTTCACCGCCACAGTTGTGAATACCGCAGCCGGCGATGATTACCACATCGGCACCTTCGCCGATGTAGAAGTCGTTGAAAACACTCTCCTTCAACCCCGCCTCCGACAACACCACCGGGATATGCACACTCTCCTTTTTTGTACCCGGCTTGATGATGATATCGATGCCAGGCTTATCTGTCTTCGTGACAATATCGATGTTGGCTGTGGTATTGCGGGCCGCACTCACACCATTGGCACGAATGTTGTACGCGCCCACCGGAAGGGCGTCCAGCTCTGCCACTTCCTTCAATAGACTTCTCTGTATGGAATCCATCCCTAATCCTCCAACTTTCCGGTGAGAACACCACAGGTTCCGGCAGCTTGGGTTCCTTCCAAAAGGTTTGGAAGGATTTCCTCTCTGGAACCGTAATTCTCCACACGGCCGTTCTTCAAGTAAATAATCTTATCCGCAATGTTTAAGATGCGCTCCTGGTGACTGATAATCAAGATGCTTCCTTTCGTCTGACCGTACATTTTCTCAAAAACCCGGATCAGATTCTGAAAGCTCCACAGATCAATCCCTGCCTCCGGCTCATCGAACACATTGAATTTTGACTTTCTTGCAAGAACCGTTGCAATCTCGATGCGCTTCATCTCGCCGCCGGACAAGCTGTCATTCAACTCGCGATCCAGATAATCCCTGGCACAAAGTCCCACCTCGGACAGAATCTGACAACAATCGCTTAAGGATGTGGAATCCCCTGCCGCGAGATTCAAAAGATCCCGCACGCGAAGACCCTTAAAGCGAACCGGCTGCTGAAAAGCATAACTGATGCCCTTCTTGGCACGCTCGGATACGGACAGCTCGGTGATATCCTCTCCATCCAGTAAAATTTGTCCCTCCTTGGGACGATAGATACCTGCAATCAGTTTGGCCAATGTGGATTTGCCACCGCCGTTTGGTCCTGTGACCGCCACAAAACGGTCCTCGATTACCAGACTGACGTGCTCTAAGATTTCTTTTCCACCCTCGGCATCAAAGCTGACATTCTTAAGTTCCAGCATCTTCGATGTCTCCTTTATG
Organism: uncultured Lachnospiraceae bacterium; assembly: GCA_945833775.1. Classification (GTDB taxonomy): domain Bacteria; phylum Bacillota; class Clostridia; order Lachnospirales; family Lachnospiraceae; genus Acetatifactor. The sequence continues at coordinate 14,813 of CAMAGI010000050.1, forward strand.
TTTGCTCGTTATCGCGGCGAAAAGCAAATGCCGCCTTCGGCGTCGCTTGCTTTTCTGCTCGCGTATAGTATAGCACAGTTTTTCTTGGCAGGCGAACTGTTTTAACCGTGCATTTTCCAGTATTGCCGGATATCTTTCCACGTAAAACACAATCTTCTCTGGTACAAACGTTGTACGTTCACCCGGGGAGAAGTATCTGCCGTACCAGGTCCTTGATTTGGTATTTCTTTGCAGGGATTACGATTGCCTGATTGCCCAATACTTTCTCA
>CAMAGI010000051.1 GCA_945833775.1 uncultured Lachnospiraceae bacterium
GTGGATGCAATCGCGGTGGCCTCCGGCCCCGGTTCCTTTACCGGACTTCGCATCGGCGCGGCAACCGCCAAGGGGCTGGGACTGGCTCTGGACAAACCGATCGTGGAGGTACCCACGCTGGAGGGACTGGCCTACAATCTGTGCGGGACGGACCGGCTGGTGTGTCCGCTGATGGATGCAAGGCGTAACCAGGTCTACACCGGAATCTATGAGTTTGCTGCTGAGGAGCACAGAATGCGGCTAAAGTGTGTGAAAGAGCAGTGCGCAATTGAGATCCGCGAATTGGCACAGGCCGTCAATGAACTGGGCAGACCGGTGGTGTTTCTGGGGGACGGAGTTTCGGTTTATCGGGATGTTTTGTCGGAGAAAATCCGGGTTCCCTTCGTGTTCGCTCCCGCCTGTCAAAACGCCCAGCGGGCCGGAAGCATTGCGGCACTGGGCAGTACCTATTATGCGGAGGGCAGATGGGTGTCCGCAGCGGATCACCAGCCGGAGTATCTGCGGAAGAGTCAGGCGGAACGGGAGCGGGAACAATGAGTATTCGAATTCGCCCTCTCGAACTGCAGGATGTGGAGGCGCTGGCGCGCATTGAGCAGGAATCCTTCAGTATGCCCTGGTCTGCACAGGATTTTGCAGATCTGCTCACCAGAGAGTATTGTACCTATTACGTGGCGGAGGATGCGGGGGAGCCTGTGGCCTGTGTGGGATATACCAACCTGTGCGGAGAGGCAAATATTGACAATGTTGTGGTGGCACCCTCCCATCGAAGAAGGGGAATCGCAGGTGAGCTTTTGCAGAAGCTGATTCGGGACGCGGAATCAGCCGGGGTGGAGGCGTTTACACTGGAGGTGCGCGTGAGCAATGCGTCGGCGATCCATCTGTATGAAAAACTCGGCTTTGTGGCGGAAGGGGTAAGACCGCGCTTCTATGAGCGCCCCACGGAGGATGCGCTTATCATGTGGAAAAGGTAGGAGCAGGTAACAGAATTTACCACAGTTTTTTCCGGGCGATCTCTTGTATAATAACGCATGGAACAGAAAAAAAGCGGGTATCACCGCGTGTGCTGAGAGGAAGGAAAATGCGCAAGTACAAGGGAAAAAACGGTAAAATTTTAGAAAAGGTTATTTGCAATCAATGCAAAAAGTCGTTAAAATGTGAACGGGGATATCTGAGAGAGGGCTGTTTTCACGGCGATATGGTGTTCGGGTATTTTAGCGGTCGGGACGGAGTAAAGCACCATTTTGACCTGTGCGAATCCTGCTACAATAAGCTGATCTCAGGGTTTGCAATCCCGGTTTTATCGGAGGAGGAAAAAGAGTATCTATGTTAGACGTTTGCCTTTTGGGGACCGGCGGAATGATGCCGCTTCCGTATCGCTACCTCACATCGCTCATGATGCGCTACAACGGGCACGGTATTCTGATTGACTGCGGAGAGGGAACGCAGATGGCACTCAAGGAGAAGGGCTGGAGTCCCAAACCTATTGACATCATCTGCTTTACCCATTATCACGCGGATCACATCAGCGGGTTGCCCGGTATGCTTTTGACGATGGGAAATGCGGAGCGCACGGAACCGCTTCTTTTGATCGGACCAAAGGGGTTGAAACGGGTGGTCTCTGCTCTGCGTGTGATTGCGCCGGAGCTTCCTTTTGCGGTGGAGTGTGTGGAGATTGCGCAGGAGAACCAGACGTTTTCTTTTGACGGATTTCGGATTGAGACTTTCAAAGTGAATCATAATGTGTTATGTTATGGCTATAGTCTGGTGATCGACCGGGCCGGAAAATTCAATCGCGCCCGCGCGGAGGAGCAACAGATTTCCATGAAATATTGGGGAAGACTGCAGAAGGGTGAGACGATCGAGGACGGCGGGACCATCTACACCCCCGACATGGTGCTCGGACAGCCCAGAAAGGGACTAAAGGTCACGTACTGTACCGACACCAGGCCCACGGAGAACATTGTCACCAGCGCAGAGAATGCGGATCTCTGCATTCTGGAGGGCATGTACGGCGAGCCGGACAAGCTGGCCAAGGCAAAGGAATACAAGCACATGACCATGTATGAGGCGGCACAGATTGCTGCCCGGGCTAAGACCCTGCAGCTGTGGCTTACCCACTACAGTCCCTCCCTCATGCATCCCGAGGAGTTTATCGGAGAGGTGCGCAGAATCTTTCCCGGAGCGATTGCGGCGAGAGACGGCAGGTCGGTGGAACTGAAATTTGAGGATGAGGAATAAACGCGGGAATACCCGCAGAGAGATACTTGTTACGGAAAGGAGGAAATGCGAATGAAGGCCCTCACAGGCACTGTGAAGAAGAATACGACCAGAACAACGCTGATTTTCATATGCCTGATCGTAGCGGTCGTGGGCTATTACGCATATCTCTCCAACCGTACCAGGGAACAGAAGGCGGAGGCGAGCATGACGGCGGTGCAAAGCACCTTAAGCCGCAATCTGGAAACGGACTATCCTGCCACGCCCAAGGAAGTCATCAAGTATTACAATGAGATTCTGAAATGCTATTATAATGAGGAGTGCACGGACGCAGAGATTGAGGATCTGGGTCTGAAAGCGCGGGAGTTGTACGACGAGGATCTTCTGGCTGCCAATGAGCTGGGCACTTATCTGATCCGCCTGAAGGCGGATGTGGCTTCTTATAAGCAGAGCAACCGGCGACTGACCAATGTGTCCGTTGCATCCAGCACCAGTGTGGATATTTTTGAGGATGACGGGTATACCTTTGCCCGGATTTACTGCGGGTACACCATTGCACAGAACGGAGAAAACATTCCCTCCAATCAGGTGTATCTTCTGCGGAGGGATGAAAATAAGCACTGGAAAATATTTGGCTGGACCGATTCCGGAAATGTGCAGCTTGACGCGCAGTAAAGCAGAGGATATTTCTCCGACGCGAAAGCGTCCGGGGAATGGTGATTAGTATGGAAAAGAAGGAAGATATACGGATTCTTGCAATCGAGAGCTCCTGTGATGAAACGGCGGCGGCCGTTGTGAAGAACGGGCGCGAGGTGCTCTCCAATGTGATTTACTCACAGATTGATCTGCACACGCTTTACGGCGGTGTTGTGCCGGAGATTGCCTCCCGCAAGCATATTGAGAAGATCAACCAGGTGATCGAGCAGGCGCTGAAGGAAGCGGGCGTGACCTTAAGAGATCTGGATGCGGTTGCGGTGACCTATGGGCCGGGTCTTGTGGGAGCCCTGCTGGTGGGCGTGTCGGCGGCAAAGGCAATCTGCTTTGCCACGGGACTTCCTCTGGTGGGCGTGCACCATATCGAAGGGCATATCAGTGCCAATTACATTGAGAACCCACAGCTTGAACCGCCCTTTGTGTGTCTGGTCGCCTCCGGCGGTCATTCCCATCTTACGGTTGTAAGAGATTACGGGGAGTATGAGGTGATCGGCCGTACCAGGGACGACGCTGCGGGGGAAGCCTTTGACAAGGTGGCCAGAGCCATCGGGCTGGGTTACCCGGGAGGCCCCAAGATCGACCGGCTCTCCAGGGAGGGAAATCCGGATGCGATTGCTTTCCCCAGACCACACCTTGGGGAAAATGAATACGACTTTAGCTTCAGCGGTTTGAAGAGCGCGGTGCTCAATTACCTGAACGCATGTCAGATGAAAGGAATCGAGGTAAACCCTGCGGATGTGGCTGCTTCCTTTCAAAAAGCGGTGATCGATGTACTGGTGGAGCATTCCGTCCACGCGGTAAAGGCTTTCGGTTACGACACATTTGCCATCGCCGGTGGCGTGGCTGCCAATTCCGCTCTGCGCAGTGCCTTTGAAAAGCGCTGCGGGGAGGAGGGAATCCGGTTCTATCATCCCTCGCCTCTTCTGTGCACGGACAATGCTGCCATGATCGGTGCGGCGGGATACTATGAATACCAAAAGGGCGTGCGTCACGGGTATGATCTGAATGCGGTGCCCAATCTGCCCCTGGGCGGAGTTCCCAGAAAATGATGCAAGACAGAAGGAATGCAAAGGAGATAAGATGGCTGACAGAGACGGAAAACGCTGTACGGCGATCGTGCTTGCAGCCGGCAGCGGCAGCCGCATGAAGAGCAAGGTAGCCAAGCAGTTTCTGCTGCTTGATGGAAAACCGCTGATCTGGTATGCCTTAAATGCGGTGGAACAGTCGAAGATCCTGGATGACTGCATCCTGGTGACGGGAGCGGCGGATCTGGAGTATGTAAAGCGGGGAATCGTGGCAAAATACGGGTTTTCAAAGGTGGATTGTGTGATACCCGGGGGTGACGAGCGTTATGCCTCCGTATGGAATGCTTTGCAGTGGATCGCGAAGGGGAAACAATCCGTGCCGAATGGCGACGGGTATGTCTTCATTCACGACGGTGCAAGGCCTTTTTTGACGGAAGAAATTCTGGCACGGACCCTGGAGGATGTGAGAAAATACCATGCCTGTGTGGCGGCCATGCCCGCGAAGGATACGGTTAAAATTGCCGACGGGGAGGGCTTTGCGAAGAGCACGCCGGACCGGCGAAGCGTATGGACGGTTCAGACTCCACAGGTGTTTGAGACCGGATTGATCATCGACGCTTATGCCCGGCTGGCTGCGTGCCTGTCGGAACAGGAAACGGGGAAAATTGCGGTTACGGACGACGCGGGAGTGGTCGAGCTGTTCACCGACTACCGGGTGAAATTGACGGAAGGGTCTTATGAGAATATCAAGATCACCACGCCGGAGGATCTGCTTACGGCGGAAAATTTTTTGCGTCGGGAATGTCACAAATAAGAAGACATTCCCGGAATGGAGGTTTCCATGAGTACAATTTATTGGGCGGGGGATTCCACGGTCCAGACCAATGATTTCACGACCTATCCCCAGACGGGCATCGGGCAGGTGTTCGAACTCTTTATCCGGGAGGGAAACCGGGTTGTAAATTATGCCAGAAACGGGCGCAGCTCCAAGAGCTTTCTGGAGGAGGGAAGACTTGTACAAATCGAGAAGCGGATTGAGCCGGGCGATTTCCTGTTTATTCAGTTCGGACATAACGATGAGAAACAGCACGACGAGACGCGCTACACCGAGCCCTTCGGATCCTTTATCGAATATCTGGGAAAGTATGTCCTGGCAGCAACAGAGCACGGCGCTTATCCCGTGCTTATCACCCCCCTTGAGAGACGGTGGTTTCAGGATGAAAAGCATTTACAACCCGGTGAACACGGAGATTATGTGGCAGGCATGAAGCTGGCGGCTCAAAAGTATCAGGTGCCCCTTGTGGATCTCAACAAAATGAGCCGGGAGGATCTGGAAACAGTAGGTGAGGAGCGCAGCAGAGGCTGGTATATGTTTTTCGATGCCGGCTACTATCCGGAGCACCCGGAGGAGAGCCGGGATAATACACACCTTCGTCACGACGGCGCAGTCCATTTTGCCGGCCTGATTGCAAGGCAACTCAGGGCATTCGGAGGCGTGTATAACGATTTACTTTTGGATGATTTGCACATATCTGACGTTCAGGAATCGTAAAAATTATATAAATGTTCTTGTGAAATTAATAACATTGACAAAACTATTGCTTTTTTGGTGTAAAAAGTGTATAGTTACTTATGAAAGTACTTACATATGTGCAAAAGCTATGTTTGTTCTTTCAAAAATTACCGCTTTGGGGGGACAGCGAAATGGAAAAGCCGATCTATTATGCGAAGGCATCCGTGGACACAATGATGCGTAAGTTCAAGGCAGAAGATCTGCCCCCGAAGGGACGCTTTCATTATCATCAGGGTGTATTCCTTTCCGGTGTGTACAAGACTTACGAATTGTGCGGCGATGAGCGTTACTTCCAGTATGTGAAGGATTGGGTGGATTCCTGCATCGATGGGGACGGTGAGATCATCACCTTCGATCGGAATCAGCTGGACGATATGCAGCCCGGCATTTTGCTCTTCCCTCTGCTGGACAGAACCGGCGACGCAAGATACCGCAAGGTGCTGGATAAGCTGGCTTTTCTGATTCGGCATTTCCCGCGCAATCCCGTCGGCGGACTCTGGCACAAGGCATCTTTGGACAGTACCGGAAGAGCTGTGGACCAGATGTGGCTGGACGGATTGTATATGGCAGGGCCGCTGAGCGCGGAATACGCAAAGCGATTTGATAAACCGGAACTTTTTGATCTGTGTGCGCAGCAGGCTCTCCTCATGGAGGAGAAGACCCGCGATCCCAAGACGGGACTCTGGTATCACGCATGGGATTCTTTTAAGGATATCTATTGGGCGGATCCCGAGACCGGGTTATCTCCCGAATTCTGGGGCAGAAGCATCGGTTGGGTTCCCGTGGCAGTTCTGGATGAACTGGATTTCCTGCCTGAGGATCACCCCAAGCGGGAAGAACTGGAACGTCTCGTGAGAGATATCTTGCAGGCAGTTTGCAAGTTCCAGGGCGAGGACGGCCGTTGGTGGCAGGTAGTTGATAAAGTGGGAGAAGAGGGCAACTGGCCTGAGACTTCCTGCGGATGCCTCTATGTTGCAGCAATCTGCAAGGCGGTTCGTAAGGGAATCTTGCCTGAGGAGTACCTTACTTATGCCAGAAAAGGATTTGAGGGAACCATCAACAATCTTGAATGGAATGGTGACAACCTTCTGGTCAGCGGCGTATGTATCGGTACCGGTGTGGGTGATTACGCACATTATTGCGCGAGACCGACTTCTACTAACGACTTGCACGGCGTTGGCGCATTCCTGATTATGTGCACCGAGGCTGCAAAGTCCGATCTGTAATGTACGGGTGTTGGATGACCGTACATGCCTTACAAGGCAGCTTAACAGTCAATCTATTAGGCTGAAAAAATAAACATTTCACTAAAATGGAGGAAAAACATGAAAAAGAAAGCATTATCTGTTGTACTTGCTTCTGCTATGACAGCTTCCATGCTGTTGAGCGGTTGCGGTAACACCGATGCTCCCGCAAGCAGCGAAGCTCAGCCTTCCAGCGAAGCGCAGAGCGAGGCTTCCAGCGAAGCTCCTGCTGAGGAGAGCAACCTTCTCCCTGCACTGAGCGCTGACGAGCAGGGCAAGATGGGTGATTGTACAACACCCAGAAGTAACTACGTTCAGTACCCTTATGAAGGTGCTGAGGGCGTTACGCTCACCTATTGGCTCCCTGTACCTTCCAACGTACAGAACCATCCCGACACCGCTGAGTCCGTTCAGATGACCGAGTGGGCACAGGAGTGGCAGAGACTGACCGGTATCACCGTTGAGTTCATCGGACCCACCACCGATACCGACACCAACTTCAACCTGATGACAACCGACACCAAGCTTCCCGACATCGTTGAGTGGGAGTGGTCCACCTCTTATCCCGGCGGTCCTTCTCAGGCATATGATGACGGTATGCTGATCTACCTGAACGATTACATCAAGGCTGACGGCCCTGCTGCTGACCTTTGGCAGTGGCTTCAGGACAACCCTCATGTAGATAAGTCCATCAAGGATGACAACGGCAACTACTACTGCTTCCCGTTCGTTCGTGGTTCCAAGTATCTGCAGTGTACTTCCGGTCTGATCTATCGTAAGGATCTGCTTGAGAAGTCCGGCTACACCGGATCTCTTGAGACCATTGATGACTGGACCGCAGCTATGACCGCTCTGAAGGATTCCGGCGTAGAAACTCCTATGACCTATCAGGATATGAACTACCTGATGAACGGTACCTTCAATGCTTATTCCATTCGTCCCGGTATGTACCTTGACGACAAGGATGGCAAGGTTCACTACGGCTTCATCGAAGAGTCCTACAAGGATTGGATGATCCAGATGAACGAGTGGGTTAAGGCAGGTCTCCTTGACGCTAACGTTCCTACCAACAAGTCCGCAGACGCTCAGCAGAAGATGCTGGACGGTACCTCCGCTGTTACCTACGGTGCAGGTGGATCCAGACTTGGTACCTGGAACAAGACCGCATGGAAAGAGCCCGACACCTACGGTGCTGATTACGAGCTCGTTGCAGCACAGTTCCCTGTACTTACCGCTGGTACCACTGTTAAGTACGGCGGCGCTTCCTACGACTACGCTACCACTTCCAAGGCTTCCGCTTCCATTACCGCTGACTGCGAGAACCCTGAGATTGCTGCAGCATTCCTGAACTTCTGCTACAGCCAGACCGGTCACTACGCAATCAACTTCGGTACCGAAGGCGTATCCTACACTCTGGATGCTGATGGAAATGCACAGTACACTGATCTGATCATGAACAACCCCGACGGTCTGAGTGTTGCAGTTGCAATGGCTCACTACGGACGTGGTAACATGTCCGGTGCGTTCGTACAGGATCCCAACTACATCTTCGGCTACTATGCACAGCAGCAGCAGAAGGATGCTCTGTATATGTGGAACGACGGCACCGATAGCCAGTCTACTCTGATTCCTCCTGTAACCATGACCGCAGATGAGGCAAATGAGTACGCAGAGCTGAACTCCAAGATCTCCACCGCTGTTGGTGAGTATCGCGTTAAGTGGTACAACATGGAGTCCGATGTATCCGCAGACTGGGATGCATACGTTGCTCAGATCGGCCCCGATGTAGAGCGTATGATCGAGATCTATCAGGCAGCTGTTGACAGATACCAGGCTAGATAATCGATTCACATCTATAAGATTTAACGGTATGGAGAGTCTGCTGCTGCCTCGGCAGTGGCAGACTCATCTATACTTTATTACTGTCAGGAGGTACTAGGAATAATGAAGAGAGAAAAGGGTTCAGCCCGGACGGCAGTTGCTAAACCTAAGCGTGACTGGTCGAAGTTTCGGAAGATTATCTGGAAGAACCGCGCAGTTTATCTGATGATCCTTCCCGTTGTTATTTACTACATTCTGTTTCATTATAAACCCATGTACGGCGTCATCATTGCTTTCCAGGATTACAATCCCAGAAAGGGAGTTGCCGGCAGTACCTGGGTAGGCTTTAAAAACTTTATTGATTTCTTCCAGGGGTACTATTTCACGCGTCTGTTAGCCAATACGTTGAAGCTGAGTTTTGCAACCTTGATCTTCGGATTCCCGGTTCCCATTATTCTGGCACTTTTGATCAACGAATTGCGCAGTAAGAAATTCTCCAAGATGGTACAGACCATTACCTACATGCCCCACTTCGTATCCATGGTCGTACTGTGTGCAATGATCAGACAGTTCGTTGCACAGGATGGATTTATCAATCAGTTTTTCCAGCTTTTCGGCTACAGCGGCAAAAACATGTTGGCAGTCGGTTCCCTATGGATTCCGATTTATGTAATTTCCAACATTTGGGCCGGAGCCGGTTGGGGTTCCATCGTATATCTGGCAGCCCTTACCAGTATTGACTCCGAGCTTTATGACGCAGCAAGAGTGGATGGCGCGAACAGATGGAAGCAGACCATTCACGTTACAATTCCCTGCATCCTTCCCACGATCATTATCATGCTGATCATGCGTGTCGGTCAGATCATGGGTATCGGATATGAAAAGACAATTCTGCTCTACAACGAAGGTATTTACGATGTGGCAGATATTATTTCCACTTACGTATACAGAATCGGTTTGTTGAACCGAGAGTTCTCGTTCTCGACAGCCGTAGGTCTGTTCAACTCCGTGGTGAACTTTACTTTGGTAATTATCGCTAACCAGATCAGTAAGAAGACCACAGAGACCAGCTTGTGGTAAGGAGGTGGCGTAAGATGGCAAAGAAAAAAGATTTGGATATGATGGATTCCAGCGCCAAGGTTAAAATCAGCAGGGGCGAGCGTATCTTTAACGTGTTTAATATCATCATCTTATCACTGTTTATGATCGCTTGTATTTATCCCTTCTGGTATGTAATCTGCGCATCCTTTAGTAAGAATACATTGTTGATGGGTTATCGCGGAGCATTGCTGGTTCCCCAGGGCTTCAGCCTTGCGGCTTATGCGAGAGTGTTTGGTACCGCAGCAATCTGGAAAGGCTATGCCAACACAATTTTCATCGTAGTTGTAGGTACTGCACTGAATATCTTCATGACACTTTTGGCAGCGTATTTCCTGTCGAGAAAGAATCTTCCCGGTAAGACTTTCATTACCGTCATGATCATGTTTACCATGTACTTCTCCGGCGGTATGATTCCCGGATACTTGAACATTCAGCAGTTGGGTCTGTACAACAGCACCTGGGCGTTGATTCTCCCCTGTGCATTGAACACTTTCAACCTGATTATTATGAGAACCGCTATGTCCGGTATTGATGCTTCCCTGGAGGAATCCGCAATGCTGGATGGTGCAGGACATATGACGATCCTGTGGAAGATTCTGGTGCCCCTCACAAAGGCAACCATCGCCGTTTTGGTATTGTACTACGGCGTTGCACACTGGAACTCCTGGTTCAGTGCCATGATTTATCTGAAGGATGCCAACAAGTATCCTCTGCAGATGATCCTGAGAAAGATTCTGATCCTGAGTGACTTGACCGATGCAGGTATCGGTAATGACGATGCGGAGATGGTTGCAGAGACCATTAAGTATGCTACCATTATCGTATCTACAGTTCCTATTTTGGCGCTGTATCCTTTCCTGCAGAAGTATTTCACCAAGGGCGTTATGGTCGGAGCTGTAAAGGGCTGACGAATCGAGTATTCGGTTCGCGATTTCTTCGACGTATAAACGTCTGTGGAATGGAGAATAAAATGAGAGAAGCACCTGGAATTGTTCCGGGTGCTTCTGTTGTGTGAAAGAGATGTCAGGCAGTGGTAACAAAATACCCATGCGACGGGGAGGGGAAGTTTATGATCAATCGAAAAGAGTTAGTGAGCAGGCATAATCCAATCATCGAGAAGGTGGATCCTGCCAATGTGTTGACGGTCGGTAACGGGGAACTGGGCTTTAGTGCGGATGTGACCGGGATGCAGACCCTATATGATACATATAACGTTACGCCGCTTTGCACAATGTCCCAGTGGGGATGGCATACACAGCCCGTGAGTGAGAGCCGGTATGCGTACACATTGTCCGATCTTGTCATGACGGAGTATGAGTGCAATGGGCGCACAGTAAAATATCCCAAGAAAAAGTTTCCCGGTAATGAAGAGGTATATGACTGGCTCAGAGAAAATCCCCACCGACTGAACCTGGCACGAATCGGGCTTTTGCTTGACCATTCCGCAATTGTCCCTGAGCAGCTGAGCGCAGTTCACCAGGAGCTTCATCTGTATGACGGGGAACTCGTGAGCAGACTCCGGGTGGACGGCATGGATCTGGAGGTTACAACCATCTGTGATAACGAGGGCAATGATGTCCTTGGTTTTCGGTTAAAAGGTGCGGCGGTCGCCGGCGGAAGACTGAGTGTGCAACTGACACTTCCTTACGGATCGCCGGATATCACGGCCTCTGACTGGATCCGGACTGGCAGGCATACTACGGAGTGTGTGGAGGAACAGGACGGATGCATGCTGTTAAAACACACACTGGATCGGGATGTTGTCTATATCCGTGTGGATTCCGCCCAAACCGCGCATTGCAGCCTGAGCGGACATGCACTCACATTGGAGCCCGTCGGAGCGAAAATGGAATTTACGGTCGCTTTTGCACAGAGCAAAGAAAAACTCTGCCTGCAAAGTGTGGAGCAAACCTTTGCAAACGGCATCACGGGATGGAACCGCTTTTGGGAGAAGGGCGGAATTATCCGGCTCAACCGGAGCAAAGATATACGGGCGGTGGAATTGGAGCGGAGAATTATTCTGTCCCAGTATCTGATGGCTTTGAATTCCGCTGGCTCCATGCCTCCTCAGGAGACCGGACTGACCTGCAACAGCTGGTACGGGAAGATGCATCTGGAGATGTATTTGTGGCACTGCGCATGGCTTCCTCTCTGGGGGCATACGGATCTTTGTGAGCGCAGTTTCGCGTGGTATCTGGAGCATTTGCCGCAGGCCCGCGAGAATGCAGCCAGAAATGGTTATCGGGGCGCAAGATGGCCGAAGATGATTGCCGGAGAAGGAATTGACTGTCCCTCTCCGATTGCTCCCCTTCTGGTGTGGCAGCAGCCTCATATTATCTATATGCTGGAAATGGCATATCAGGTGGAACAAAAGCGAGAATTTCTGGAAAAATACTGGCCGCTTGTGGAAGAGACAGCGGTATTTATGGCGGATTTTGTTGTGAAAAATCCGCAGACGGGAAGTTATGATATCCCTGCACCCGTAATTCCGGCACAGGAATGTCACAGTGAAGTGACCACGGTCAATCCGGCCTTTGAGGTGGCATATTTCAGTTACACCTTACGGCTGGCAGTGGAATGGGCCCGGAGATTGAACAGAGAGTACGATCCGAAATGGAGCGAGGTTGCAGAAAACATGGCTCCGTTGACCGAGTTGGACAACGTCTATCTTGCAACCCGGAACTGTGTGACAACCTTTACGGAATTCAACAAAGACCATCCCTCCATGCTGGGAGCATACGGCTTGATCGACGGAGCGGCACTTTCCTGTTCACAGATCGATCCGGCGGTCATGGGAAACACCCTTGATAAGGTACTGGAATGCTGGGATTACCCGACACTATGGGGATGGGACTTTGCTATGATGGCGATGACGGCGGTCCGTCTGGGAAGACCTGAACTGGCTATTGAAATCCTGTTAAAGGATACCCCGAAGAATTGTTATTTGACAAGCGGTCAAAACAGGCAGATCGGAAGAGCGGATCTTCCTCTGTACCTGCCGGGCAACGGATCACTACTTCTGGTGATGCCGATCATGACAGCGGGTTATCGCGGTTGCGAAAAAGATTGTCCGGGCTTCCCGGACGACGGTCAGTGGACGGTTGAGTACGAGGGAATTCATGCGTACATTTAGTACTACCGTACTCGTTGGATGAATGGAAAACAGGGGATGGAAGATCCCGCAAGATCGAGAGAGGGTGTATTGGCATGCGGTTTTCTGATAAGGATCTCAGAAAGTTGATATTTCCACTTGTGGTGGAACAATTCCTTGCAATTGCGATTGGCATGGTGGACACGGTGATGGTTGCCTCCTGCGGGGAAACCTCTGTGTCCGGAATCTCACTGGTGGATCAGATCAATGTTCTTCTGGTGGGAATGTTTACCGCCCTTGCCAGCGGTGGAAGCGTTGTCGCTGCCCAGTTTATGGGCAGAAAGGATCGGGAGATGGTTGGCAGGGCATCCAATCAGCTGTTTCTTGCCGTAGGAGGTCTGGCGCTGTTTTTCACGGGTACAGCGCTGGTATTCAACAGACAGATTCTGACGATGATCTACCGCTCCCTGGAGCCGGAGGTTATGCAGGCAGCGCGCATTTACTTTTACATAACGGCGCTGTCCTATCCCTTTCTCGGGATCTACAACAGTGGTGCCGCCCTGTTCCGCGCAGTGGGTGATTCCAAAGTATCTATGAATGTTTCGTTTGTAGCCAATATTTTAAATGTTTTGGGAAACGCTTTGTTGATATACGGCTTTGGCTGGGGCGTTGCGGGAGCGGCAACCGCAACCCTGTTCTCTCGAATTGTGTGTGCTGTTGTCATCTGTTTTCTCCTTTTTAAGAGCGAGAAGATTCACATGAGCAAAAACTGGCGTCTGGATCCCGGTATGCTCAAAAAGATTTTGTATATCGGCGTTCCAAACGGTGTCGAAAACAGTATTTTTCAAATTGGCAAGCTGATTGTAAGCAGTATGATTGCCAGCCTTGGAACGGTGGCAATAACGGCAAATGCCATTGTCGGCAATATCGCAGGACTTCAGAACGTGCCGGCAAATGCCATCGGCGTATCCATGATTACGGTGATCGGACAGTGTATCGGTGCCGGAGATGCGGATCAGGGAAAATATTATATTAAGAAGCTTTTGAAAATCGCATATGCGTTTGGTGCTGTATGCGGAGTCCTGCTCATTGTTTTCGCCCGTCCGATCTGCTCCATGTATCATCTGAGCCGGGAAACCTCGGATCTTGTGGTTGTCGTGTTGACCTATATCTGTATTTGCACAATGCTGATCCATCCTGTTTCCTTCGCACTTGCAAACGCGCTTAGGGCAGCCGGGGATGTCAAATATACCATGGTGGTTGCCATCGGTTCCATGTGGATCTTTCGGATCGGGCTTGCGTATTTTCTGAGTATTTATCTGGAAATCGGTCTGCTCGGCGTGTGGATCGCTATGACCATTGACTGGGTCGTGCGGGGCACCTGCTTTGTCACCCGTGTGGCCACAGGCAAGTGGGCAGGAAACATCAAGGCCATAACCGGGGAAAGAAAATCCTAGACTTTCAGGCGGTTTCAGGAATTCAAAGAATTGCAGTAAAACAGTCCCTTTTTGGATGTATAGTCCCTTTTTGGATTTGTGTTCCCTTTTTGGATTTGTGTTCCCGGAGCTACAAAGATCACTTGAGGGTTCGACACGAAAGACGGTACTCTTCATAACTGAAAAGTACCGTTCTCTTTTTTGGTGGTATCAACCAATCTTGTTTACCTCTGAAATCGGAATCGAGTATTTTCTTTTTCCGGCGCGATACCGACAAAATCAAAAGTGCGAAGCACGACAGACACGAAGTGGCTGGATTTTGGAGGGGTGGAGTAAGAGTTTCATCGAACTGTAGATGTTCCCTGCCCAACAAAATTCGAAAAGCCCAAGCCGGGGTATCGAAGAGAGAAAGCCGTGCTCCATACCCTGCGAAGAGATTAAGCCGGGGTATCGAAGAGAGAAAGCCGTGCTCCATACCCTGCG